>NZ_JAKRML010000010.1:0-194411 GCF_022346505.1 Achromobacter sp. ACRQX
GGGCGGACTTCGGAGGGGGTCGTCATGGCAAAGGCCTCATGGACAGGGGGGGTGAAAAAAGCAAGTGGAGGACGCGGACTCAGTGGTCCGCGTCAAGCAGCGCCTGGGCGGCGCGTTCGGCGCTGTCGGTGATGGACGCATCGCCCGTGACCATGGCCACGGCAATCGCACCGTCGATCAGCACGAGCAATTGGCGCGCGCGCTCATCGGCGTGCGGCAGGCCCGCGGCCTGCACCAGCGACAGCACGTGGGCAAGCAGACGTTCCTTGTGGCGCCGGGCAACCGCGCGGATCGGGCTGTCCGCGTCGCCGATTTCGCCGGCGGCGTTGATGAACGCGCAGCCGCGAAAGCCGTCCGACGCGAACCATTCGCGCAGCGCATCGAAGATGGACAGAAGGCGCGCACGCGGCGAGGGCGCGCGGGTCGTGGCGTCGATGAACCACTGCATCCAACGCTCGTCGCGGGCCGTCAGTGCAGCGGCAACCAGGACTTCCTTCGTGCCGTAGTGGTTGTAGATGGTCTTGCGGGATACGCCAGAGGTCTTGACGATGAGGTCCATGCCGGTGGCATTGATACCGCCGCCATAGATCAGATGTTCGGTGGCGCGCAGCAGCTTTTCATGCACGTTGGAAGCGGGGGTGAGGGCGGTGTCGGACATATCGAGAATGATCGTTCTATCTGCGATGGGCAGATGGTAGAACGATCATTCTCCAAAGTCAATCACTCGCAGTTTTGGGTCGTTGCCAGCACCGCGCGGCATCGGATGGATGCCGCGAGCAAACGGCATCTGGTACTCCTGCTTGCTATTTCTGTCAACTTTGGGCTAAAATCTTTTATCTATCGGCAAAAAAACAATAAAACTGCCGATACCTCTTCCCGGCGCCGCCTGCTTTCTGAATGCTCCCCCGCACCCGCGGCATTCATGGCCCGCCAGAATCTGTGCATGGTGCTCGGCGGGGGAAGCCATGTGCCTGTCCAGGAGCATGCTTATGACTCATCAATTGACTGCCAAGAAGGGAAGCTTCGAGATCCCCCCGCTGAATTGGAAAGCGCCCGAATCCAACAAGCAGTCCGACCGTCACGACGCGCCTTCCCGTAGCGCCGAGACCTCCAAGCAGGCCGACGTTTCACGCGTCAAGTCGTAATCCGGCAAGCGGGCAATCCGCTCTGCAGGTAGCAGTAGTCAGGTAATCCGCTGAGCGCATCGCCCATCGGCCCAGAAGCTAGACGGCCCAGCCGCCGTCAAGCTTCTGGGCCGTCTAGCTTCTGGGCCACCAAACTTCCGGGCCGCCAGAAACGATGTCATCCCAGGGTGCGTTGCTGGACCTGATTGCGCCCGTTCAATTTCGCCAGATACAAGAGTTCGTCAGCGGCACGGAAAAGGCCGCTGACGGATTCCGCATGGCTCCAGGAAATGCATGCCACGCCGAAGCTGGCCGTCAGGCCAAACGTGGCGGCGCTTTCCGACGTGACGGTGCTCGCGCCGATGCTTGCACGCATCCGTTCCGCCATCTCCACCGCCTGCTGCGCGCCGCGCGTGCGGCACAGCACGGCAAATTCCTCTCCGCCCACGCGCGCGACCACATCTGACTGACGCCAGACTGTGCGGCATAGATTGGCCACGGCCTTGAGCGCCAGGTCGCCGCTCGCATGGCCGTACGTGTCATTGATGGTCTTGAAGTGGTCGATATCGAACAGGATGAAGGCCAGCATCGGCTGGCTTTCGTCCCAATGGGCGCACGCCGCCTCAAACCGCTTCTCGAAGGCGCGCCGGTTCAACAATCCCGTCAGGTAGTCCGTTTCGGCGGTATGCGCCAAGTCCGCAATCAGCCGGTCGCGCTCCGTCTCCAGGCGCTTGCGCGCCGCGGCGTTTTCCTTCAACACGCGCAGCGCATTGAAGACCTCCTCGACTTCGCCATGGTATTTGCCCGGTGGAATCTTGGCCGGCGTCGACCCGCTGGCGATTGATCCGATGATGCGCGTGGCCAGTGCAAAAGGCTGGATCACGCGCTTGCGGAATTGCACCAGCGCCACGGCCAGCGCCGCCACGAGCAGGGCTGTCGCCGCCAGGGTCACGGCAAGCAATCGGGCCGCTGACATGCGGTGCGCGTCGATGTGACGTTCCATCTCGTCCAGCAGCACGTCGCCGAATTCGGTGATGGCGCCCATCATCGGCACATACGCCGCGGCCAGATCGCCAGTCGAGACAGAGGCTTCGTCCCACTGCCGCGATGCCTGCTCGCGAACATCGTCAAGGTAGGCCAGGCCTTCGCCAAAGTAGCGCGCTTCCATCCGCGCATACACCTCGGTCGCCCGCACATCCGGATGTGTCGCCATCCGAGCCCTGATCAGCGCGTGCAACTCGTCGATCCTGCCGAGCACGCGTTCGATACGGAACTGTTCCTCGTCGGTCAACTGCCGGCGCTGGCTTAAAGCGGGCGTGTAGGTGGAACCGAGCAGGCCGGCCTGTTCGCGCAGCTCGCTGGCCAGCAGTGCCAGCGTCAACAGGCTGGGCGCATTGGCTTCGCTGCGCATGACCAGCCCCGCGTTGGCGGCCAGGCTCGCCTGCCATTGCGGAATGATGCGCACCATGGCGCTGACCGCGTCCCACAGCATCTGGCCGGATCGCTGATCGCGCGGGGCGGCGATCAGTCGGTCAACGTCCTGGCGCGCTTCGGCTAGTGACAGGCGTATGCGTCGGATCTCGCCGCGCTTGGCATTGCCGTCGGCGCCGGCGTGCAGCGCCAGCAGCGCCTCGATCAAGCTGTCCGTGCGTGTCCGAGCCGCGGCCAGCGATGCCATGACCTCCGGCGGCACGGGCAGGGCGGATCCCAGCGCGGCGTTCATGGGGCCTCGTTCGGCGGAGGCTCGCTCCATGACGCGGATCGTCGCGCGCACCGAGGCAAATGCCTGCCGCGCCTGCGACGCCGCGCCGTACGACTGCCAGTTCTGGTACAGCAGGATGCCGGCAAGCACCGACACCAGCAACAGCACGCCTACAGCCAGCGCGATGAAATGACGTTCCAGGGATTTTGGCGCGACGGCGGGGCGCAACATCTCGGCGTGCAGGTCCAGGCAAAGTCGAAGCTGCGCAGAATACTGTAATTGCCCTAGCTGATATTGGGGTTTTGGCAGATTCCGCCGGATTTCAATTTATACGGGCAAGAATATTTCGCTGGAATGCAGTTAATTGCGGTTTTCTGCGAAACCTTGCGGCGGCCGGTCTTCGTGTCATATCTGCCCAGGCCTCTTGCTGGAACGCGCACTTGGATCCTGATTCCGAGCCGCTGCGGCTTGGCGCCGCCACGGCGAATTCACCTGCCGGGCTTCACGCCTCGTGCATGACGACGCGATTGCGCCCCTGCTGCTTGGCCACATACAACGCCGCGTCGGCCGCCCGGAACGTCTCATCCACGTCCGGCCCCGTCGACGGCCACTGGGCCACGCCCGCCGATACCGTCACGCGGTTGGCGCCGTGCAATGGCCGTTCTGCAATATGCGCCCGCAGCCGCTCGGCCACATTCACCGCCTCCCGCGCCGCCACGCCGGGCAACAGGATCAGGAACTCCTCACCGCCATTGCGGCACAGCACGTCCGACGGCCGCGAACATTCACGCATGATCTGCGCCATATCGCGAATCACCTCGTCGCCGACGTTGTGGCCGTAGGTATCGTTGATGCGTTTGAAGTGATCGATATCCAGCGCCACCACCGAAAACGGCGTGCTGCCGGCCTGCATCTGGTCCACCGCGTCCTGCGTGCCGCGTCGGTTGCGCAGCCCGGTCAGCGGATCCGTGATGCTCGCCAGGTTCAGTTTGCCGATCTTGTCCTGCAGGCTCGTGAAGCTGGCCATCACGGCGCGCTTGAGCCGTTCGGCCTCGAAGTACCAGGCCTTCACGGACTGCACGCGCTGCATCGCCACGGATACGTCCTGATGCTCCACGTTCGTGGCCAGTTGCGACAGCGGCAGCGAAATCATGCGGGCGCACCACCAGATGGCCAGCAGGAAAGCCACCGCCAGCGGTGCGGCATAGCCCAGCAACGCCCAGATCAGGTCGTGGATCGGTTCCAACGTGACCTGGGCGGGGCGCTGCGCCACCACGCCCCAACCGCTGATGGGCACCGGTGCGTACCCGGCCAGCATGTCCACCCCCTTGGTATTGATGACGCGCATCGCGCCGGTATTGCCCTTGATCACCGAGGCGACCACCGGATTCGTCAGGACTATTTCGCCGACGCGCGCGGGATCGGTGTGATAGAGAAGCTGTCCATCGCCATCCACCACATACAGATACGACCCGTCGTGGTAATGATGCTTGCCCAACAGCTCGTTCAACGCGCTTTCATTACGCAGGTAGATCGTGCCCCCGACGTACCCCATGTAGACGCCGTCGTTCGAAAAGATCGGGTGCGTGACATTGATCAGCAGATTGCCCGCGATGGACACGTACGGCTTGCTGATCATGGGCTGGCGTTTGCTCAAGGCGGCGCGGCTGCCGGGGCTGTCGACCTGCACGCCCAGAAAGTTGCGGAAAGACGCCGTGGTGGCCAGGATGGTGCCGTCCGCGCCCACCACGCCCACCGAGTTGAAGCTGTCCGTCTGTTGCTGCACGCGCATCACTTCGGCAGCCAGGCGATCCGGGGACGCCATCAGATCGGGCATGTGCCGGGCGCTGTATCCCAACTGCTGCTGCGCCGATCGCAGAAAACTGGCCGCGCCTTCGGCCAGCTTCGTCGCGTAGACGCGGTTCGATTCGAGCGTGTTCTCGATCAATTGCTCCCGCTGCACGCGATAGCTTGCATACAGGGCATTGGCCGTGGCGGCGATGGCGCTGAAGACGGTAAGCGCAAGCACAAGCCCGCGGAGATTGATTTGCATGGGATCGGAACGGGCAGGGGACGAGCCAGGCGTCCGGGCGCTTACCGTTGATTCGAAGGATATCGGTCGGGACGAGGGCCGGAGCGCAGTGATTGTAAAGTCACTGCCTGCATTACGGCAGGTTGCGCGGATCCTGTAGGTCTGGGGCAGGCGGGTCGTCCAGCAGGCGCGCCGCGGGCGATTGCGCCGCCGCCCCGGCCCGGAAGTACCCCATCACCGTCGCCACGCTGGCGTGGCCGGTCATCGCCATGGTGTCGCCCAGCGGCACGTTGCGCCGGCCGGCTTCCGTCACAAAGCCCGAGCGCAGGCTGTGCGCCGAATACGCGCCGTCCAGCCCCGCCAGCCGGCTGCGTTCCAGGACGATGTCGCGCACGGCCGCGGCCGCCAGCGGCTCGGCCACGACATCGCCACGCCGGACCCGCCTGAAGATCGGCCCTTGCTGGACGCCGCTGGCTGCCAGCCAGTCGGCCAGCGCTTCAGCAGCCTTGCCCAGGATCGGCTTCTGGTCCTGCGCCCGGACGGCGCCCGTCTGGTTTGTTTTGGAATGCGCCATCGTAAAAAGATAGCCATCGCCCGTGCGGCGGGTGTTTTCCATCGTGGCGCGCACCACCTCCGAGCGGCGGCGGCCGCCGCTCGCCCAGGCGAACAGCAGCAGCGCACGGTCCCGCTTGCCGCGCAACGAGTCGTCGCAGGTCTCCAGCATGGCTTCAAGCGGTTCGCGCGTCAGCGCCTCTTTGCGGGCGGGCGCCACGCCGCGGCGGGCATAGGCCCGGCGGGTCTTGGACACCAGCTCTCGCACAGCGGCGCCGCGACAGGGGTTCGGGTGCCCCAGCAACTCATGCGCCTTGGACAGCACGGACAAGCGCTGCAGCAGCGTGTTCAGGCTCGGCGCGCCAAGCTTGCCTTTCGCCTTCAGCCGCACCAGTTCCCGGTCCAGAGCCAGCGGCAGCTCCCACTCCAGGCCGGTATCGGAAGACCGTTGCGCGTGGTCCACCACGAATTGAATGACCGCGGCCTCGGACACGGGCAAGGCGAAGGCCTTGCCATACCGCAACCCGAACCACGCCGACCAGTATCGGATCGCCGCGCGGTAGCTTGATGCCGTGTTGGCCGAACTGCCTTCGCGCAGCAGGTCGCGCACGGCGGCGTCGGCGTGGCTGTCGAGCGTGTCCGGATCCAGCGGCGCCAAGGCGGCTGTCAGCGCCGGGGCCATGCCAGGCAAATCATTCATGTTTCCGCGCCCACGGCAGTTGGCCGTCCCTTTGGTTTTGGTAATAAAACAGTCGAATAATCCCGTCATGTTAGCCGGTGAGCGTGGCGCTACCGGCGTCCGGCCGTTGCGCATGGCGCCGGGCGCGGTGCTACGATTTCCCGCACGCAAGTCAACTTCCGACGCTAGGGCAAACCGTAGCGGTAAGTGTCCCGGCGGCGTTCCCTCAAGGAGCAATCCATGGCCGCAACCGTCGCAGACTATCTTGTCAAAGTGCTTGCTGAAGTTGGCGTCCGCCGCATCTGGGGCGTGACAGGCGACAGTCTCAATGGACTGAACGACAGCCTTCGCAGGATGGGCCGGATCGAGTGGATGCACACCCGCCACGAAGAGACCGCGGCTTTCGCCGCCGGCGCAGAAGCTACCATCACCGGCACGCTGGCGGTATGCGCCGGCAGTTGCGGACCCGGCAATCTGCACCTGATCAATGGCCTGTTCGACTGCCAGCGCAGCCGCGTCCCCGTGCTGGCCATTGCCGCCCACATTCCGTCGTCCGAGATCGGGCTGGGATATTTCCAGGAAACCCATCCCCAGGACCTGTTCAAGGAATGCTCCGACTTCGTCGAGCTTGTCTCCAACCCGGCGCAACTTCCGGGAATACTGGCCCGCGCGATCAATACGGCGGTCGGCAGGCAAGGCGTGTCCGTCCTGGTGATACCTGGCGACGTGGCGCTCGCTGCAGCGCCTTCGGACGTGCCGGACTCGTGGCCGCAGCCTCCGGCGCCTCCTCACATCCGCCCGGACGCGACAGCGGTGAAGGAGCTGGCCCAGCTGCTGAACGGGGCAGGGAAGGTGTCGATCCTGGCCGGTAGCGGCTGCGCCGGCAGCCACGATGCGGTGGTCGCGCTGGCCCAGCGGCTCAAGGCTCCTGTCATCCATGCGTTGCGCGGCAAAGAGCACGTCGAATGGGACAACCCTTGCGACGTCGGCATGACCGGCTTCATCGGCTTTTCTTCCGGCTATCACGCAATGGAGAACGCCGACCTGCTGCTGATGCTGGGCACGGATTTTCCGTATCGCCCGTTCTATCCCAAACACGCAAAGATCGTGCAGGTCGATCGCGATCCCAGCGCCCTGGGCCGGCGCGCGCCGCTGACGATGGGTATTGCTGGCGACGTGGGCGAGACCATCGCCGCGTTGCTCGAGCAACTGGACGACCGCCAGGACAGCGCCTTCCTTGACGCCGCGCTTCGGCATTACCGGGACTCCCGTAAAGATCTCGACAACCTGGCCGCTCCCGCGCCCGCCGGCCGGCCGCTGCATCCCCAGTATCTGGCCCGGCGCATCAACGAATTGGCCGATGACGACGCCATCTTTGCAGCGGAAGTCGGTTCGCCCACCGTATGGGCGGCAAGATATCTCACCATGAACGGCAAGCGCCGCTTGCTGGGTTCCTTCAACCACGGCTCCATGGCCAACGCCATGCTCCAGGCGATCGGCGCGCAGGCGGCGGCGCCGGGCCGGCAGGTGATTTCCATGTCCGGCGATGGCGGGTTCACGATGATGATGGGAGATTTTCTGTCGTTGTCGCAGTTGCAGCTTCCCGTGAAGATCGTCGTCTTCAACAACGGCTCGTTGGGCTTCGTCTCCATGGAAATGAAAGCGGCCGGGTTCCTGGATACCGGCACCGACCTGCAGAACCCCAATTTCGCCGCCATGGCCGAAGCCGTCGGCGTACGCGGCATCCGAGTGGAATCGTCCGAATACCTGGATGCGGCGTTGCAGGAAGCGCTTGCCCATCCCGGCCCGGTGCTGGTCGATGTGTTGACCTCGTCGCAAGAGTTGATCGTCCCGCCCAAGATAAAGCTCGAACAGGCCAAAGGGTTTGGGCTGTACATGCTGAAGGCCATCATGAACGGCAGGGGTGACGAGGTAATCGAATTGGCGAGGACAAATCTGGGGCGGTGAGGTGAACCGAACGGGCGACATTCTGGCGGCGGGCGCGGTGCGTTAGCCGACTGGGTCTTTTGCGAAGTCGCGAGGGAAGGGGGCAGCAGCCTCGTGTCCGCGCCTGTCTTGTGATTTGCTCAGCGACTAACCGAGTTCCACCGAATATTTGCGGCAGAAGCGTCTCGAAGAGCGCGGACGTCCTGCTGACTTGCGCGCTAGCGGCATGTGCGCATATCTTTCGCTTTGAATGTACGAAATCATATGTTCGATGTAAGATATACAACATCAACGGCATATAACTCGCGATAAGGTTCCATTATCGTGACTAATTCCCCCGCCCAACTCGACAAAACATCATCATGGCCACTGGAATCACCGAATCGGATGTCTGGACCGCGGCAGACGCGCTGTTGCTCGAAGGCGCCCGGCCCACGATCGAGCGGGTACGGCAGAAGATCGGCCGGGGCTCTCCCAATACGGTCAGTCCGCATCTCGAAACCTGGTTTCGCGCCCTTGGCGCACGCATCCAGGATCCCGGCGCTTTCGCTGCACCGCCTGCCGTGCCGGATCCGATTGCACAAGCGGCGACGCATTTTTGGGAAGCGGCGCTGGCGGCGGCCAGGGCAGAACAGGCCCAGGCCTATCAGGAGCGCTGGGAAGAGCTGGCACGGGAAGGGGAACGGTTTGCGGCGCAAGCCGAGCAGCTGGAACAGCGCGAAGCGCAACTGCTTGAGCGCGAGCACGACCTGCAGGAAACGTTGAAAGTCGCCACGGCCCAACTGGCAACCACCGAAGCCCGCCTGCAAGCGGCCGAAGCGCAATTGCGCCAGCGAGACAAGGCGCTGGCCGCCTCGCAGGACAGTCTGGAGGACGCCCGCGGCGCCAACAAGGCGCTGCTGGCTGACGCCGAACAGGATCGCGACCGCCACGCACAGGCCATTGCAGCGTTGGAAGCGCGCCACGCCGCCCACGAGCGGCGATGGCTCAACGAGCTGGATGCGGAGCGAGGAAGCGTAAAGCGCCTGCAAACCCGCCTGGATGCATCGCTGTCCGCCGCCCAGCAACAGGCAGATCAACTGCGGGAAGCGCTCGCTGCGTCCCAAGCGCAACTTCGCGCGTCGGAACAACAGGCGGCCGCCTTGCAGGCGCAGGGGTTGGCCGACCAGCGCCTGCAACAAACCGAAGCCGTCGCCGCGGCCAATGCGCTACAGGCCAGTCAAGCGCGCGAATCCGAACTGGCGCAGCGCCTGGCTACGGCATCCGCGCAGGTGAATGATCTGTTGGCGCAATTGAAGTCGCGAGACGCCCAGTTCGGTGATTTGGCGAGCCGCTTGCTGGCAATCCAGGAAACGCCGAGGCCGGCGCAGCCTTCGCAGCAAGCGGATCCGGTAGTGGCGGCGCGTGCTGAAGGACCGTGACTTACGGGTGGTGAATGCGCGCCCGATTTCGTATTTTTCGATGCGAGCAGCGTGCCGGGAAAGATCCGAAAAAGATGCCCCGAAAGCCGAATCTTCCGGGGCGCTGCCTTCTCAATCTTCAGGAAAAACCTTGCTCATCCGCGTACCGGAGCAGTTCGGCGTTGGTCTCGATGTTCAGCTTGCGCATCGCCGACTGTTTTTGCGTGCCGATGGTTGCCACTGAACGATGAAGGCGCCGCGCGATCTCGGTAACGGATAGGCCCTGCGCAAACATCCGTACCACCTCAAGCTCTTTCGGCGACAACCCCTTTCCCTTGCCGGCACGTCCCATGGTCACGTCGTTCTGGCTGAGCCGCTGGCTGATGCTGTGCGACAGGATCGGCCCGCTTTCGCTCAGCGCGCGCACACAGATGGACACCAGCTCATCGATCGGCTCTTCCTTGCTGACGATTCCCGCCACGCCCACCTGGCGAAGCTGGTTCAGGATGCCGCTGTTGGACAACATCGTGAAGACCACGATGGGAATTTCCGGGAACAGGCGCTGCAACCGCTCAATCAGCCGCAAGCCGTCTTCGTCCGCGGACCGGGCGGCCATTGAAAAGTCGGTGACGATGAGATGGCAGGGATGGTCCTGCACGGCAGTGACGAGTTCGAGGCCTGATCGAGCAGTGGCCACCACCGTAAACCCGGGCACATCGTTCAGGGAATCCGCGAGCGCGAGGGAGATGATGGGATGGTCGTCGGCGACGATGATCCGAACATCCTGATCGGACGAAAGCTTCATCATGGTCCCGCCATCGCGTTGATGTTCGACTGCGCCTGGTAATCCCGGGTGTCCGGATTGCGACACGGCTCGGGGAAGCCGGTCCGTGGCTGGCCCCGCCAGGCTGAGAGCGCCAGGAATTTCGGTACGTCCGTCGGTGACCATTTTATGTTCAAACTCCACTGAAAAGGCGAGGAGAAACGGTTGGGCTGCAGGCAGAAAACGCGCGAAGCAGGCGGCCAGGGCTGCTGAGAAAGCCGCTGAATCTACCGCCCGATACCCATTCAATACATAGACAAGCTTCGAAAGCCAGTCGGCATCGGCGCAATATCGGATTGTTCGGCGTCCGAATTTGAAGGCTAGACCTGGGCCAGCGTATCGCGCAGCAGCTCGACCACCGCATGGCTTTCAGCCAGGGCAGCCGCATTCAGCCCGGCGCTGCGCAACTGCTCCTCCAATGCTTCCAGGCGTTCCGTGATTGCGGTCATTTGCATGACGCTCAATGCGCCGCGCATCCGGTGCAGCGTGCGGCTCAACAAGCGTTGGTCGTTCGTTTCGAGGGCCCGGACCATCTGTGCGATATCGGCTTCCATCGTATCGACGAACAATGCGCGGTACTTTTCCGGCACGGCCGGCGCGGGCTCGGCTTGGCGCGTTGCGCGCGGCGGGGCCGCGGCGTCCGCAGTGTCAGCTGATGGCGCGCGGCTTCCCTGAAGATGCCGTCGCAATGTGGAAAGGCTGATGGGCTTGACCAGCCAGGAGGTCATGCCCGCCGCCAGACAGCGCTCTTCTTCTTCGCGCATAGCGTTGGCGGTGACGCCAATGACGGGAACGGTGGCGCCCTGGGCCCGCAATGCCTTCACGAGTTCATAGCCATTCATGCGCGGCATGTTCACGTCGGTCAGGACCACGTCGTAACGCGTAAGCCCCCACAACATCAGCGCTTCCGCGCCGTCGGACGCCAGGGTGACCTCGCAGCCGAGTTGTTCGAGTTGATGCTGCAGCGTCGCCTGATTGATCGGATTGTCCTCGGCGACGAGGATCGACAGGCCAAGCGGGGCTAAAGCGCTGATGTCGGATTCGGGGTCCACGGTATGTTCTCCGCGAACCGCGGCCAGGATGCCGGCGGCAATGTGTTCGATGCTGGCAATGACCCGGACGGTGCGCGCGGTGGGTGGCTTGGCGCTTGCGCTGGCCAGCACGTGGTGGCCGGCCCAGTCGTGCAGGTTGCCGCTGCCCGGATTCAGGACATCTACAAGGATGTCGTCTGGCGTGCCGGCGGGCAGGGGAGCGGGCGCGGGAACTGCCTTGGCGCCCCAGCGTTTAAGCCACTGGCTGATGTTTTCGGACAGTTCGTGATGCGGGCTTCGAACGTATACGGTCAGGCCGCTCAAGTCGGGCGGGCTGAATGGCTGGCCGGCTGCCACTTGTAGCGGCAAATCCAATGAAAAGCTGCTGCCCAGCCCGAGTTCGCTGGTGACATTGATGCTGGTGCCCATCAGTCCGGCCAGGCGCGCGCAGATGGATAATCCGATGCCGGCCCCGCGCACGGTATGCGAGCCGCTGTCGATCTGATAGAACGGCACAAAAAGCTGCGCCTGTCCTTCCTTGGGGATGCCGATCCCCGTGTCGACCACCTGCAGCCTTAGATGCGTGCGGTCAGCCAGCACTTGCGCCACTGTCAGCCGGACGATCACATGCCCGGAGTCGCTGAACTTGATGGCGTTGCTGAGCAGGTTGCTGAGGATCTGGTGGATACGCACGGGGTCGCCCGTCATCCATTCGGGCACGGCGACGTCCACGCAGCAAAAGAGCAGCAGCCCCTTCTGTTCGGCCATCGCCGCGTAGGCGTTGGTGCATTCTTCGACCAGTTCGCGGGGGTTGAACTCCGAAAACTCCAGCGCGAGTTGCCCGGCTTCGATCTTGGTGATGTCCAGAACGTCGCTGATGAGCTGCAGCAGGATCGCCGACGAGCTTTGCATGCGCTCAAGGTGCTGGCGCTGTTCGGCGTCCAGGGTGGTAAGGCTCATGAGTTGCAGCGTGCCCAGCACCCCGTAGAGAGGAGTTCGGATCTCGTGGCTCATCGTGGCCAGGAAGGTCGACTTTGCTTCGTTGGCCCTGTCTGCCTCGCGCTTGGCCTCCGTCAGGGCCTGCTCAACGACTGCGCGGGCGCTGATGTCCGAGAAGGCGCACAACACCACGTCCTGGTGGTTGTAGCGGGTAGGTGCATAGGCCACGTACAACGGACGTCCATCCGTGGCCTGAAAACTGGCGATCGTGCCCGGACCGGCTGCGCCGAGCACCTGCCTCAGGAACAGGTTGGTCTGCGGCGAGTTGTCCAGTTCCCGGCCGGCCTCCGCGCCCAGCCATTGAAGCGCCAGGCTGTTGCCGAATACGACTTCGCCACCGGGCCGCGCCAATACGCATAGCGCCACGGGAGCGGTTTCGATCAATGTCCGGCTGAATTCTTCCTTTTCGACGATGTCGCGTTGCGCATTCGAGGCCGGGGCGATGACGTGGCGGCTGTACCATCGCGAAGACATGATGCCGGTCCCAAGGCTGAGCAGAATCAGCAGACCCGCGATGGCGGGCAGCCAAAGGTTGTCCTGGAAGAAGGCGCCATAACTGACGCGATAAGTGCCAGTCCATACTCCTGACGGGTCCGTGATGCGCAGCACGATCCCTTCCGCCGTGTATTCCAGGCCATCCTTGGTTCCTGTCGGTCCGGGCGGTTCTCCGAGCAGCAGCCCCTCGCTGCGGTGCGTCAGCCAGAACCCGCCATGCAGCGGCTTGCGCAGGGTCTTTTCGAAGATGTTGATCCGCTGATGATTGAATTGCGTGGCCGCGTAGACGGCAGACGTTCCATCCCGTGCCGTGGACCAGACAGATTGCGGCATGTCGGCGTACAGCAGGCCCAGCATGCTGCCGGAAAGCGCTTCCAACCTGAACCAATGGACGCGTCCGGATCTGGGAGGGTCGCGATGCCCGGGAAGGTCTTGATCGATAAGGCGTTGGCGCACCGTCTGCAGGCGGCGCAACTCCGTTCTGATGGCGTCGGTGACTGTCAGGAAAGCGGCGGGACTCAGGCGCTCATACCCCGACACGGCGCCGACGGCGGGCACGCTCATGCTGATGCTGTCCGACTGGTTGACCAGGAAGATCGTGGAGGCGGGATAGTAGGACGCCGCCCAGTAGCTTGAATAGAAGTCCGCTACGAACTCGCCCAGATTCGCAAGGCGGCGACCTGCGGTGGGGCAGTCAGAGGCCTGCTCGCACGCCAGCGAGAAAGCCATTTCCGCGTAGGAATGTTGACCTTCAAAGAGCTGCATGCCGAAACGCTCTGGCACGTCGGTCGCCTGCAGGGTGATCTCTGTCGAGAGGTTTTCGGCGGGCAGCGAGGGGCTGTGGGCGCGGAGCTTTCCCAGGAATTGCTCCTGGGCCTGGATGTAGCCGACCAGAATGGAGAAGTCGAGCTTCAGACGATCGCTCTCTTGCTCGACGATGCGGTTCAGTCCCCAATAAAGCGCGCCAACCAGGACGAGGGCAAAGGGCAGGATGCCGAAGAGGGCGAAATTCAGCCAGCGAGAGGTACGGGTGATCCGGGCAAACGGGGTATCGGGCTTTCGCATGGCCGGTTCTCACCGATACTCAGGATTTGCCGCCTGCCGCTCGCTGGCGAGCATCTGGCTGAAGCGGTCGGAAGTGACGGCGGGGGATATGAAATACCCCTGGACGCAGTCGCAACCGATGCGGCGGAGGAACGCGAGATCGTGGGCGGTTTCCACGCCTTCGGCGGTGACCTGCAAGCCCAATTGCCGCCCAAGCCGTACCGAAGACACCAGCGCCGCCGCTCGGCTTTCGTCGTGTGCTGCGCCGTTGACAAAGGCGCGGTCGATTTTCAGTTCGGTGAACGGCGTCGAAATCAGGCTGTACATGGAGCTGTATCCTCGGCCAAAGTCGTCCTGTGCCAACCCGAAACCCTTCAACCGCAATCGGCTGGCCCCCATATAGTATTGGCCTTGTATGGTCGGTGTCTCGTCCTCGAGTAGTTCGAAGGTGATTTCGGACGCCGCCACGCGCTTGGCCGCCACGATTTCCTCGAGGTCGTCGGGCAGATCCGGGTCGTCCAGGCACTGGGTGGGCAAATTGACGGAGACGGGCACCCGAAAGCCCATCTGGCGCCAGTGCATGTGCGCGTTCAGCGCGGCTTCCAGGATATGTCGCAGCAGAGCCTTGTCCAGCCCGTGCGCCCGCACCGCGGCGAGAAATGCGTCTGGCGGCAGGCAGCCGAATGCCGGGTGCAGCCACCGCGCCAGCGCCTCAGCGCCCACGATCCGCCCGGTGGCAAGCGATTGTTTGGGCTGGAACCATGCTTGCAGGTGCCCCTGATGCAGCGCGTTATCGATCGCGGCACGGTCCAATACGGGGCCCGTCGTGCGGCGCACGAGTTGCGGTTCCGTGGGTGCCGTTGATTCAGGCGGATTGCGGCTGAGCAGGCCGGCCAATTGGGAGGCGTGGTGCGGGGTAAACGGCTTGGAGAACGAGCCCAGCACGGCAAGTCCCTTTTCCTTGGCCATCATGGCGACGCTGTTGATGATGCCTTTGAGGCAAGCCGACACGATCGCCAGCATGGGAGGTTGTTCGTGCCGGGACAGCCGGTCGATGAATTGCACGCCATCCATGCCGGCCATGTTCAGGTCGATCAGCACCAGGTGATACGGCTGCCGCGCGGTCTTGGCCAGGGCGGTCTCGGCGCAAGACGCCACATCCGCCCGGCCAAATCCGGCCGAAGCGAGCTGGTCGGCCAGGTGAACGCATTGAAATGGATGATCGTCCACGATCAGCACCCTGTACTCCGACAGCTTTCTCGTCATGCGGCTTCCTTGAACGGCATCAACGCCTGGCACAACGCGGCAATCGGCAACGGTTTGAGCAGCACGGTGTTCATGCCGGCTTCCGAGCTGCGCCGCAGGTCTTCGGTGAACGCGCTGGCGGTGATTCCCACGATCGGGCGGGTGTAGCCCTGGCTTCTGAGCGCGCGGGTGAGGGCGTAGCCGTCCAGCTCGGGCATGTGCAGGTCGGTCAGGATGGCGTGGAACTCGGGGAGTTCGGGCAGCGCCAACGCGTCGTTGCCGTCTGCCGCCACGACCACCGTGCATCCGAGGTGTTCAAGCTGTTCGCGCAGGATCTGACGACTGACCGGGTTGTCCTCGACGACCAGCAGGTGCATGTCGAGCGCGTCTCGCGACGGCTCCAACGCGGGGAGCGTCTTGGTGGCGACGCTGTCCTGCGCCAGCCGGACCGCCGCGACGATACTGGCGAGGCTATGGCTGTCGGCCGTCCAGGTGTTGCGAGCCGGCCGCGGCTGAACGCCCGGGGGTTGCGCAAAAACCCGAGCGCCGCTCCAGACGGCCGGCGTCAAATCGCGTGACCACGTTTCCACAAGGACGCTGCCCTCGCGCCGGCCATGGAGGGTGGTCTTATAGGGCATTGCCACGGCGCCGCAGTGACGCAACCACTGGCACAGATTCGCGACCACCTCGTTGTTGGCACCCCGCACGAAGACCGGCCTGGAATCCAGCCGCACACCCAGGTCCGTGCGCACACCGCCGACGCGCGGCAGGGTCAGGGTGAGCGACATGCTGGTGCCCAGGCCGGGTTCGCTGACGGCGCTAAGCGTTCCGTTCATCATCTCGGACAGGCGCCGGCATATGGCAAGCCCGAGGCCGGTGCCAGGGACATTCTGGTTATCACCGGATTCAGCACGGAAGTAGGGTTCGAAAAGCCGCGCGTGGTGCTTTGCCGAGATGCCCATGCCGGTGTCCGCCACCTGGAATTTCAGGGTGGCGAAATGCGCGTCCTGGCTGAGTACCTGCAAGCGCAGCACCACCTGCCCGGAACTGGTGTATTTGATGGCGTTGTTGACGAGGTTATTGAGGATTTGGCGGACGCGGGTCGAGTCGCCCAGAACTTGCGCCGGCGCGGCCACATCGGCCAGTGCGTACAGGTGCAGTCCCTTGGCGTCGGCGCGCGCCGCATAGGTGCCAATGACGCTGTCCAGCAACTGAACCGGCGAGAACTCCGAGGTTTCGAGCTTCAGGTAGCCGGCCTCGATGCGCGACAGGTCCAGCGTGTCGTTGATGGAGCTGAGCAGGGTTGCCGAGGACTGCTGCATCGTATGAAGGTATTGCTGCTGCTGGGCGTCCATGGTGGTCAGGCCAAGCAATTCAAGCGTGCCAAGGATGCCGAACAGCGGTGTCCGGATCTCGTGGCTCATGGTGGTCAGGAACACCGTCTTGGCGTGGTTCGCGGCGTCCGCGTGCAACTTGGCCTGGGTGATGGAGTGCTCGACCCGTTTGAATGCAGTGATGTCGTTGATGCCGCAGAGGATGACTTCCTCGGCGCGATAGGTGATGGGTGCGAAGGTCAGGTACAGGCACCGGCCGTCTTCCAGCGGATATTCGTGTTGGGCGCCATGACCGTCGTCGGCCAGCAGCCGGGCCAATAGTGCCGGGTCTTGCAGCAACCAATCCCTGGCGAGTTCGTTCGACAGCAGCGGCATGCCATCTGCCCGGCGCAAGAGACACAGGCCCACGGGCGCGACTTCGACCAGTCTTCGATTCAGGGACACGCTTTCTGCCAGGGCCTCGTACTGGCGCAGGGCGGGGGCGACGAGTTTCCGGCGGATGTGCCGAATGCCGACGATGACCGCAGCGCACAGCAGAAGCGCGCCGCCCAGCGTGGCCTGGATGGCGTAGGCGGCGTCATCCAGGATCCGGCTGATCGGCATGTAATAGACCAACCGCCAGCCGTCTTCGCCGACGGACTTGCTGAGCACGACGTAGCGGGGTAGCAGGCCGGGTCCCCACAGGCCGAATGAGTCCTCGCGTCCGGCGTAGCGGCTTAGCCCCGCCAGGGTTTGCGCATTGTCCGAGCTATGCAGGACGGGCGCGCCATCCTGGTCATGCAGGAGGTAGCTGCCGCCCTGCAGCGAAGACGGGTCGATGGCCGCGTTGATGTCGCCGAGTTCCAGGCCGATCCATCCGGCGCTCGGCGCAGAAGCATCGACAGGCGTGTACAGATACAGGGGCTTGGCGTTATTCAGCTGAGGCTTGAGCCAGCTGATGGCGTTTTGCCCGCCGTGCGCAGCGTTGGGATTGGCGACGGCGAGCTTGCGCGCAAGCCAGGATTGCGCGGCGTGATCCAGGCCGGCGGGTTGGCCGGGGCGGGGCGTGAGATAGGTGGTCTGCCCATTTCGAACGGAACTGAAGAGCAGTTGCGTCTGCGCGAACGCAAGGTCGTTGAGATCGCGCGGGGTGAGAATCAACGCCCAGTCGTAGGCGTTGGGACCTTCGTGCAGGGGGAAGACGTTGATCTGCCCGGTGTTGCCAAAGTGACGCGGCGTTTCGGAGGCCGGCGCGGAATCGGTGTTGCGGACCAGGCTGGACGCCAGCGAGCGAAGCAGCGACTCCCGCTGATCGAAGAAGATCTGCGCGTTGTACGCGGCCGCGTTCATCTGGCGCCGGTAGGTGGAAACCGTGCTGGTGAAGGACCAGTAGAGCAGAAATGCAGCGGCCGCCGCGATGCAGGCGAGCAATGCGGCGGCGAAGAGATGCAAGAGCAGCGTGGGGGCTCGGGGGACTGGCTGGACGTCTGGCGAGAGGGTATTGGATTCCTTGACAGGCATGCGCCCATCGTAGGTATGGCCCCAAACGGCGGATATAAGAAAATTTTGAAAATGCGCCGATGACGCGGGCAAATGGCAACGCAAATCGTACTTTTACGATTGGTTTGTGAAATTGCGATCCATAAACTCGTCGCCTTATGAACGCTATCAACCAGGCCGAATCCGCCTCACTCGTCAGCGAGCCGTTACGAATCCAACCCGTGCTGGACGCCAAAGGGGTTGTCCGCGAAATGGCGCTGGTCGGCGGTCACAGCCGCCTTACTTCCGCGTTGCTCGCCAATGCCGCTTCGGCAGATGCCTTGCGCCGCGCTGGGCGAATCTTCCGCGCGGCGGGCTGCATGGCAACGCTGTCGATGGACCATCCGCTCAACGTCCACTCCGATATCCTGCTTCCACAGCAGCTATGCCAGGATCTGCGCATTGGCGCCGTGGCTGGCGACCAACTGCGTGACACGCTGCAAGAAGCGCAGCTCAGCCAGCCTATCTATCCCTGCGCCAAGGTCACGTACAACGTCCCCCTCAGCGACCGCCTGGCGCAGGGCGCGACGCTTTTCCACAGCTACCAGGAACTGCAGCCTGCGTTACGCGTGCGGCTGCTGCCCTCGGCGCAAGTTCCATTCGGCACACTTCGCGCCACGGGCCTGCGGGTGGGCATCCCGGAAGGCATCTGTACCCGCCGCCCGTTGCAAGAGCGCTTCTTCAGCCTGCTGGGGCAAGCGTCACGCCAAGGCCTGAAGGTCTTGGCGCAAGACATCCGCAGGATCGACGACTTCAACTGGCTCCGCGCGCAGCCCGACGTCCTGTTTCAGGGCGAGGCCCTGTCAATCGCCTTGAGCCTTCAGTATGTCCAGGAGTGGCTGGCCAGCGCAGGCCCCAGCTGGCGCGCTTTTCAAATGGGGGCATAGGCCAGGGCCACACCGCGGATCCGATTAAAATCCGCGCATGCTTCCTACTCAAGTCATTTTGGCGCTGCTGGTGCTACAGCTTGCGCTGCTTATTCCCCTGGTCGCCGTGGGCATCCAGCTCATACGCTGGTTACATTGGTGCTTTCTTGCTTCCCCCCAGACTCGGGGCGAGCGCCCTCGGTTCACTGGTCCGGTGCTGGCCCTGATTTTCAGCACGCTGGCGGCCACCGACTTCATCGGCTTTGAACCCTTCCCAACCCTGTCGCAAATGAATCCCGTGCCGGAGGGCGCACGCGCCTACTTCACAGTGGCGATGCTGGCCCTCGCGGTCTGGTGCTGGGCGTATTCCGGCGCGATCCGCAGCCGGGTTCGCACGATGCTGGGCGTTTCGCAGTCTTAAGCACATCGGTAACGACGTTCGGCCCATCGGCGGGTCAGCGGCCCGGGTAATTGCCCTGGAATGGTTCGTTGTTGGGCTCGCCAAAATCAGACCGATGGTAATTGGCGGGGTCGGAATGGGTTGCGCGCGCGGCGTGCGACCCGTCGGAGCGGTGAGAATCCATGTAACTGCAGCCGCTCAACACGATTGCCAGCATTACGCTGGCGAAAGCCATGTTTTTCATGGCACACCTCCACACTGTTTGCCTGCGCCCCGGACCGGCGAACCCGGCCGACCGCAGCGGCAAGCCGAGCAAGTAATGTTCCCATTCAGCTTCGCGCGGATTTCGGATACATTCGATTGATCGCGATGGCTGGCAGGGCGGGCGCCGCCAGTCCGCATCCACCGCAACCTGGGGCGAAAGCCCCACCAGGAGCCGCGGGTGATACCACGCCAGTCCGTCGACATAGCCCGGGTTCTGCTTGTGATCGTCATGCTCTTGGCCTTGATGATCGGCAGCCTGTATGTCCTGCGTCCCTTTTTGCCCGGGCTGATCTGGGCCACGACCATCGTGGTCGCCACCTGGCCGGTGTTGCTCTCGATTCAGCGGCACTGCGGCGGGCGGCGCTGGCTGGCCACCGTGGCAATGCTGCTCATCCTGCTGTTCGTGATCGTGCTGCCGTTGTATCAGGCGATCTCCACGCTGGCGCTGCACGGCGGCGCCATCATGGCGGCGGTAAAGAGCCTGCCCGACTATGCACTGCTGGCGCCGCCGGCGTGGATCGGCAGCATTCCGCTGGCCGGCCCCCGCATCGCCCAGGAGTGGCAGACGTTGTCGGACGCGGGCGCTGGCGGGTTGCTGGCGCGGATTGAACCGTACCTGACCACCGCCGCGCACTGGCTGCTCGGTCACGCCGCCATCGTCGGCGTGTTCGTGATGCACATGCTGATCACCGTGATCATCGCCGGCATCCTCTACAGCAAAGGCGACATTGCGGCCGATTTTGCGCGGCGCTTTGCCAACCGGCTTGCGGGCCAGCGCGGCGTCGCCGCGATCAGGCTGGCCGCGTCTGCGATCCGCGCGGTGGCGCTAGGCATCGTTGTGACCGCCGTGGTGCAATCGGCGCTGGGCGGTATCGGGCTTTGGATTGCGGGCGTGCCGGCGGCGGGGATTCTGACCGCGCTCATGGTGATGCTGTGCCTGGCGCAGCTCGGCCCGTTTCTGCCCATGCTGGGCGGGGTCGCCTGGCTGTTCCAGAACGATATGAAGCTGGCGGCGGCCGTGCTGCTGGTCTGGGCCATTGTGGTGGGAACGCTGGACAACCTGCTGCGGCCACTGCTTATCAAGCGCGGGGTGAACCTGTCGATGCTGCTGATACTTTCCGGCGTGTTGGGCGGCATGTTCGCCTTCGGCATCGTCGGATTGTTCATTGGTCCGGTGATTCTGGCGGTGACATCGACGCTGCTCAAGGCGTGGATCGATGAAGTGCCGCCGCCCGCAGACGTCTACCCGGACGAAGCCGCCTTGAACGTGGACCCGCCCAACGGACCGCGGCAGAAAAGGGCGTAACATCCGTCTCAAGGTGCGGGCCATGTGGCCCGCTTTTCGCAATACCCGGCAACACCGATGACAATGCTTTCTCTCCTGGCGCCTGCAGGCGTACCTGACCTTTTCCTTCACCGTTTCAATCCGCTGCATCAGGAGGGGGGACGATGAGCAACACGATGCGGCCCACCAAGCCCGGCACGCTCACGCTGACCTCCCGTCCCGCCAAGCGCAGCGCGGCAAACCGCAGTGCACGTCCGGCGAGATCGGACGAGTCCGCTGCGACGAGCAAACCGTTCCAGCGTGCCCCGGCTGGTCAAAGCCGGGGCGTCTCCAACGCCGGAAAGACCGAGGCGTTTGAGCGCAGGGCCATCGAATCCAAGGGAGCAGCACGTCGAGCCACTGAGGCGAAAAGCGGCGGGCCGAAAGCCACCGAACGCCAAAGCAGCGGACGCGCTGCAAGCGACCGCAAGCCCAGAGACCGCAAGCCCGGTGAACGCAAGCCCGATGACCGCAAGCCCGGTGACCGCTATGGCGCTACATCGCAAGCGGGCGGCCCCAAAGCCAGCGCGAAGGGCGCCGCCGGCCGGCCCGTGCGAAATACTTCCGAACGCCGCGATCGCTCCAACCCCTCCGCACAAGCTGCCGCAAGCAACACCGATCGCCTGGCCAAGCGCCTGGCGGCCGAGCTGCCGTGTTCGCGCGGCGATGCCGAGCGCTACATCGAAGGCGGTTGGGTAACCGTCGACGGCAAAGTGCAGGAAGAGCCGGGGTTGCGAGTCGCGCCCTCCCAGGTTGTGAGCCTGATGCCCGGCGCACGGCTCGAAGAAGGCCGTCCGGTCACCGTGCTGGTCCACAAGCCGGCCGGCACGTATGCCGACGACCAGCCCGGCTCGGCGCGCGACCTCATCCTGCCCGAGAACCTGATGCCGGGGGACCGATCGGGCCAGCGCTACCTGAAACGTATGTTCAATGGACTTAAGCTGGTGACGCCGCTGGAGCGCGCTGCGAGCGGCCTGGTCGTCTATTCCCAGGAGTACGCCGTGGCCCGCAAGCTGGTGGAGGAGGGCCGGCACGTGGAGCAGGAATATATCGCGCATGTCGAAGGCAAGCTCAGCGAAGCGGACCTGGCCCGCATGCAGCGCGGCATGGCCTATGAAGGCCGCGCCGCCACGCCGATGAAGGTGAGCTGGCAGAACGAAAACCACCTTCGCTTTGCGCTGAAGTCGCCCCCGCCGGGGTTCATTGAAACCTTGTGCGATGCGGCGGGCTTGCGCTTGCTGGCATTGCGGCGTCTGCGGATCGGGCGTTTGCCGATGGCAGGCCTTGCCGCGGGACAATGGCGCTACCGGCTGGACTACGAGCGATTCTGATGGGCGGACCAACCAGCTCCCAGATTGCCGATTCTGTGTTCGCGGCGCATCCGCCGACCACGCCGCGCGTTGATGGCGGCTCCCCGGACGCCGGACGTCGACGGATGTTGTTCAATGCCGGCGCGCTTTGCCTGGCCGGCTTTGGCCTGGCAGGTTGCGCAGGCGGGCGGCAGGGTTCACCAAACGCCACATCCCAGTCTGCCCAGAATGCCGCCGCACGGCGCGACACCGCGCCGCCGCCTTCTCACGCGAAACCGGCGGCCGCCCCTGTGCCTGTCCTGCGGCCCGGCGCGAAGGTCGCGATCGTGGCGCCTGCGTCCGCGGCGCCAAACGCCAGCGATCTTGCCGCGGAATGGCTGGAAGACCGGGGCTTCGTGCCGGTGGTCATGCCGGCATCGCGCACGCGGCTCGACGCCCCCTATGAATACCTGGCCGGTACCGACGCCCAGCGCCTGGACGACTTGCATGCCGCGTTTGCCGCGCCGGATATCGGCGCGGTGTGGTGCCTGCAGGGCGGTTTCGGCTCATGGCGGCTGTTGGACAAGCTGGATTTCGCGTTGCTTCGCCAACATCCCAAGCCCTTCATCGGCTACAGCGACATCACGGCCCTGCATCTGGCCATGCAGCGCCACGCCGGTTTTGTGACGTTTCACGGGCCGATGCTGGCGCAGGATCTGGTCGCGGGCAAGCGCGAGCCCACTGAATCCCATCTGCTGGCCATGCTGGGCGGGCAGATCGGGCAGGGCGCCTGGATTCAGCCTCCCCCGGATACACGGGCGGTGGAACTGGTTGCGGGCACGGCAAGCGGACGGCTGGTCGGCGGAAACCTGGCGCTCATCGCCGCATTGATCGGCTCCCGGCACGAGATCGATACCCGCGACGCCATTCTGTTTTTTGAAGACGTCAACGAGGCGCTGCCTCGCGTGGACCGGCTATTAAGTCAGTTGGCCGCCGCAGGCAAGTTTGACGGCCTGAAGGGCGTGGTCGTGGGCAATTTCACCCGCATCATCGGCACGAATCTGGAGGATGCGCAGGCGCAAAGCCTGCTGTATCCGCTGGTGATCGAACAGTTTGCCGCGCGAGGCATCCCGGTCCTGGCCGGCTGGCCCAGCGGACACGGCGAACCCAATCTGACCCTGCCGCTGGGCGCGCGCGTCACGTTGGACACCGGGCGGGCGGCGTTGCGGCTGGATCAGGCCGTGACGCGGTGAGGAATGCGCTGCAGGGCAGGGGTTTGCCTCATTAATGGCGCATTAGGTGCGTTTGTGCACTATAAAAGCGACTTCCCTCCGTGGGAAGTTTGACTTATTAATAGTGCATTAACGCGTTTAAAGCACTATTATTGCGTCATGAAAAAGAAGATCGAACCCAGTTTCGAGGCGGCCGAAGCTTTGGCTCGTCTAGGTGCGCGCATCCGCACCGCGCGGTTGCGCCGCAACGAAACAGAAGCGATGCTGGCCAGCCGCATGGGGGTTTCGCGAGCGACCATCAACCGGCTTGAGCGCGGCGAAGGGGGCGTATCCCTGGCGCTGGCATTTGAAGCGTTGCTGCAGTACGGCTTTGGCGACCAGTTGTTCGCGCTGGGAGATCCTGACCTCGATGGCGTCGGCAAGCGGCTGGATGCCATGCGCCGGCCCGCCCGGGGCAGCGGCAAGGCGCAGCATTCGCATCGCGCCGATCCTTCCAGCCTGTAACGCGGCGGTCGCCATCGTGCCAGCCAAAAAGCATAAAACCGTCGAAAGCGAGCTTTTCGTCTACGTGGATATCCGGGGCGAGGCCGTGTTGGCCGGAATCCTGACCCTGGACGACACCGACGAGAACCATTTTTTTGCCGAGTTCACGTATGTGCAGTCCTACGTGAACGATCCGCGCGCGTTTTCGTTGGACCCGCTGAATCTGCCCCTCACCGATTCGACGACCACATTCCGCACCGAAAGCCGCTATCAAACACTGGGCGCCATTTTCGATGCCGCGCCGGATGCCTGGGGCCGCAATGTGATGCGCGTGGACAATGCGGGCGCCCGGGTGACCGAAAACGAAGTCCTGCTCAAGGGCCGCGGCATGGGCGTAGGAGCGCTGTTTTTCAGCGCCCGCCAGTTGACGCCCAACATGCGCAAGACCTACCGGCTGCCCGAAGTCAGCCAGCTCGAATCCCTGGCGGACCTGCTGACCGACATCGACCAGGGCATCAAGCCCAAGGGGCTGTATCGCGACATCCTGGGTAGTTCGTGGGATATCGGCGGCGCGCGTCCCAAAACGATCGTCCGGGATGCGGAAGGCGAGATGTGGATCGCGAAGTTTCCCCGCAAGGGCGAGTCCTACGACCGCCAGCGCGTGGAGTACGCCAACCTGCAGATGGCCCGCGCCATCGGGCTGAACGTGCCCGAGATCCGCCTGGCGCAGACCCATCTTGGCGCGGTGCTGCTGACGCACCGGTTCGACCGCGAGCTATTGCCGGTCCAGCAAGGGGCGGATCCAGTCATTGCGCGGCGGCATTTCCTGAGCGGCGCTTCCCTGATCAGCCCGTCGGTCCACATCGGCAAGCGCGAGCTGGACGGGCCGCGCGGTAAAGCCACGTATTCCTACGCGCGGCTGGCCGACGTGGCGCGCCGCATCTCGTCGAACCCCGTGCAGGATCTGCTGGAGCTGTATGCGCGGATGGTCCTGAACGTGGCCGTTCACAACACGGACGATCACCTGAAGAACGTCGGCTTCCTGAAGGACGAAGGCGCGCACACCTACCGGATGTCGCCGCTGTTTGATGTGGTGACCCAGGAAGGGTCGGCGCGGCATTACCTGCACATCGGCGCCGAGGGCCGTGACAGCACCTTTGCCAATTGCCTGACCGAGTACCGGCGTTTCGGACTCCGGTCGGAAGCTGCCGCCAGATCGATCATCGACCGCGTCCTGGATGTGGTGCGCGAGCGCCAGCGATTTTACGAAGATGCCGGGATGTCGCAGGCCGAAATTGCGCACGTCGAAGCGTCGTTGATGGCGTGGCGTCAGCCGTGGAAGTAGGGGGCGATCACCCCTCGTGGATGGCCTGCGCATCGAACGCTTGCCCGCGTTCCACCATGCGCGCGTGAAAATCGCGGCTCAGGGCGGCCAGCGTGACTTTGCCGAGCCGATTCAGAAGCAGCCGCTGGGCCTCTTCAAACGCGTCGTCCAGCGACGCATTCACCGCCTCTTCCACCAGGCATCCCGGCGACTCGCTGCGATTGCCCATCGCAAAGATCTCCGGTGCGCCCAGGGCGTCGTAGATATCGCGCAGCGTCACTGCGTTGAAGTCACAGGAAATCGTCCATCCGCCGCCGTGGCCTTTTTCGGAGCGGACCAGACCTTGCTCTCGCAGGCCGGCCATGATGCGGCGGATCACCACGGGGTTGGTCTGCATGACGCGGCCGAGGTCGTCGGAGGTCATGGGGCCGGGGTGCTCGGCCATATGCAGCAGAACGTGCAGGACGCCGGAAAGTTTGCTGTCTCTTCTCATGCAACAGATGCTATTGCATGACGCCGGGGACGGTCAACGCGACGCGGCCACACAAGGCCGCGCCGCGCGCCACGTCCAACGCACGAAGAATCAGCTCCGCTTGGCCTGCCAGTTGCCCTTGCCGGCGGCGGTGCCGCTCATGGTGCGGCCGTTCACCACGCCCGCATAACGCACGCCGTCGGCGGTGAAAGTGATCGACGTGCCGTCCAGGCGGGCGTCCGAGATCGGCACGGACCCCAGCTTGCCGGACAGCACCTGATAGTGCTGATCCAGCTGCAGCGTCTGGCCGCCAAGATCCCATTTGCCTTGAACCTTGGCCGGCACGATCCACAACAGCGCCGTGCAATAGGTCTGGCAGTTCTCGGTGACGGTCTCGGAAGCGTCCGGCTCCCAGTCGCCCATGCGGAACGTATTGGACACGACGCGGGTGCCGGCCGGCAGTTCCAGCAGCTTTGGCCGCAGCTTCTCGTTGATGGTCGACAGCAGGAACATCGTGATCACGTCCGCCTGCGACAGGTCTGTGGTGAAGAGATCCTGCGCCACAAAGGTGGCCCGGTCGGCCACGCCGGCGCGCTTGGCGTTCTGGCGCGACAGCTCGACCAGGTCGGGGTTGTACTCGATGCCTTGCGCGGTCAGGCCGCGCTGCGCGGCCGTGATGACCGTGCGGCCATCGCCCGATCCCAGGTCCATCAGCCGGTCCTTGGGCGTGACCTTGGCCATGTCCAGCATCTTGTCCACGAGACTTTGCGGGGTCGGGACCCAGATGACGTCCTTGCCTTCCTGGCCGACGTCGGGCACATAGGCCTTTTGTTCCCCGGCCTTGGCGGGCGCCGCGGCGGTCTGCGCCATGGCGGCGCTAGCGCCCACGAGCGCGAACGCCATTGCCGAGGCCAGCATTGCGAGACGCAGGCGCGGGGTGAACGCCTGAACCGCGGACTTGGAAGATGCGTTGAAGCGTACGTTGGAGCGTTGCATGGTGAGGGTTCCTTGGACGAAGAGGACAGGGAAGAACCAGTTAGCCGATGGCCTGGGCGGGCTTGAGCAGTCGCATGAGCGGCACGCCGGCTGC
Source organism: Achromobacter sp. ACRQX (assembly GCF_022346505.1). NCBI lineage: Bacteria > Pseudomonadati > Pseudomonadota > Betaproteobacteria > Burkholderiales > Alcaligenaceae > Achromobacter > Achromobacter sp. ACRQX. The sequence continues at coordinate 26,670 of NZ_JAKRML010000010.1, forward strand.
CAGCACGGCCAACCCGATCAGGGCGCCGGCGCCGGCATACATGGCGCTGGAAACCACCAGCCCGGCGCAGGTCAGCGCCAGCAGCAGGGGAGGCAGCGGAAAGAGCGGCACGCGGAAGGGCCGGGGGCGATCGGGATCCAGGCGGCGCAGGCGCCAGACGGACGCGGCAACCAGCATCATGAACAGCCAGAACACGGGCGCGGTGTACGCCACCATCGTTTGCACGCTGTTCTGGCTGAAGGCGCCCAGCGCCACCAGCGCCAGCGTGATCAGTCCCTGCGCCACCAACGCGCTGACCGGCGTTTCGTTGCGGTCGCTCCAGCCGGCCAGCGCCTGCAGCCGCGGCACGTCCCGGCCCAGCGCGTAATACACCCGCGCGCCGGTGATGATGGTGCCGTTGATGGTGCTGAGCGCCGTGGCGCAAATGGTCAGGCTGAGCAGTGCCGCGGCATAGGGGCCGGCCGCAAGCTGCATGACCTCCGCGCCCAGCGCGGGCGTGTCGCGGAGCCCCTGCAAGCCAAAGATTTCCAGCAAGGCGATGTTGGTCAGCACATAGGCGCCGGTGACGACCGCCGTACCGATCAACAGCACCCGGCTCATGTTGCGCCCGGGGTCGCGCAGTTCGCCACTGAGGTACGCGGCTTCGTTCCATCCGCCATAAGTCAGCAGCACGAACACCATGCCCATGCCCAGCAGGCCTGCGGTGTTGCCAGACAGCGGCGCGGGGTCCGGGGTCTTGAGCGCCTCGCCACCCGAAGCCGTCAGGCAGGCGATCAGCACCGCGGCAAGGGCGATCACCGTCAGCAAGGTAAAGACCCATTGCAGCCGCTTGGAATAACGCGTGCCGATCATGTTCAGGCCCGTCAGCACGACCACCGAGATGGCCGCGTGCACAGCCGGCCCTTGTGATCCCAATGGCAACAGCCGGTTGGCATAGTCGCCGTAGATGAACGCCACGACGGCAATCGCGCCCGTCTGGATGACGGAGCAGCGCGCCCAGGCAAACATCAGCCCAACGCGCGCACCCCAAGCCCGGGTCAGATACAGGTACTCGCCCCCGGCGCCGGGATACGCCGAGCCAAGTTCGGCATAGCAAAGGGCGCCCACCAGCATGACGAGCCCGCCGGCGCACCACAGGCCGATATACATGGCGTCTGAATGGGCATGCTGCGCGACAAGAGGGGGGAAACCGAAGATGCCGATGCCGATGACGACGCCGACCAGCACCATGGTTGCGTCCATGACCGACAGGCCGGTGGGCGCACGGTTGTTCACCGCGTCAGGAACGGCGCTCATGGTTGCACGCGGCGTGGACATGGATCGGCACGCAGCGAAAGGGCGTGGAGAGAAGGGAGATCAGGGGGGCGCGCGGTGGAAGTGGAGGGCAGATTCGCGAGGAAACGCGAGCGGAGCAATGACATGCAATTCTCCCGGGGGTGGACGCGCGGAAACGGCTTAAAGGCAAATGTCGGCATATGCTGACAATTGCCTGAACATAAAGCGACCGTTACCGAACAGGGAAAGTTCCGCAGGGTTTTCCTGGGTGAGCGCGGCAGATGCAAGTGGCGCGGGGCGCCAGTTCAACTTCATGCGCTATCTCATTAATCGGCGTTAAGCTATTGATTAATCAAGAGATAATTAAAAAGAAACAGCGGCAACCTAAAGTAGATTCTTAGAAGTAAATTCTCAGGATTCGCGCAATGATCTATCACCTCCCGAGCGCGAAATAAATTCACACCCGTCTCAAGAGTCGGCTGCTATCCTGCTTTTTCGCGCTCACGCCTGCGCCTTCGCGCGGACGAACGGCAGCCACCGCACTTCAGGAGCATCGACATGAAGCTTTCCCATCGCGCGTTGATCGCCACACTGGCGCTGTCTGCCATGGGCGGCGTCGCCCCCTCAGCCATGGCGCACCACGGCTGGTCGTGGGCAGAATCCGAACAAATGACATTGCAGGGCACGGTCGAACAGGTGCAGATCGCCCCGCCGCACCCCACGCTCAAGGTCCGGGCCAAGGACGGCGTGTGGACGGTGGAACTCGGCAACCCCAGCCAGACAAAGGAAGCCGGATTCGTGGAAGGTTCCGCCAAGCCCGGCGATGCGATCACCGCCGTCGGCAACCGTGACCAGGACGCGGCCGCCAAACGCATGAAGGCCGTGCAGGTGACCGTGGGCGGAAAGACCTACGACATTTACCCAAGCCGCATCAAGAAACCCTGAGCACCCGCGCCGGATGCCTGAACTGCTGCGGCTTGCGCTCGAACACCTTGAATCCGTTCCGCCGGCGCTGTGGTTGCGCCGGTCCGGCGTTCTCTATCTGCTGTTGAACGCCGCGCATATTGGCGCCATCGGCCTGTTGATCGGGTCTATCGTGCCGCTGGATCTGCGCCTGCTCGGCATCCTGAAGCCGAACGCGCTGGCCGTCCTGGCGCCGGTGCTGGCGCGCACAGCCGCAACGGGCCTTGCATTGGCGGTGCTGACGGGCGCGATGCTGTTTTCGGTGCGTCCGCTTGAGTATCTGGAAAATCCCGCATTCCTGGTGAAGATGGCGCTGCTGGCCGCCGGTGCGGTCAACGCCTGGCTCGTGCACCGGGGCCGCGCGTGGGCCGGCGTCGAAAACGGCGGCCGGCCAACCGGGATGCTTCGCGCGCAGGCAGGTGCGTCGCTGGCGCTTTGGCTGGGATGCCTGATCGCGGGGCGCTGGATCGGGTTTCTGTAGCGGGCGGTTCAGCAGTAGGGGACGCCCTGCGCGTTCACATACAGCGCAAACAGGCATTGTCCGGTCACCATGAACAGCCGGTTGCGCCGCGCGCCGCCAAAGCACAGATTGGCGCAGCGGTCGGGCAGGGCGATGCGGCCGATGGCCGTGGCGTCGGGTGCAAAGACCATCACGCCGCTCAGTTCCGGACCCGGTCCCCAGCCCGCCCAAAGATAGCCCTCGGTATCGCAGCGGATGCCGTCCGGGATCGCCTCAAGGCTTGCCTCCACAAACGTGCGCCCTTCATCCAGCGTGCCGTCCTCTCCAACCCCGAAAACCAGGATGCGGTTAGGAGAAGAGCCGTTGTCCACGACATACAGCAGCCGTTCGTCCGGCGAAAAACACAGACCGTTGGGATTGTGGACGCCCCGGACCACGGCCTGCAGCTCCCCAGTGCCGGGGTCCAGCCGATAGACGTGCGTCGGGAGTTCCGGGTCGGCCTTGAAGCCTTCGTAGTTGCTCAGAATGCCGAATACCGGATCGGAGAACCAGATCGATCCATCTCGCCGCACAACCACGTCGTTCGGCGCATTCAGGCGTTTGCCCTCGAACCGGTCGGCCAGCACCGTCACTGAGCCGTCGTACTCGGTCCGCACCACGCGCCGCTCGCCATGTTCGCAACTGACGAGCCGGCCCTGGCGGTCGCGCGTGTTGCCGTTCGTGTACCCGGAAGGCTGACGGTGCACCGATACGGCACCCGTTTCCTCGTCCCATCTCAAGAGGCGGTTGTTGGGGATGTCGCTCCAGATCAGGCACCTGCCGTCTCCGAACCAGACCGGGCCCTCGCCATAGCGGACACCGGTCGCCAGGCGTTCGATGCCCGCGTTATTGAGCCGGATATTGCGGAATCGGGGATCCAGCACCTCAATGGCCGGATCGGGATAGCGTTCACTGGGTTCCCACATGGGACCTCCTGTAGCCAGGTCGCAAGCTGGCAGGCGGCTAGCTTGCCGGGATGGAATTGCCGCGTCCATCCGCCTGTAGCAGCAAGCCGCCTGCCCGGACGGGTCCCGCGTCCGTGCGGTTCACCCGAATCAGGTGAACCGCGGCGTGCCGGCGTCAGTTTCCAGTGGGCAGGGAAAGCTTGAAGCCGTCCTTCGCCAGACTGTCGCGGATGTACTGGAACCGCTCGTAGCCGGACAAGGTCAGCGGTCCGTCATAGCCTTCGCTTTGCATCTTGCGGGGCGGGTAGTCTATGTACGTCTTCATCAGCGGCGCGACGGCGTCGTTGATCATGACCATCGTCCAGGTTCGCTCCGTGACGTTGCTCATGAAGATGTCGTAACGCTCCTGCGGGTCGGCCCACAGGTCGAACACCTGGGGCACCGTCGCAACATAGGACTCCGCGCCTTTCCAGCCCAGGTTCGTGTCCACCGCAAGCCCGCCCGTCACCGCGCCGTCGTCGCCGCGCAGGTTGAACACCGCCTTGTAGTTGGCGACGCGCACGGCGCCCGGCGACAGCTCGTTCTCGGTGAAGTAGAACCACGACTTGCGGTCGCACTTGCCGGTGCCAAACAGGACGGGCGACATGTCATAGCTGTCGAAGATGATCGGCTTGTCTTCGCGGTCGTTCGTGGGCAGCTTCACGCCGGCAACCGCGGCAAACGTCGCCATCAGATCCAGGCCACCCACCAGGCTGTGATCTTTGGCGCCCGCGGCGATCTTGCCGGGCATCCACGCGATCGCGGGAACCCGGTTGCCGCCTTCGCGCACCGTTCCCTTCGTGCCGCGCAACGGGGTATAGCCCGCATCGGGGTAGACGTCCTGCCAGGCGCCATTGTCCGTCGTGTAGAACACCAGCGTGTTCTTGTCCAGGCCCAGCTCGCGGATCTTGTCCATGATGCGGCCGATCCGTGCGTCCAGTTCCACGACCGAATCCGCGTACTTGCTCTTGGACATGGACTTATGGATGTAGTCGGGATCCGGCATGTTGGGCTGGTGCACCTTCATGAAGTTGATGCTCATGAAGAACGGCTGCTCGGACTTGGCGTTGCGGTCCAGATAGTCCAGCGAGGCCTTTTCGACATACCGGTCAAAGAACGGAATGCCGACGACGCCTTCACGGCCGTTGACCATGGGCGTGTCGACGTATTGACCGTTGATCTTGAACTCCTCGCGCGGCTTTTCGCCGGCGTTGCCGGACAATGCGCCCTTGGTGACGCGCTGGAACATCTCGCGCACGTCCGCGGGCATGTCCGGGAACCACGTGGGATCCGCGTAGGTGTAGGCGTTCAGGTGATAGAGGCCCGCATACTTCATCTCGTCGTAGCCCTGGGCGTTGGGCAAGGCGTAGTCCGCTTCGCCCAGATGCCATTTGCCCGTGAAGAACGTCTTGTAGCCGGCGGTCTTCAGCACCGACCCGAGTGTCCATTCGGCCGCCGGCAGGCCGCCGCCCTGGCCTTGAAAGGCCACGGTGGTCATGCCGCTGCGATTGGGGATGCGGCCGGTCTGCATGGCTGCGCGGCCGGGGGTGCAGCTGGGCTGCGCGTAGAACGAGAAGAAGGTCATGCCTTCGGAAGAGAGCCGGTCGATGTTGGGCGTTGGCATGCCGCGGCCGATGCCGCCGCCATACGGACCGAGATCGCCGAGGCCGGTGTCGTCGGAGACAAGCAGGATGATGTTGGGTTTGCGCTGATCCTGCGCGGAGGCGGGGGCACAGATTGCCGCTCCCGCCATGAGAAGTGCTGCGGCACCGCAAGTGAGCGTTCGTTTGGTCGCCATTTTCAACTCCGTCGTGTAAGAGTGAAATCAACCGCACGAAGCTGCAAACCGTGCGGTTCACATTGGCCTACGTACTTGGGGATGTTCAATCCGGGACGCGCAGTCCGGGACGCGTAGTCCGGAACGCAGACTCCGGGACTTGCAATCCGACATGCATCGTCCGCGGGATTTGAACTGCAATAATTTTCATCTTCCTTTCCCGCCTGTCAACGAGATTCTGCGATGCGCTTGCATGCATGCGCCGCATTGGTCAACACGGACCGGCACGGCTGTATCACGCGTTGGCTGCGCTTGCGCGATTGCCAGCCCGCGCGCGTTGCTCTTATCGTTGATGCGTTCCGGACGCGCCAGCCTACCGCTCGCACGTTCCTCCGGTAATCGCACACGCGAGGTTCCCATGGACTACTCGTTTCTCCTGGCAGGCTTGGCGGCGGCGTTCTTTGTGGCGCTGTTTGGCGCCATCGCATTGGGCAAGCGATTGGGCAGAAAGCTTGAGGAGAACGGCGGGGCAGGGGTGGCGGCGATCGAGGCATCGGTGTTTGCGCTGCTGGGGCTGCTGGTCGCGTTTACGTTCTCGGGCGCGGCGCAGCGTATGTCGGACCGGCGCGATCTCTTGATCCAGGAAGTCAACGCCATCGGCACGGCATGGCTGCGGGTTGATCTGCTGCCTCCCGCTGCGCAGCCGGCGCTGCGGGCGCAATTTCGCCACTACGTCGATCAACGGATCCTTTATGAACGCCATGTCGCCGATCTGGATGCGCGGACGGGGATTGCGGCCAAGGCCAGCGCGCTGCAAATGGACATCTGGCGGGCCTCCGTCGGGGCGGCGCGGGACGATGTTGCGCCGCCGCTGGCGGCCTCGTACGTGCAGGCAGTGAATGACATGTTCGACGCGGCGACCGCGCTTGTCGCCGCCCAGAAGGTGCATCCGCCCATGGCGGCCTACGTTTTCCTGGGATTTCTTGCGCTGATCTGCGCCGGCCTGGTGGGCGTGAAGCTGGCCGCAACGCAGCGGGGGACGCTACTGCACGAGCTGATCTACGCGCTGGTCATGACCGCGGCGCTGTACATCATCATCGACTTTGAGTTTCCACGAATCGGCACGATACGCATCGACCAGAGCGACGCGTTGCTGGTGTCCCAACGCGAGGCGATGGTTGATCCGCCGTCTTCCCGCCCGTGACGCCGCGGCTGCCGTAAGCGCGGGCGTATGCCCATACCCGCGAATCCGGTGCAGTCGCACTAGCGCAGTTGCGTTTTGCCGGCACACGGCATCCGTGCTTATATTTCCGAAGCCCGTCGCGGGCCGGCCCTTTGGGAGATCACCATGGCGCTGAGCGATGTGCGGGGCAATCCCGTTTCCAGCGATGAACCGGCGTCGATGGCCGCTTACGAACAGGCGCAAAGCTTGTTCCACGGCTATTACGGCGATCCCTTGGGCATCATCGACGGGGCGCTTTCCGAAGACCCCGTCTTCGTCATGGGCCACCTGCTGCGCGCAGGCATGATGATTACCGCCAGCGACAAGTGCGTCGAACCGCTGCTACGCGAAAGCGTCGAGGCTGCCGAAGCACTCGTCGATATCGCCAATGATCGCGAGCGCCGTCATACGGCGGCGGCGCGCGCCTGGCTCGACGGCAATTTCTCTGCCGCGTTGCGGCGCTACGCTGACATCCTTGCGGATTACCCGCACGACACCCTGGCGCTGCAGGTGGGCCACATAGGCGACTTCCTGCTTGGCCGCTCGGCCATGTTGCGCGACCGCGTGGCCGGCATTCTGCCCGCGTGGAACTGCAAGATGCCCGACTACGGCTACGTGCTGGGCATGCACGCCTTCGGGCTGGAAGAGACCAATCTCTATGCCGCAGCGGAAGCCCAGGGCCGCCGCGCGCTGGACCTGAACCCCCGTGATCCGTGGGCCGTGCACGCGGTGGCTCATGTGCTGGAAATGCAGGGCAGGGTGGACGAGGGCATTGCCTGGCTGAACGGCCGGCGCGACGACTGGTCCAGCGACAACATGCTGTCCATCCACAACTGGTGGCACCTGGCCCTGTTTCACCTGGACCGCGAGGACATCGCCGAAGTGCTTGCCATGTACGACGACCGGCTGCGCGAAACATCCACCGGGCAGGTGCTTGACCTGATCGACGCGTCGGCCATGCTGTGGCGCCTGTTGCTGCGTGGGATCGATGTCGATTGGCGGTGGCGGCAGCTTGCCGAAGTCTGGCAGGCGCGCGGCGGCACGGGCTACTACGCCTTCAACGATGTGCATGCGTTGATGGCCTACCTGGGCGCCGGGGATGAGGCGGCGGCACAGTCATTGATCGATTCCATGGAAGCCGCCGCTCAGGGCGCCGGCACCAACGCGATGATGACGCGCGACGTAGGGCTGCCGGTGGCGCACGCGCTGGTGGCCTTCACGCGCGAAGACTACGCATTGGCCGCGGATCTGTTGCGCGACGTGCGGCTGATTGCGCACCGGTTCGGCGGCAGCCACGCCCAGCGCGACGTGTTGGCGCTGACGCTGGTCGAGGCGGCGCTGCGGGGTGGCGCGCGGTCGCTCGCGAAGGTGCTGACCGCCGAACGCATGAGTCTCAAGCCCAACAGCGAGGGCAACCGCAAGCTGGCCTCGCGGGCTGCGGCGCTGTAACGGCATCAAAAGATACGCCTGCATTGCGAAAGGATTCTCTTCAAGGAGAACGCGCATGAAAAAGCACGCGAAGATCGGGTTGGCGTTGGTGGCAATACTGGGCGCGACAGGCGCGATCGGCGCGTATGTCGTGGTCTCCGCGCCACCGGCGGGGCCGCACGTCATCACGTTGGGAGACGGCAAGCAGGGACCGGCGGCGATGGCCTGGATACCCGGCAACGAATTCCTGATGGGCAACGACCACCAGATGTCCCAGCCGAACGAGCGCCCGGCGCACAAGGTGCGCGTCAGCGGGTTCTGGATGGACGTGCACGACGTCACCAACGCGCAGTTCCGCCGCTTCGTCGAGGCGACAGGCTATGTGACGACCGCCGAGCAGAAACCACGCTGGGAAGACCTGCGTGTCCAGCTTCCGGCTGGCACGCCGCGTCCGGACGACAGCGCCTTGCAGGCGGGCGCCATGGTGTTCACCGGCACGGAGACCGAGGTGTCGCTGCGCGACTATTCGCGCTGGTGGCGCTTTGTTCCGGGCGCAAACTGGCGGCACCCCGAGGGGCCGGGCAGCAACATCGACGGCAAGGACGATCACCCGGTCGTGCAGGTGTCTTACGCAGATGCGCAAGCCTACGCCAAGTGGGCGGGCAAGCGGCTGCCGACGGAGGCCGAGTGGGAATTCGCCGCCCGGGGCGGCCTGGAGCAGGCTACGTATACGTGGGGCAATGAGCTGCTGCCGCAGGGCAAGGCGATGGCCAACATCTGGGACACCCGGCAGCCGCAGCCGTTTCCTGTCGTCAAGGATGAAAAGGTGCAGGTAGGCACCACGCCGGTAGGCAGCTTCGCCCCCAACGGCTATGGCCTGTACGACATGGCGGGGAACGTCTGGCAATGGACGTCGGACTGGTATCGCGCGGATGCCTTCAAGTTTCAGGCGCAGTACCGCCAGCCGCCGCAGGACCCGGCCGGACCCGCCGACAGCTTTGATCCCGACGACGGCGGCACGCCCGTGTCGGCGCCCAAGCGCGTGACCCGCGGCGGATCCTTTCTTTGCAGCGACACGTATTGCATCAGCTACCGCGCCAGCGCGCGGCGCGGCACGGATCCGCTCAACCCCATGTCGCATATCGGCTTTCGCACCGTCATGACACCGCAGCAGTGGAAGGCCGCGCAGGCGTCTCAAGGCAGCATCGCCAGCCGTTGACGCCTGTTCGCCGTGCGGAGCGCGGACAGGGGAAATCGTTCAAAGGATGTCACCACCGCGCCATGCGCGCGCTCGGGAGATCGTCATGCAAGCTTCGATTCAATATCGCTCCATGCGGCGGCTGGCCTGGATGTGGCTCTGCATCGTGTGCCTGCTGGCCGGCTGCGCCGCGTCCGACCGCCAGAAGCAGGCGGAGCTGGCGTCCTGGACCGACGGGCCATCCCGTGTGGCCATCGTCGCGTTCGTGAAGGCAGTCACCGAACCGGGCAGCCCGGACTTCGTGCCCGAGGAAGATCGTATCGCCGTGTTCGACAACGACGGCACGCTGTGGAGCGAAAAGCCGATCTACTTCCAGGTGATGTTCTCGATGGACGAGGTTCACGCGCTGGCGCCATCGCACCCGGACTGGGCCACGCGCCAGCCTTTCATGGCGGTGCTGCAGAACGATCATGCCGAGGTGGCCAAGTCCGGCGAGCGGGGCATGATGGAAATCGTATTGGCGACCAACACCGGCACGCCCGTCGCGCAGTACACGCAGCGCGTCGATCAGTGGCTGCATACCGCGCGCCATCCGCGCACGAAACTGCCGTACGACAGCATGACGTACGTGCCGATGCGGGAGCTGCTGGATTACCTGCGCGCGCGCGGCTTCAAGACCTACATCGTGTCGGGCGGCGAAACCGAGTTCATGCGGGCCTGGACGCAGAAGGCCTACGGCATCCCGCCGGAACAGGTCATCGGCACGGCGTTCGGCAGCGAATTCGTGGCAAGCGGCAACGGGTACGCGCTGATGCGGTTGCCGAAGCTGGACTTCAACGACGACGGCCCCGGCAAACCGGTGGCCATCCAGCGTCACATTGGCAAGCGTCCCATACTGGCCTTCGGCAACTCGGACGGCGACCTGCAGATGCTGCAATGGACCACCGCCGGGCCGGGCAAGCGCTTTGGCGGCATCGTTCACCACACCGACGCCAAGCGAGAATGGGCCTACGACCGGGATTCGAGCGTCGGTCGTCTGGACAAGGCCCTGGACGCGGCGCGGGCCAATGGATGGACGGTCGTCGATATGGAGAAGGAGTGGAAGCGGATCTACGCGCAGGATTGGCAGTGAGTGCGGGGTGACGCCGCACGACAATACATGTTGCGAACAATTCTTGGTATCATTTGGCGATTCTCGCCGCCTGACCGCTTTCCGGGCAGGCGGCTTTTCCGTGTCATCGCGCTGCTTGCCGGGGCGTTTGAGCATGTCCAACCCCCTCCAGCCGATCCAGCTACTCTGCGAAACCCATTACGAATGGCTCTGCCAATGGTGGCGGCGTCAGCTCGGGCACGGCGATGAGGCATCGGATTTCGCGCATGACACCTTTCTGCGCGTGCTGCGCAATCCCGAAGAAGTCCGCACGCTGCGGCAGCCTCGCGCCTACCTGACCACCATCGCACGCGGCCTGCTGAATGACCACTGGCGCCGCCGGTCGCTCGAGCGCGCCTGGCTGCAGGCCGTTGCCGAGATTCCGCCCGAGATGGAGGCGTCGCCAGAGATGCTGCTGGGCGTACAGCAGGCGCTACAGCAACTGGACCGCATGCTGGCCAATCTGGCGCCTCAGGCGCGCGAAGTGTTCGTGCTGTCGCAACTGGAAGGCCTGACGTACGTGGAGATCGCGGCGCGCACCGGACTCAGTGATCGCACGGTGAAGCGATACATGGCCCAGGGCTTTGAGGTCTGCCTGACCCTGCTGGAGCATTGATTCATGGCCGCCGCCGAATCCAAGCCTCTGGACGCCGCGATCATCCGCGAGGCGGCGCGTTGGCTGGTGCGTTTGCATTCGGGCGAGGCGGGGCCAGCGGATCACGCCGCCTTCGAACGCTGGCGCGCGGGCAGCCCGGACCGCGAACTCGCGTGGCAACGGGCGCAGCGGCTGACGCAACAGTTCAACGCCGTGCCGGCCGCGCTGGGGGTGCCGCTGCTGACGCGCGAGCCGCGGGTCAGCCGGCGCACCGTGTTGCGTACCCTGGCGGCGATGGGTTTCGCGGCGCCGGCCGCGGCATGGCTGGGATACCGCGTCCACTACGGGCAGGAGGGCGGGTACCGCACGGCAGTGGGCGAAAGCCACGACCTGATGCTGGCCGACGGCAGCGAGGTGCTGCTCAATACCGATACGGGCATGGACGTACGCTATTCCGACGCCGCCCGCGTGGTGCAGTTGCGGTCTGGCGAAGTCTATGTACGTACGGCGGCCGACAAGGCGGTTCGGCCGTTTTATGTCGAAACGCCGCAGGGACGTCTGCAAGCCCTGGGCACGCGGTTCGTCGTCCGGCAGCGGGACGGCCGAGACGCCATGACCGAATTGACGGTGCTCGAGCATCGGGTTGCCGTGACGCTGGCGAACGGGGGATCGACGCGGGTGTTCAGCGCGGGCGAGTCCGTGCGCTTTACGGCGCAGGCCTTTCTGCAAGGCGACCTCCCGGCGGCCGCGCCGCTGCGGGCGGGCACCGCGCCGGGGTGGACGCGCGGGGTGATCGAAGCCGACAACATGCGGCTGGACGCGCTGCTTGCCGAAGTGGCGCGCTACCGGCGCGGCGTGGTCCGTTGCGATCCGGACGTGGCGGGCCTGCGCGTGTCCGGCGTGTTCCGCCTGGAGAACACGGATGCGCTGCTGGCTGTCGTGGCCAACACGCTGGATCTGCGCGTGGTGACGCGGACTTCCTATTGGGTGACCCTGGGTCGATAGCCCGCCGCGACGTCGTTTCACTTATTTACAACTGCGCCGCTTCCTGCGTGTCCCTTTTGCCCCGGCTCATCCGGCATACCGCGCATTGATGACCTGAACCGGATGTGAACACGTGGCACTTCAACACCCATCGCCCGCGCGCGCTGCAACGCGCGTCCTGCGCCTGGCCGCACTGAGCCTGAGCCTGACCGCCGCCTTTGGCGCGTCGTCGTCCGCGGCGGCCCAACCCGTGCAGCAAGCCGGCGTGCAGGACTACCGCATTCCCGCCGGTCCGCTGGACCAGGCGCTTTCGGCGTTCGCCAAGGCGGGAGGCATCACGGTGTCGTTCCGTCCCGCAGACACAGGCGGTCTGACCACGCAAGGGTTGAACGGCAGCTACGCGGTGGACGCCGGTCTGGCCAAGCTGCTTGCCGGGACGGGCCTTGTTGCCGAAGCGCAGGGCGGGCAGGGCTCTGTCGTGCGCGCGTTGGCGGCGCCGGCGGCCAAGCCTGTGGCGCAGGCCCCCGAGCCCGCCGCCAGCGCCAGCACGCTGGAATCGATCCAGGTCAGCGGTGACTGGCTGGGCACCGGCCTTGAAAATAGCGTGCAGACCTTTGGCGGAGCGCGCACGCTGCTGCGCCGCGACGAAATCCAGAACAGCGGCGCCACCAGCGTGGCGGACGCGCTGCGACGCGTGCCCGGCGTGCAGATCAGCGGCAGTACCAGCGCCACGGGCAGCTCGGTAGGCCTGCATGTCGGCATCCGGGGCTTGAACCCGCGCAACTCTTTCCGCACGACGATGCTGCTGGACGGCATCCCGATGGCGATGGCGCCTTACGGACAACCGAACCTGGTGATGTCCCCGACCAGTCTGGGCAACATCGAGGCCATCGACGTAGTGCGCGGCGGCGGGGCCGTGCGTTATGGTCCGCAGAACGTCGGCGGCGTCATCAACTTCAAGACCCGCGCGATTCCCAACACGCCCGGCCTGACCGCCGAAGCCTCGGCCCGCTACAACATCTTCAGCCACGGCGGCACGAACACCCAATACACCGGCTTCCTGGGCACGCAGTTCGACAACGGCCTGGGTGTGGCCCTGATGTATTCCGGCATGGACGGCGAGCAATGGCGCGACGGCAGCGACGACCGCTACAACGACGTCGCGTTGAAATGGCGCTTTGCGCTGACGCCCACTTCGGAGATCTACGGCAAGTTCGCGCATTACGACGTCAAATCCATGACGCCCGGCGGCCTGACCGTCGCCCAGTATCGGGACGATCCCTTCCAGAACACGCACCCGACCGATTACTGGAAAGGGCAGCGGGACCAGGTTGATATCGGCTATCTGAATTCGATTTCGGAGACGCAGGAGTTCGAGGCGCGCGTCTATCACTACGACAGCTCGCGGCAGAGTTCGCTGATCAATTCCGCCGCGAACCGCAATGACTACCAACCGCGCAACAACCAGGTGCTGGGTATCGAACCGCGCTACACGCAGCGCATCGAATGGGGGCCGACGACGCATGACGTCACCATCGGCTACCGTTATATCCACGAAACCGGCCAAGACAGGCGCTATTCCGAGTCGCTGTCGACCGGCCAGCGCGTGGGTGTGCAGCAGGTCTTCGACAACGAAACCGACGCGCACTCCGTTTACCTGGACGACCGCATTGCCTACGGCAACTGGCGCATCACGCCGGGCGTGCGCTACGAGCGCATCGACACCCACCGCCAGCCGAGCGGCACCGCCAACGACACGCCGTTCGACATGCGCAACAGCCGCGGGTTGCCGTCGCTGAACGTGGCGTACCTGGTCAATGACGCGCTGACGCTCTACACCAACTACAACACCTCGTTCGGCGCGGTCCAGTACACGCAGCTCAACTCCATGTCCGCGACCAATCCGCTGAGCCCCGAGATCGCGAAGACGGTCGAGGCCGGCCTGCGCTACACGGGCGAGCAACTGCACACGGAATTCACGGTGTTCGATCTGCGCTTCGACAACCAGATTCTGTCGATTCCTGGCACGAACCCGGCCGTCTTCCGTAATCTGGGCGCCACGACGCACAATGGCGTCGAGTTCGCCATCGACTATGACTTCGACCGCTCCGGGCCGCTTGCCGGCCTGAACGTCTACGCCAACTACACGTACGTGCGGGCCATTCAGAAATCCGGCGAATTCGAAGGCAACGACGTGCCGTTCTATTCACGCCAGACCGGTACAGTGGGCGGCCGGTACACGCGCAACAACTGGACGTTCAACCTGTTCACCACGGCGCAAAGCAGCCAATACTCGGACACCGCCAACACGGGGCCTGAGAATGCGGACGCGACCAATGGCCGTGTGCCTGGCTTCAGCGTCTGGAACACGCAACTGGCGTACAAGGTGCCGCAATGGCGCGGCAGCGAGCTGGCGGTGGGGGTGAACAACCTGTTTGATCGCCGCTACTACACGCGCAACGTCGACACCAATGGCGGCCGCATGGTGGGCGCGCCGCGCACGGTCTACCTGCAAGCGCGACTGGCGTATTGATGCCTCGGCGCGTCTGGCTGGCCTGCCATCGCTGGGTCGCGCTCGTCCTGGGCGGAATTCTGATTCTGTCCGGGTTGACGGGCGCCTTGCTCGTGGCTGCGCGGCCGCTGGATCGGATGTTGCATCCGGCTTATTTTGTTGCGGAAAGCCGGCCGGATGGTGGCGCCGTGCCGTTGGAAACCGTGCGGCGCAATCTGGTGGCCGCATTTGGCCCAGATGCCTCGTTGACGTTCGATCCGCCCCGCAAGGCGGGTGACACGTTGCAGGTGCGGGTGCGCGCCGCCTGGCGGGGCACCGTCTATCTGGACCCGTCGAGCGGCCGAGAGCAGGGCAGGCGGGCAGAGGACGAGGGCGTTACCGCGGTCCTTTATCAACTGCACAGCGCGTTGATGCTGGGGCAGACCGGCAAGGCGGTGCTGGCGTGGGCCGCGTTGGCGTATCTTGTGCTGATGGTGTCCGGGCTGGTGCTCTGGTGGCCGCGCAAATGGCCGCCATCGCTGCGCATGGTATTCGACAAGGGAACGTTGCGCGCGCTGTTTGATGTCCATCGTCAGGGCGGGGCGATTCTGGCGATTTTCCTGGCGGTGGCGGTGGCGACGGGGGCTTACCTGGCTTGGCGTCCGATCGGCGGGTGGATCACTGCGGCCAGCGGGCAGGCTCGCGTGGTCGCGCCTAAGCTTCCGGGGCTGGTGGCCGGGATGGCGGCGTCGCAGGATGGGATGCCCCGGCCGCCATCTCTGGACGCCTTTGCCGCGGCGGCCAGGGAAGCATTCCCGGACGGCGAGATCGGCTTCATTCTCTACACGCCACACCTCGACCGGCCCATGGCTATCCGAATGCGCGTTCCAGACGATTCGCATCCCAACGGGCGCTCCACCGTCTGGCTGGATCCTCGGGACGGCAGGGTTCTGGCCGCGCACCGCTGGAACGAACTCGATCCGGGCACGCGGATCAACTCGGTGATCTATCCGTTGCATACAGGAGAGTTGGGCGGCCCCGCGGGTGAGATCGGCGTGGCGATGCTGGGACTGGGGTTGGCCACGCTGGGGATCAGCGGTTTGTGGTTGTGGTGGCGAAGAAGGTCGGATAACCGCCGCAACACCTCAGCTGTCAGGCACCTTGGACGCGATTGCCGTTCGCGTCGATGACGGGGTCGCCGTCCTCCTTGTTGAGCGCGCCGCGTTGGCGTTGCGGCAGGATATTCAGGACTGCTTCGGACGGCCGGCAAAGGCGGGTGCCAAGCGGCGTCAGTTGCGCGCGGCGCCGGCTTCGTACCAGCCCTTGCTCTGATTCACGATCCGCACGACGAGCAGCATGACGGGGACTTCGATCAGCACGCCGACCACCGTTGCCAGCGCCGCCCCGGACTGAAAGCCAAACAGGCTGATCGCAGCCGCGACCGCGAGTTCGAAGAAGTTGGACGCGCCGATCAGCGCGGACGGGCACGCGATGCTGTGCTTTTCACCGACGCGCCGGTTGAGCCAGTACGCCAGGCCGGAATTGAAGAACACCTGGATCAGAATGGGCACCGCCAACATCGCTATCACCAAGGGCTGCCCGATGATGGCTTCGCCCTGAAACGCGAACAGCAGGACCAGCGTCAGCAGCAGGGCGGCCATCGAGAACGGACCGATCCGCGCCAACGCGGCATCGAACGCCGCCTGACTGCGCCGTAGCAACGCGCGGCGCCACACCTGCGCCAGGATGACCGGCACCACGATGTACAGCCCCACAGAAACCAGCAACGTGTCCCACGGCACGCTGATGGCCGACAGGCCGAGCAGCAGGCCAACCACGGGCGCGAAGGCAAACACCATGATGGTGTCGTTCAACGCCACCTGAGACAGCGTGAAAACCGGGTCCCCGCCCGTCAGCCGGCTCCAGACGAACACCATTGCCGTGCACGGGGCGGCGGCAAGCAGGATCAGACCCGCGATGTAGCTGTCGAGTTGGTCGGCCGGCAGCCAGGCGGCGAAAACGTGGCGGATGAACAGCCAGCCCAGAAAGGCCATGGAGAACGGCTTAACTGCCCAATTGATGAACAGCGTCACGCCGATACCACGCCAGTGTTGCTTGACCTGACCCAGCGCGCCAAAGTCCACCTTCAGCAGCATCGGGATGATCATCACCCAGATCAGAATGCCGACCGGCAAATTGACCTGGGCGACTTCCATGCGACCGATGGCCTGGAATACGCCGGGGGCCGCCTGGCCCAATGTCACGCCCAGGACGATGCAGAGAACGACCCACAAGGTGAGATAGCGCTCAAAGACGTTCATGGAAGGGCGCTGGGGCGCCGGACGTGCGGCGGGTGCGGTGGAGGGCATGGGTTGCAGGTGAGAAGGGCGGTAGGTAGGGGGGCTGGGTCAGCAGGATTCGCACGCGCCGCGATCGGTGACTGCGCAAGGCGCGCCCGCGCAGCAGTGCTCGGTCAAATATCCCAGCAGGCCGTTCATGCGGGAAAAGTCGGCGCGGTAGATCAGGTTGCGGCCTTGCTGTTCGATGGAGACCAGTCCCGCATGCGCCAGCTCTTTCAGATGGAATGACAACGTGTTGCGCGCCACCGCAAGCTGGTCGGCAAGCACGCTGGGGGTCAGGCCTTCTTGTCCGGCGACGACCAGGGCGCGGAATACGCGCAGGCGTTGGGTATGGGCCAAGGCGGCGAGGGCCAGCACGGCATGTTCTTCATTCATGCGCCGGATAATACAACGATTGTTGAATTATTGAATAGCGGCGAATGCGGATGCGGACCGCCCGAGATCAACGCTGGAATTCACCCCCCCGCGCTCTCATCCAGCAACCAATCCCGAAACGCCGCCACTGCCGGCATGGCCAACTTGTCTGGCGACGCCAGGAAAAAGTATCCCGCGCCCGTGCTGAATTCCTCATCCAATGCGGGCGCCAGCACGCCTTGCCGTAACTCATCCTCCACCAGGAAGGTCGGCAACAGCCCAACGCCCAAGCCCGACGCCACCGCCTGGATCAGGTGCGTGGTCAGTTCAAACTGCGCGCCCCAGCGCATCGAGCGCACGGGCAGGCCGTGGGCTTCGAACCAGCGTTGCCACACGGCCGGCCGGGCCGCGACTTGCAGCAGCACGTGCTGGATGAGGTCTGCGGGCCTTCGGATGGTCTGGCGCGCGGCGATGTCGGGGCTGATGACCGGGATGACGTGTTCATTCATCAGCCGATGCGGGACCAGTCCCGGCCAGTCGCCATCGCCCACGGCAATGACGGCGTCGATGCCGGCCAGATCCAGGTCGAAGCGCGTCACGCGTGAATGCAGGTGAACCAGAATGCCGGGATGGCGCGCATAGAAGCGGTGCAGCCTGGGCATCAGCCACTTCGCCGTAAATGTCGGCAACGCGGCGAGGTGGAAGGCGCCTCGGCCGGTGCGGTGTGAAATGGCCTGAAGCGATGCGCTGCGGATGCGCTGCAGTGCGGCGGCCAGTTCTTTCTGGTATCCCGTGCCCGCCTCGGTCAGCACAATCCGCCGCTTTTCCCGGCGAAAAAGCGCGACTTCCAGAAGATCTTCCAGCGCCTGCACCTGCCGGCTGACGGCGCTTTGCGTCAGCGCAAGCTCGGTCGCCGCTCGCGTAAAGCTTAGATGGCGGGCGCTGGCTTCAAAGGCCAACAGCAGGGACATGGAGGGGGTGAGGCGGCGCGGGTTCATTCAATGCGTGTATGAAAATGGTGGCCCCAATATAGCGGAATTGCCCGCGCCCACAGCTTGCACGCTGGGAGACGCATACCTTGCAACTGGCAAATCATTCATAAACCGAATGATCTACCCAACAATTTTCCGTTTTTCCGCGATGCGCTTTGGCAAGAGAATGAGGTCTACAGGGCGCACCTTGCGATCCATCAGACGCAGGGTGGCGCGACGCGGTCAAGATAGGCCGGCCAGCGCTCAGCGCTGACTGATCAAGCTTTTTACGTACGGAGGTAACGATGGATTTGGGTATCAAAGACAAGACGGCGCTGGTGTTGGGCGGCGGCGGTGGCCTGGGCAGCGCCATTGCACAGTCACTGGCGCGCGAAGGCGCCAAGGTGGTCGTCGCCGATCTGAACCTTGACGCCGCAACGGCCACCGCCGACGGCATCAAGGCCCAGGGCCTGTCTGCCTTTGCCCTGCAATGGGATCTGCGTGCACTGGACGCCTTTGACAGCCAGGTGACGTGGATCGAGGCCAATGTGGGTCCTGTCGATATCCTGGTCAACAACACCGGTGGCCCGCCACCCACGCCGTCTTTCGGACAGCAGGCCGATCTTTGGCGCGAGCATTTTGAAGGCATGGTGCTGTCCGTCATCAAGCTGACTGATCGCATCCTGCCGGGCATGCGGGAACGGCAGTGGGGCCGCATCATCACCAGCACCTCGTCGGGCGTCATTGCGCCGATTCCGAATCTGGGCATCTCCAGCGCGCTGCGCATGTCGCTGGTGGGGTGGTCCAAGACGCTGGCGCGCGAAGTGGGCAAGGACGGCGTCACGTCGAACATCGTGCTGCCGGGCCGCATTGCGACGGCGCGCATCTCTTTTCTGGACGAGGCCCGGGCCAAGCGCGAAGGGCGCAGCGTAGAGGACGTCAGCCGCGAAAGCACCAGCGCCATTCCGGTGGGCCGTTACGGTGACCCGCAGGAATACGGCGATGCGGTTGCGTTTCTGGCCAGCGCGCGGGCCAGCTACATCACCGGATCGACGATCCGGGTGGACGGCGGTCTCATCGCAAGCATCTAAGGCCTGACGCCTGACTCAAACAACTTCTTGAAGAAACAGACCATGAAACTGACTGCTGACGCGAAAGGCGTATATCCCATCGCCCCGACGCCGTTCTTTGACGATGGTTCCGTCGACCACGCCTCGATCGACCGCATGATGGAGTTCTATCTGGCTTGCGGCTCGACCGGCCTGACCGTATTGGGCCAACTGGGCGAAGCGCCCAAACTGGACTTCGCGGAATCCCTGGAAATCGCCTCGCAGGTGATCGGCAAATCGCAGGGCATTCCCATCGTGGTGGGCGTGTCGGCGCCCGGCTTCGCCTCCATGCGTTCGCTCACGCGCGAGGTGATGGACCGCGGCGCGGCCGGCGTCATGATCGCGCCGCCCAACACCTTGCGCACCGACGATCAGATCGTCAACTACTACCACCAGGCGGTGGAGGCCATTGGCGACGACGTTCCGTTTGTGCTGCAGGACTATCCGCTGACGTTCTCGGTGCAGATGGCGCCCACGGTCATCCGGCGGATCGTGACCGATCTGGCCTCGTGCGTCATGCTCAAGCACGAAGACTGGCCGGGCCTGGAGAAGATCTCGGCGCTGCGCCGCTTTGAAGCCGAAGGCGCCATGCGGCATATCTCGATCCTGTGCGGGAACAACGGCCTGTTCCTGGACTACGAAATGGCGCGCGGCGCCGACGGCGCCAACACCGGATACTGCTTTCCCGACATGCTGTGCGACTTCGTCAAATGGGTAGGCGAGGGCAGGACCGAAGAGGCGCATGATCTGTTCGATGCGCACCTGCCGCTGCTGCGCTACGAACAGCAGCCGGGTGTCGGCCTGGCCGTGCGCAAATACGTAATGATGCGCCGCGGCATCCTGACCAGTGCGGCGCAACGCCGGCCCGGTGCTGCGCTGACCAACCAGGCGCGGACCGAGGTCGATCATCTGTTGGCGCGCCTGGGCAAGCGCGACGCGCGCGCGCGGGATCTGGTTTAAGGCATCTGCCGCATCGAGCTCGGGCGCGCTGAGCGCCCATTCTGATTTCACAGGGAGAAAAACCCATGACCGTTTCGGACGAGGTTCATTTCAAGGCGCTGTCCGGCGTCACGACGGCAACACTGACCACGATTCTGCTCAAGAAAGGGCTGCGCAACGTCTGGATCCGCGGCGCCTTCCCGTTGGCGCAAGGCCTCGAACGCATCGTCGGCCGGGCGTTCACGGTGCGCTTCGTGCCGGCCCGCGAAGACCTGGCCACGCCGGAATCATGGTCCTCGCCCAAATCCAGCCGCGGCGCCATCGAACAGATGCCCTCTGGCTGCATCGCGGTGGTCGACGCCATGGGCGTGAAAGACGCCGGCATCTGGGGCGACATCCTGTGCGCCCGCATGGCCAAGCGCGGCGTTGCGGGCTTGGTGACCGACGGCGTCGTGCGCGATCTGGCCGGTGTACTGGGAACCAAGCTGCCCGTCTGGGCGAGCGGGGCGGCGGCGCCTCCGTCGGTGGCCGGCCTGACGTTCGTGGATTGGCAGCAGCCCGTCGCCTGCGGCGGCGTGGCCGTTTTTCCGGATGACGTGATCGTTGCCGACCAGGACGGCGCCGTCGTCATCCCGGCCGCGCTGCTGGCCGACGTGGTTGACGCCGCCGTCGAGCAGGAACGTTTTGAAGGCTGGATCATGGACGAGGTCAACAATGGCGCCGTGCTGCCGGGCCTGTACCCGCCGAACGAAGCCAACAAGGCGAAATACGAGGCGTCCAAGAAGCGCTGACCCTCGGTGAAAGCAAAAAGGCGATGCCGGGAAATCTGGCATCGCCTTTTTTTGTTCGGGCCGGTGTCGATCAGGTCCGCGCGCGCTCGCCGATGGTGGCCACAAATGCGCGGGCGATCCGCGCGCCGGCTTCGTCGGCGTCGGCGGCAAAGCGGGCCCGGTCCTCGGCCGCCTGGGTCTCCAGCCAGCCCGGCGCAATGCGATTGACCCGGTCGGGATTGGCGCGCGTCCAGTCGTGAACCACGTCGCCACTGGCTTCAAAGTGGAATTGCATGCCGTAAGTTGCCCGCCCCACGCGAAAACACTGATTCTGGACCATTTCGGATCGGGCCAGAAGGAGGGCGGACGGGGGCAGGGTGTAGGTGTCGACGTGCCACTGGAAACTGGTGAAGCCGCCCTGCAATTCGGCAAACAGCGGATCGGCGCGCCCATCGTCCGTCACGGTCAGCGGCGTCCAGGAGAATTCCCGCGCCACCCCCAACAGGTTGTCGGCCCCGTAAGCGCGGGCCAGCACCTGCGCACCTAAGCAGATGCCCAGCACGGACTTGCCGGCGTCGCCAAATGTCCGCATCAGCGCGACCAGTTTGGGCAGGTAAGGATAAAGATCGTCGTCCTGCGCACTCGGCCAGCCGCCGGGAACGATCAGGGCGTCGAAGTCGTCAAGGGCAATGTCGCCAAGACCGTCGCGATAGACGCGGAACCAGGTGATGTCGGCCTGGGCTTCATTCAGCGCGCTCAGCAGAAGGCCGAGCTGCGTGTTCTCCATGGTTTCGATGATGGCGACGCGCGGGGTCATGGGGTCTGGATGGGGATGGGTTGGGAAGGCTTGGCGCGCATCTTATCTGATGGCTGCGTGGTGACGGGACGAAAACGGCCATTTTGCACTTTACATAATACACATTATGCGTAATTGGTTAGGACCACGAGAGACCTTCCTCGTGGCCCACTTTGTCCCGGTGCAATCAGCCGGTCAAGTCGCCGGTCATGCGTGCTCAGCGGCCCGCCCGAATCACCTTGCCACGGCGCGATCCAGTGGCGGCTCCCGCCTGCCATGCAACGCTGCCGTTGACCAGCACGTAGTCGATCCCCACTGCCTGGCTCGTCGGCGACGACCAGGTTGCGGTGTCGGCGATGGTGTCTGCATCGAACACGACGAGATCGGCCGCGTAGTCCACCGCGATGCGGCCGCGTTGCGGCAGGCGGAAGTAAGCGGCGGGCTTGTCCGTCATCTTGTGCACGGCCTGCTCCAGCGTGAACAATCCGATGTCGCGGCAGTAATGGCCCAGGACCCGCGGGAACGTGCCCCACAAGCGCGGGTGCGGCGCGGGATCGTGCGGCATGCCGTCCGAGCCGATCATGGTGCCCGGGTACGCCAGGATGCGCTGGACGTCCGTCTCGTCCATGATGAAGTAGATCGCGCCAGCCGGCTGCAGCGCATCGACCGCGTCCTCCGGGCTCAGACCCATATCGAGCGCGATGTCGTCCAGATCGCGTCCTGCGTACTGGGGATATGGCACCGACTTGGTCACGATCACGCGGCTGGACACCGCCAGGCGGTCTTTGCGCAGGATGGTGGATCCTGCAACGTAGGGATAGCAATCCAGCGCCACCTTCTGCCCCTGCCCCGCTTTGTCGATGTGCGCAAGCGTTTGAACCGAGCGGCCATGATTGCGTGGACCGATCAGCTTGTGATGCGAGATCAGGACGGGCGCATCGCCGGCGGCGCCCACGGCGAAGGCCTCATCCAGCGCGGCGAAGATGCGGTCGCCCTCGTCGCGGATATGGCTGGCGTAAAGCCCGCGATGCTCGCGCAGCACGCTGGCAACAGCCATCAGTTCATCCAACGTGGCTGGCATGGCCGCCGGATATGCAGTGCCGGTCGACAGGCCGATCGCGCCGCTCTCCATGGCTTCGCGAAGCAAGGCCTGCATGTGTTCGATCTCGGCCGCCGTCGCGGGGCGGGTCAGGTCGGTCATCGCGGCGGCGCGCAGCGACGTGTGCCCCACCAGACATGCCGCATTCACGGCGGGCGGATGCCGGTCCAGGTTTTCCAGGTAGGCGCCGAAGGTCTCGTACGGGAAGTCGGCCAACTCGTTGCCCAGCAGGTTGATCGGCGCCGGCACCTCGCCTCGCCAACCCGGACGCCACGGTGCCTGGCTGATGCCGCAGTTGCCGGTCACGACCGTGGTGACGCCCTGGCTCAGCTTGGCGGGCATGCCGGGATCCATCGACAGGTAGCGGTCGTCGTGGGTGTGCGTATCGATAAAGCCGGGCGACACGATCCGGCCGCCCGCCTCCAGCACCTGATCGGCGTTGGCGCCATTCAGGTCGCCGACGGCCGCAATCCGGCCGCCGCGCAGGCCCACATCGGCCTGGACGCGGTCAGCGCCCGTTCCATCAATTACCGTGCCTCCACGGATCAGCAGGTCGTAGCGTTCGCCGTTCATAAGGTTCAGTCAATTTTGACGTTGGCTTGCTGGATTACCTGAGCCCAGACCGGGCGCTCCGCATGCGCACGCTCAAAGAGCTGCTGGCGCGGCCCGATGTTCGGCACGTAGGCCATGCTCTTGAGCTTCTCTTGCACGTTTGGGGATTGCAACGCCTTGTTGAAGGCGGCGTTCAGATAGTCCAAAACCTTCGGATCGGTGCCCGCCGGCGCCACATAGCCGGTCCAGGCCACGGCGCGGTAGCCCTTCAGTCCCTGCTCATCCAGCGTCGCCAGATCGGGCATGGACGGATCACGCTGCAGATCGGTGACGGCCAGCGGCACGACCTTGCCCTGCTCCACGAACCCCGCGATGGACGAAATGTTGTCGAACACCAGGTCGGCTTCGCCGCGCAGCACGGCCAGGTCCGCCTCGACGCCGCCCTTGTACGGCACGTGCATAAATTCCACCCCTGCCATCGTGCCGAACATCGCGGCGCTCAGGTGCCCGGTGGTGCCATTGCCGCCCGAGGCGACGACCAGCTTGCCCGGGTCTTTCTTGGCCATGGCGATCAGCTCGGCGACGCTCTTGACGTTCAAGCCGGGGCGCACGGCCAGCAGATTCTGCACGGAGCCCGTCAGCGCGACAGGCGCCAACTGCTTGTCGGCGTCGTACTGCAGCTTGGCGTAGAGGCTTTGGTTGATGGCAAGCGTAGCGACGTTGGCAAACCCAATCGTGTAGCCATCTGGCGCGGCGTTCGCCACCGCTTGGGTGCCGATGATGCCCGACGCGCCGGTGCGGTTCTGCACCACGAAGTTGCCGCCCGTCTGCTTGGCCATTTCCGCGGCCAGCAGGCGCGACACCAGGTCGGGCGTGGTGCCGGTATTGAACGGCACGACGATCGTGACCGGATGTTCGGGATAAGCGGCCTGCGCGGCGGACGCCGCCATCAAGGTAAATGCTGCGCTCGCGGCCGCGAGCCAGCGCTTGGCGCTGCTTTGATACGTGGACATGGTTTTCTTCCTTGGACTGTTATAGGTGTATCCGCGCGGGCTCTGCGTCCCGCGTGGGTTGTGCAAGGCGCCTGATGGGCGCCCTTACTGCTCGGCAGGCCTGAAAGGGTCCCGCCGTTCCGGACTGCGGCGCGAGCGCTCAGTCCAGGGCGATCTGACGCAAAAGCGGTAGATCGATGTTTCCGCCTGAGAGCACGATCACCGCATCGCGGCCGTCGGCCGACAGCTTTCCCGCCAGCAACGCGGCAAGCGCAACCGCCCCACCCGGCTCGATCACCAGGCGCAGTTCTTCGAGCGCGAAACGGATGGCGGCGGCGACTTCGCCGTCGCTCACGGACACGGCAGCGCTCAGGGACCGGCTGTTGATCGCATAGGGCAGTTCGGCCGGCGTCGCAGCCTGCAGCGCGTCGCACAAGGTCTTGGCGCCCGCCGGATTGGTTTCACGCTTGCCGGAGGCCAGCGACCGCACCGTGTCGTCGAATTCGAGGGGCTCCACGGCCACCATCTGGGCTTGTGGCGCAAGCTCGCGCAACACCAGTGAACAGCCTGCCGCCATGCCTCCGCCGCCGCACGGCGTTGCGAACAGCCCCAGGTTTGCAAGCGCTGCGGCGGGCAGGTCCTGCAGGGCTTCCAGCGCCAGCGTGCCCTGGGCTGCCAGCACGTCGGGATGGTCGCCGGGCGGCAGCAGCGTGGCGCCGGTTTCGGCCAGGAGACGCATGCCAATCTCTTCGCGGCTTTCGCGAGTGCGGTCGTAGCGCACGACCCTGGCGCCATGGCGCAGCGCCTTGTCCACCTTGTTTTCCGGCGCGTCGACCGGCATCACGATGGTGGCGGGAACGCGCAGGCAGCGGCTGGCCCACGCGACAGCCTGGCCGTGATTGCCGGTCGAATACGCCACCACGCCACGCTGGCGTTGGGCCCGCTCCATGTTCAGCAAGGCATTGAACGCGCCGCGGGCCTTGAAGGAACCCGTCACCTGGAGGTTTTCCAGCTTCAGCCAGACTGGCGCCTGCGCAAGTTCATCAAGGACTGGCGAGCGCAACAGCATGGTGCGCCGCACGTGGGGCGCCAGCCGCTGGGCGGCGGCGGTTACGTCGGCGTATTCCGGCACGCGCAGGGTGCCGAGCATTTCGTGTTCGATGGTCGTAGGCAGGGGCATCGCGGTCATGAGGCTATCCAGCAAGGAAGAAGAATTCGGACGAATCAGGCGGACGGCGTCCAGACGGCGGGCGCGACGCTGCCGGTCTGCTCGATCAGCCGGCCGTAGGCTTCGGGACGGCGATGCTTGGCGAAGTTGAAGACGGTGCTGCGGCCCAGTTCGCACAGGTCCAAGTCGCAGTCGGCGACGATCAGCTCGTCATCCCAGGTCGCAGCCATCGCGATGATCTCGCCCTGCGGATTGACGATGATGGAATGGCCCAACAACTCATGGCCGTCCTCGGTGCCGGCCTTGGCGACGGCCGCGGCAAAGGTGGCGTTCTGATAGCAGCCCGCCTGGATGGACAGATGCGAATGCAGCACCCTCAGGTGGTGCGCCTCAAATCCGCGGTTGTCTTGGTTCCGGCTGGGCGTGTTGTAGCCCAGCATCACCAGTTCGACCTGTTGCAGCCCGAGCACGCGCCAGGCTTCCGGCCAGCGCCGGTCATTGCAGATCAACATGCCCAGATTGGCGTCGATACCGGGTGCGACCGGCGCGCGCACGACGGGAAAGCCCAGGTTGCCCACTTCGAAGTAGCGCTTTTCCAGATGCTGGACCTGACGATGCTCGGCAAACTCGGCGTGGCCGGGCAAATGGACCTTGCGGTACTTGAACACGACTTCGCCGTTTGGCGCGATCACGACAGACGTGTTGAACCGGCGCTTGCGCACCACGCCCTGCTCGTCCGGTTCCCTGGCCAGTTCGGCGTAGCCGAGGTAAACCATCAATCCGTAGCGCTTGATGGCGTTGAACAGAGGCTGCGTGGCGGGCGATGGCAGGTTGGGTTCAAACCACGCGTCGGCCTCGTCCAGGTCCTCGCAGTACCAGCGGGGAAAGAAGGTCGTCAGCGCCAGCTCCGGGAACACCACGACCTGGGCGCCGCGCTGATGCGCGCGCTCCATCAGCCGGATCATGCGGCCGATCGCAACATCGCGACCTTCGGAACGTTGGATCGGACCCAATTGGGCGGCAGCGACGGTGACGATGCGGGACATGGAAAAATCCTGAGGTGGGTTGCGATATGGCTTGCAGCATGACGCGGCGGCAGCGGCGCGCAAAGACGGCCCGCCCAGCGAAATGACCCGTCCTGCGTTCTCTCCCAAGACCCGCCGAGCCTTGAAAACAAACGGTTTTGCGCGCAACCCCGGCCTTGCGGACCGGCGCGGGGACTGTGCATTTAGTTATGGGGTGCGCGCAAAAGGTCATGGCGGAGCCGTTGTGTGCGCGCAGCGGCGCTTCCCCGACATAAAATGGCCGGCAACGCGTTCCCGTCCACGAGTGCTTCCTTATGTCCGGCCCCCTTCCCTCTGCGCCCGGAGCGCTGACGCTTCGCCAGATCGAGGTCTTTCACGCCGTGATGCTGACCGGTTCGCTCAGCGAAGCGGGTCGCATGCTGTCCGTGACGCAACCCGCCGTGAGCCGTCTGCTCGCCTCGGCCGAAAACCGTTTGCGCTACCGGCTGTTCGAGCGCGTCAAGGGGCGTCTGCATCCCACTCCCGAGGCGCGCCGCCTCTTTGTCGAGGCCGAAGAGATCTTCGGCCGCGTCAATCGCTTCAACGATCTGGCGGGCGCGCTGGGCGCGGGTTCGGCTGGCGCCGTAAGCCTCGTTTCCAGCCCCAGCTTCAGCGAATGGCTCATCCCTCACGCGATCCAGAAGTTTCGCGAACGGCATCCCGATACGCCCATCCGCTACCGCCCGCTGGCCTTCGACGCGCTGCTGCCGCACCTGTTGCTGGGACAGGCCGATTTCGGTATCGCCTCGATGCCCCCGCCGGTGAACGCCAATATCGTCAGCGAGGAGATCGGCCAAGGGTGGCTGGGGTGCGCAGTGCCGCGCGGTCATCCGCTGGCGGTGCGCAGCCGGCTGCGGGCCGAAGACCTGCAAGGTCATCTGCTTATTGGCTATGGCGCAGACACGCCGTTCGGACGTCTGGCCAGCCGGTTCCTCCATTCAGGAGCGGCGTCAGTGCACCCGCAGATCGAAATACGTTCCACGCCCGAAGCGCTGGCGCTGGTACGCCAGGGTGTGGGCGTGGCGCTGATCGAGTCGTTCGGCTATCACCCCAGCTTCCGCAAAGACTTCATCCTGCTACCCACCGAACCCGCGCTCAGCCATGCCATCCATCTGCTGCATTCGGCCAGCAGCCCGCTCTCCAGCACGGCAAAGCGCTTCGCGACCGTGCTGCGGGCGCTGATCCGGCAAGCGCAGAAAGACGCGCCCTACTGAAAGTCCAGCTGCGAAATCGGCCGTAGGCGCACACCTTCATCCAGCAGCGCCTGCCGCACCGCGCGCGCAATCTCCACGCCTTGCGGGTTGTCACCGTGCACGCAGATCGTGTGCACCGGCATCTCGACCACCCTGCCGCCCACCGTGCGGATTGCCTGCTCCCGCACCATGCGCAGCGCCTGCGCAGCCGCCGCGGCCGGATCGTGGATGACGGCGCCCGGTTCGCTGCGCGGCAAGGTGAGCCCGTTGTCGCCATAGAGACGATCGGCGAACACCTCGCAGGCCACGCGGATGCCAGCCCGGCGCGCCGCGCGCTCGGTTTCGTTGTGAGGCGTGCAGACAAGCACCAGTTCCGGATCGAGCGTGCGCATCGCCCAGGTCAGCGCCTCGGATAGCGCGCGGTCCTCGAACGCCAGCGTGGCCAATGCGCCGTGCACCTTCACGTGCGTCACGCGATGCCCGGCCGCGCGGGCCATGCCCTGCATCGCGGCGATCTGGTACGCAATCATGTCGCCGATGGCCTGCGGGCTGTCGCCCACGATCTTGCGCCGACCGAAGCCCCACAGGTCGTTGAAGCCCGGATGGGCGCCCACGTCGATGCCCCGCTTTAGGGCGGATGCCGCGGTTTGGTGCATCACGGATGCATCACCACCGTGAAAACCGCAGGCCACGTTGGCCGAGGTGATGAGGTCCAGCATGGCTTCGTCGGCACCGATCTTGTAGTGGCCGAAGCTCTCTCCCAGGTCGGAATTGAGGTCTACATCGCGCATCAGAAGGACTCCAAGAAAAGGCGAAATTGAAGGTTTGGCATACCGTTGGCATGCAAATTGCATGCCAAGGACTTGCCGAGGCGAAATGCCCTGGATCGGGGCGAGTCTGCCCACCGCGCTTTTCTTATGGAACGGAGTCCAAGCAATGAATTTCACATGGAAGAACGTCACGTGCACCATCGCCGCCGCGCTGGCGATGGCCACGGGCGCTGCACAAGCGGCCGAGCTCAATTTCGCAAGCTGGGGAGGCAACTACCAGGGCGCCATCCGGGACGCGTGGCTCAAGCCGTTTTCCAAGGAAGCCGGCGTTACGGTTCACGAGGACACCGATCCGCAGGTCGCGAAGATTCGCGCCATGATCGACACCAAGTCGATCACGTGGGATGTGGTGACTGAGAACAGCGCCCGCCTCACACGCGGCATCAAGCTTGGCGTCTTCGAGAAGATCACGCCAGACATGGTCAACCAGGACCACGTCATCGCAAATGCCCGCAACGATTACGGCGTGCCGTCCGAAATCTTCTCCACCAACATCGGCTTTTCGACGCAGGCGTTCCCTGCCGGCAAGCCTCAGCCCAGCACGTTCGCCGATTTCTGGGACGTGAAGAAGTTTCCTGGCAAGCGCACCCTCCAGGACGATCCCGCGACGGTGATCGAAGCGGCGCTGATCGCCGACGGCGTCGCGCCTGCGGACGTGTACAAGGTGCTGGCCACCCCTGAAGGCCTGGATCGTGCTTTCAAGAAGATCGACGAGATCAAGCCGCACGTCGCCCGCTGGTGGAAGAGCGGCGCGGAACCGGTCAACGCGCTGGGCAGCGGCGAAGTGGTGATGGCGCTGGGCTGGAACGGCCGCTTCCAGGCCGGCATCGATTCAGGTCTGCCCATCGCCATGGGTTGGGGCGACAGCATCGCCCAGGTCGGCTACTTCGCCATCGTCAAGGGCGCGCCCAATCGAGACGCGGCCATCAAGCTGCTGAACTACATGATCCAGCCCAAGCACCAGGCCGAATTCAGCAAGTACATCGCGTACGGCCCGACCACCGAGCAAGCGCTGCCGCTGATCGACGCCAAACGCCTGGAGCGTCTGCCGTCGACCACCGAGCGCCTGAAGAACAGCATCTTCCTGAATTCGGAGTTCTGGGATACGAACGGCCCGGCCATCACCGAACGCTACAACCAGGTCCGCGCCCGCTGATCTTTCTGCCTCTTCACTCAGACGCCGGTGTGCGCGCCGGCGCCAAGATGCCATGACTACGAGCACCGACGCCCTTTCCCTGCCCGTCGCCACACCGCGCCGGGCCGCCGCCTCCCGGCGCGGCCGCGTTGCGGCCCTTGCCGCGCTGCCGCTGCTGCTTTTCCTGCTGTTGTTCTTTGCCGGCCCGATTGCAGGTCTGCTCGGCAACGGTTTCAAGGGAGAGGACGGCGGACTGACGCTGGGCCACTATCGCCATCTGCTGGACACGCCGATCTACCGCATCGTGCTCGTCAACACGTTCACGATCGCCGCGGCGGTCACGCTGGCCTGCGTGCTGTTGAGCTATCCGCTGGCCTACCTGATGGCGACCGTGTCGCCCACGGTGGCGCGCGTGCTGTTCTTCGCGGTGCTGCTCCCCTTCTGGTCCAGCGCGCTGGTGCGCACATCGGCGTGGATCGCCTTGCTGGGCAAGAACGGGCCGTTGAACACGCTGCTGACGACAGTGGGCATTCTGGACCAGCCGATGGCATTTCTCTATAACTTCACCGGTGTGATGGTGGGCATGACGCACGTGCTCATGCCCTTTGTCGTGCTACCGCTCTATGCTTCGTTCCGGTCCCTGGACGGCAGTCTGGTGCAGGCCGCGCAAGGCCTGGGTGCAGGATCCGCAGGCATCTTCAGCAGGGTCATCCTGCCTCTGACCAGTCCCGGCGCCGTTGCGGGCGGCATCATCGTCTTCATGAACGCGGTCGGCTACTACATCACGCCGTCGCTGATGGGCGGGCCTGCCCAGCGCATGGCTGCCGAACTGATTTCGCACAACATCACGGAAGAGCTGAACTGGGGGCTGGCGTCGGCCCTGGCTGGCGTGCTGCTAGCCACCGTGCTGCTATCGCTGTGGCTGTTCAACCGGCTGTTCGGCCTGAACAATCTGATCAGCGCCAGCTCCGGCAAGGGCAGCAACCACACGGGCTATCGACGCACGCCGGGCGGCCGGGTATCCGCAGTGCTGGGCGTGATATGCGCCGTATTCCTGCTGCTGCCCATCGTCGTCGTCATCCCGATGAGTTTCGGCACGACGGACTTCCCCATCTTTCCGCCACCCAGCTATGGGCTGCGGTGGTACGAGAACTTCTTTACCGATGGCAAGTGGCTGGCCGCCTTGGCGTCCAGCACTCGGATAGCCATCGTCGTCACCCTGCTTGCGACGGCGCTGGGCACTGCAGCAGCCTTGGGGGTCAGCAGATTGGCTAAGCGCCATCAAGGCTGGCTGGACGCATTCTTCATCGTCCCCATGTCTGTCCCAGCCATCGTCACGGCGGTCGCGCTGTACTACCTGTTCGCGCCCGTCGGCTGGGTCGCGAACTCCATGGCCGTGATCCTTGGTCATACGGTGCTGGCCGCGCCGTACGTCTACATCACCATGCGCGCGGCGCTGCGCAGCCTGGATCCGAGCCTCGAGCTTGCTGCGCTGGGCATGGGCGCCACCTGGCCCGCGATGTTCAGGTTGGTCATGCTGCCGGCGCTGATCCCCAGCCTGATCGGCGGCGCCGTCTTCGCCTTCGTCAGTTCTTTCGACGACGTGGTCATGGCGCTATTCCTGACGACGATACGCAACCGCACCCTCCCAAAACTGATGTTCGAAGGCCTGGCCAACGACTTCGATCCCACCGTTATCTCCGCCTCCTGCCTACTGGTCGGCGCAACGGCACTCATTCTGCTCGCCAACCTGCTGATCAGCAAAAAGAAGGAACACTGACATGCATAACGCTAACGACATCCTCCCGCAACGCCCGCCGGAAAGCCAAGGAAAGCCGCTGACTCTCGCGGGCATCCACAAGCGCTATGGCGATTCAGTCGCCCTGCCCGAGGTCGACCTGGCCGTGGCCCGAGGCGAGTTCTGCACGCTGCTGGGCGCGTCCGGCTCTGGCAAGACCACGCTGCTCAAGATCATTGCCGGATTCGAACATCCGGATGCGGGCGTGGTGACGATCGGGGGACGCGACGTCACGCACACCCCAATCGCGGATCGCAACATCGGCATGGTGTTCCAGAACTACGCCCTCTTCCCTCACATGAGCGTGTTTGAGAACGTGGCGTTTGCGCTGCGCATGCGGCGCTTGAACGATGGAGACGTCCGCCGCCGCGTGCTGGAAGCCCTGGATCTGGTGAGCCTCACTCCGCTTCAGGACCGCAAGCCGGGTGCGCTGTCGGGCGGTCAGCAGCAGCGCGTCGCGCTGGCCCGCGCACTGGTGTTCAACCCGGACATCCTGCTGATGGATGAGCCGCTGGGCGCGCTGGACAAGAACCTGCGCCAGTCCATCCAGCTTCAATTGCGCCGGCTGCACCAGGAATTGGGGCTGACCGTCGTCTTTGTCACGCATGACCAGGAAGAGGCTATGAACCTGTCGGATCGCATCGTCATCCTGGAACAGGGCCGCATTGTCGAGGCCGGATCACCGGAGAGCCTGTACCGCACGCCGGCCAGCGCCTTCGTCGCGGGCTTCCTGGGCGAGTGCAATTTCCTGCCTGCCAACGACGGCGTGCTGGGCGTGCGACCTGAACATCTGCGCCTGGGCAGCCGACTGGCCGGCGGCGATCAGCGGCATCCGGGAAAAGTGGTGGCGTCGACCTTCTGCGGCGTGCACTGGAAGGTCTTCATCGCAGCCTATGACAAGATCATCCTGGCCTATGCGCCGTTGAACGAGGACGTGGCTCAGCGCACGCCGGGCCAGGCCGTGACATGGGGTTTTCATCCGGCTGACGCCATGGAATTCGCCAACGCAGCATGATGACCGCCGCGCCAATCTCCACGCCTTCCCCGGTGCCCCGCATCGTTCCCGCAGGTGACCGCACGCTGCTGATCGAGTTCGCCGACCGTATCGACGCCGACACGAACGCACAGGTGCTGGCGCTGGCGCACAAGCTGCGAAGCGCCTTGCGCAAGACTCGAGGCTTGTCGAGCGTGGTCCCCGCGTACCGCTCGCTGGCGGTGGGCTTCGATCCGCTCCTGATTGGGCACGGCGCAGTGCGCGACCTGATCGCACGCAGCCTTGACGCCTGTGCTGGCGCGCCCATGCCCGTTCCACGCCGCTGGGAGGTTCCCGTCTGCTATGGCGGCGACCACGGGATGGACCTGCAGGCGCTCGCGGACCTACACCAGTTGGCCCCCGCGCAGCTCATCGCGCGCCACACGGCGCCCGTCTACCGGGTCTACATGGTAGGTTTCCTGCCCGGATTCGCGTATTTAGGGGGCCTCGATCCCCTGCTGCACACGCCCCGCCGCGCCATGCCCCGCGCGCACACGCCCGCGGGCAGCGTCAACATTGGCGGGCAGCAGACCGCCATCGCCTCGGTGCCCGGGCCCAGCGGATGGCACCTGATCGGCCGCACGCCCTGGCGCAGTTTTGATCTGCGCCATGCCCAGCCCTTCTTGTTCGAAGCTGGCGACGAGGTCGTGTTCACGCCAATCGACGCCGACGCGTTCGAACACTTGGCCGCCCAGCAGGACGATCCCGCCAGCCGTCCGCAGCCACAAAGGGAAGTCCGGCCATGAAAGCCCGGCTACGCGTCGAAGTGCCCGGGATGCTGACCACGGTGCAGGACCTGGGCCGCGCGGGTTATGAGCACATGGGCGTGCCGCCATCGGGCGCCATGGATCCGGGTGCGCTGCGCCTGGCCAACGCGCTCGTCGGCAACACGCCCAACGCCGCAGCGCTGGAATTCACCTTGCTGGGCGGCCGGCTGACGGTGCTGGACGCAGACTGTGCAATCGCTTTCGCTGGTACTGCCACTCTGCACATCGCCGCAACCGGCGCATTGCCCGCGCGCGCCCTGACTCCTTGGCAGTCCCATCGTCTGCCAGAGGGGGCCACATTGACGATCGGGCCCTTGGAGCGCGGCGTTCGCGGCTATCTCGCGGTCGGTGGCGGCATTGCCGTCACGCCCGTCCTGGGCAGCGCGTCCACGCTTACGCGCGCCCGGCTCGGGGGCCTCGATGGCCGTGCGCTGGCGCGAGGCGACGTGCTCGGCACGGGCGATAGCCGAAGCCGCTTCCCACGACGGTGGCTGGCGGCCCGCGACACCGGCTGGTTCTACCGGGACGAGCCCGTCGGCATCGTGCTCGGGCCGCAGCAGGACCACTTTGCACCGGTTGAAATCGAACGCTTTCTTGGAGCCACGTATTGCCTGGCGCCTCAGTCCGACCGCATGGGCTTGCGCCTGGAAGGCCCGGCCATCGCGCATGCCAAGGGCGCCGACATCATCACCGACCCCATTGCGGCAGGCAGCATCCAGATCCCGGGCGCGGGGCAGCCCCTCATTGCCATGAATGACCGCCAGACCACCGGCGGGTATCCGAAGATCGCAACCGTGATCTCCGCCGACCTCCCCCGGCTCGCCCAGATGCGGCCGGGCCAGCGGGTGCGCTTCGAGCCGCTGGAACCGGCGCAGGCCGTGCAACGCTGGCGGGACTATTCGGATTGGATCCGCGACCGCGAAGCTGCGCTACGGGCCGATCCGAACTTTCCCATCTTCCCCCTACTCTTTCCCTGAACCACATGTCGATCACGCACGCCATGGAACCCTCCTCGCTCCAGCTTCGGCAGGCGGCCGCGGCCTCCCCCTCCGACGCGCGAGACCTGGTCGAAGAGGCCTATTCGACCATGCTGGACATGATCCAGCTCGGCAAATTGCCCATCAACCGGCCGCTGCAGGAGCGCACGCTCGCCAGCGCGCTAGGCGTATCGCGCACGCCGCTGCGCGAAGCGATGAGCCGGCTGATCGGCGCGGGCTTTGCGGTTCGCACCGCCCGCGGCCAACTGATCGTACCGGAACCGTCGCTGCGCCAGTACCTGGAAATCTTCCAGATGCGCGTGTTGCTGGAAGGCGACGCGGCCGCCGCGGCCGCGACCCGCATGCCCCCGGCTGAGGCTGCTGCCCTGCTCCAGCAGGTCGAAGAGATCCGGCGCCGGCAACACGCCACTCACGAAGAGAATCATCGTGTCGACAACCTGCTGCACGACAGCATCGCCCGGGCTAGCGGCAACCGGCTGATGGCGCAGGCCATCCACGACCTGCGCATCAAGGCGCGATGTTTTGACCAGAATGGCGCGCCGGAGCGGCTGATCCCTGGCTGCGACGAGCACATTGCCGTCCTGCAGGCTATTGTGGACCGCAACCCGGAAGGCGCGCGCGCGGCGATGCAAGCCCACTTGAGCAACGTGCGCGTCGGTCTGGTCGCCCGGCACACCGAAATTTGATATGGATTCCCCTCCCAGCATGTCTTCCCCAAAGCCTCTACTCATCATCATGAATCCGGTCACGCAGTCCGACCGCGACCAGATCGCCCGCCACTTCGAAGTCATCTTCACGCCGACGCCAGAGCAGTACGCGCAGGCCATTGCCGACCACGCCTCGCGCGTTGAGGTGGTGATGACCATCGGCGCCATTGGCTTGACGGCGGAGCAGATGGACGCCTTGCCCAATTTGAAGTTGGTGTATTCGATGGGCGCCGGTTACGAAAAAATCGACCTGGATCACGCCAGGCAGCGCGGCATCAAGGTCGCCAACGGGGCCGGCACCAACGACAGTTGTGTCGCCGACCACGCCATGGGCCTGATGATCGCGGTTATCCGTGGCATTCCGCGTCTGGACCAGCTTACGCGGCAAGGCGTGTGGCGCACCCAGTTGCCGCTGCCTCCCAACGTGTCGGGCAAGAAGCTGGGCATTGTCGGCCTTGGGGGAATTGGCGAAAAAGTGGCATTGCGAGCGCAGGCATTCGAAATGCAGATCGGATACCACAACCGCCGTCCACGCACGGGTTCGGCGCATCGTTACTTTTCAACGCTGGAAGAATTGGCGCAATGGTCTGACGTGCTGTTGGTCGCCATCCCCGGTGGCGACGCGACCTTCCACCTGATCGATGCCGGCGTCCTTTCGCGTCTGGGCGCGAATGGATATCTAATCAACATCGCGCGCGGCAGCGTGGTGGACACCGCCGCTCTGGAGTGCGCGCTGCGCGAGCAGACGATTGCGGGTGCTGCGCTGGATGTTTATGAAGGCGAACCGCAATTGCCTGCGGGCCTTGCTGATCTGCACAACGTGGTGTTGACGCCGCACGTTGCCGGGTGGTCGCCCGAGGCTATGCAGGCAATGGTGCAGATGTTCCTGGATAACACGGAACGTCTATACGCCGACGAGCCGCTGCTCACGCCATTGTGTTGACCCGCAGCAGTCCTGGCGCACTACCTTCTTTAGCTCTTCTTGGCTGTTCACTTTCGCCGGTAAGATTTTTCCTCCCTGTCGCAACATCGAGGCCAGGCATATGACCACAACCTACTTTGGGCTGCCCATCGTGAAAGACCGTCTGGTGCGCCTGGACGACATCCGCCGGCTTCCCTTCTTCGCATTCTGGGAGGAAAGCAGCCGGGGATCCGCGCTGTGTGAAGGCGATGACGGCGAGATGTTCGTGTACCTGCAGGACTGGGAGAGTTTTTCGGACCTGTTCATCAAGACCGGCAAGCATCGGCACAGCGGTTAGGTCCCGCAGCACCACGTCCGCTGCCCTCGCCCACAACGAAAAGGGCGCTCCGTGGAGCGCCCTAGCGTTCAACCTACCGCAAGGCTCAGACCTTGCCCGGCAACGCGTAGGCGATCACATAATCGCCACGGTCAGGCGAGTTGCGGGCGCCGCCGGCCGAAATGACGATGTACTGCTTGCCATCGGCGGTTGACTTGTAGCTGATGGGCGTGCCCTGGCTGCCGACCGGCAGGCGGACCTTCCACACTTCCTTGCCCGTGCCGGCGTCATACGCGCGCAGGTAGTAGTCCTGCGTGGCGGCGATGAACACCAGGCCGCCCTGCGTGGCGAGTGTGCCGCCGATGGTGGGCATGCCGATCGGAATCGGCAGACCCAGCTTGACGCCGAAGGGACCGGTGTCCTGCACCGTGCCGACCGGCACCTGCCAGACCATCTTCTGCGTCTTCAGGTCCACGGCGGTCAGCGTGCCGAACGGCGGCGCCTGGCACGGGATCTCCAGCGGCGACATGAAGCGCACCTTGGCGTTGATCGCGTAGGGCGTGCCCGACAGCGCCACGGGGCCCTGGATGGCGGCGGCTTCATTGCCGTCGCTCTTCTTGGCGTTGGCGCCGGCTTCGACCAGCTGCACTTCCAGGCCGACGCGCATGTCGTTGATGAACAGGTAGCCGTTCACCGGGTCGATCGAGATGCCGCCCCAGTTCATGCCGCCCAGCGAGCCGGGCAGGTTCAACGACGGATCCGTGCCAGGCGGCGTGAACAGGCCCGTGTAGCGCTTGGACTTGAAGTGGATGCGGCACAGCAGCTGATCGAACGGCGTGGCGCCCCACATGTCCGATTCCTTCATGTCGTTCGCGCCGATCGAAGGCATGCCGACGGAGAACGGCTGGGTCGGCGAATAGGTTTCGCCGGGGATGTTGCCGGCCGGCACCTTGCGTTCTTCGACGCGGGTGAGCGGCTTGCCGGTCTGACGATCCAGCACGAAGATCTGACCGGCCTTGGTGCCGAACACCAGCGCGGGCACGGTCTTGCCGTCGACGGGGAAGTCGGCAAAGGACGGCTGCATCGGGACGTCGAAGTCCCACAGGTCGTCATGCACGGTCTGGTAGACCCACTTCTCGCGGCCGGTGCTGGCATCGACGGCCAGCACCGAGGCGCCGTACTTGCGGTCGAGCGCGGTGTGCTTCACGCCCCACAGGTCCACCGCGGCACTGCCAACCGGCATGAAGACGGTGTTCGATTGGGCGTCATACGACATCGGCGCCCACACGTTCGGGGTCGAGCGTACGTAGGTCTGGCCGTCGGCGGGTGCGGCCTGGTCTTCCGGGTTGCCCGGATCGAAGGCCCAGCGCAGTTCGCCGGTCACCACGTCGAAACCGCGCACCACGCCGCCAGGCATGTCGGTGCTGACGTTGTCCGCCACGCGGCCGCCGATGACGATGGTCGTGCCAGCCAGCGTCGGGGCCGAGGTCGGGTAATACTCGCCCTTGTCGGCGCCCTTGCCCATGCCGGCGCGCAGGTCCACGCGGCCTTGGTTGCCGAAGTCGGCGCAGAAGGCGCCGGTGTCGGCGTCCAGCGCGATCAGCTCGGGCGTCACGCTGTTCATCAGGATGCGGCGGCGGCACGCGGCGCCGGCGGCGAGGCTCACGGCCTTGACCGGCGTCGCGCCTTCGACGGTGGGCTGCTCAAGCGGCGCATCGATATCGAAATAAGCCAGGCCGCGGCAACGCATCCACTTTTTCTGCTTGGCGTTGATCTCGACCTTCCATAGTTCCTTGCCCGTGGTGGCGTCCAGCGCAATCACGTTGTTGTGCGGGGTGCACAGGAACACGCGGTTGCCGATCTGCAGCGGGGTCTGCTGGTCTTCGGCGCCGCCGCCACCGGGGCTGACGGGGGTGTCGCCCGTGCGGTAGGTCCAGGCAACCTCAAGGTCCTTCACGTTGTCGCGCGTGATCTGATCCAGCGCCGCAAAGCGGGTGCCGCCGGCGGTGTTGCCGTAGTGCGCCCAGTCCTTCTGTTCCTGGCCGGGTGCGACGGGCTTGAGCGCCAGGGTCTCGCCTTGCGACACGGGCGCGTGGGGCACGAACATGCCGGCCACGGTCGCGATAAAGGCCAGCGCCAGCACGGCGGCCGCGATGCGGGACGGCGCCGGGTTGGCCGGCAGCTTCTGTGCCCGGCGCAGCAGCGGCTGCGACAGCGCGACCAGGATGCCGAAGCCCACGAACACCAGCACGCGGGAGACGAGCGGCCAGAATTGCAGGCCCACGTCGATGACCGCCCAAATCGCGGTGCCGACCAGCGCCAGCGCGAAAAGCAGGCCGCCATTGGGGCGGCGGCGGGCGATCTGGATGCCGGAGAGGGCAAGCACGACGCCGCACACCACGAAATACCAGCTTCCATTCAGGGCCACCAGGCGAGCGCCGTGGTAACCGAAGAAGAGCCCGGCGGCCAGAATGCACGCGCCCAGCACAAACAGCCACGCTTTTGCGAGCGCGGACAGGTCTTTATGTTGTTGATTCATAGGGAATTCCAAAACACGATACGGCCATGCAGCCGGCAATGCGGCCCATCGACCGGCCCAGAGTATAAGGGTTTGTCCTTACATTCGGGAAAAGCAAAGCCGCCCCGGGGGGCGGCTAGCGGACTTGCGGGCCATCACTCCTCGGTCTGGCCGAGCTCGATCCGGTGCTGCGTGCGCAGCGCCTTGGCCAGCAGATAGCCCTTGTTGTGTTCGTTCGGATAAACCCCTGTCAGGCGGCAACCGCTGACCCGGATGCCCATGCGTTCCAACTGCGTGCGCTTGTCGGGATTGTTGGTCAGCAGTTCCAGATCATCAACGCCCAGCGCCCGCAGCATCTGCGCCGCCGGCGTGTAGTCGCGGTCGTCCAGGCCGTGGCCCAGTTCCAGATTGGCGGTGTAGGTGTCGTAGCCCAATTCCTGCAGCCGGTACGCGTCGATCTTGGAATACAGGCCGATGCCCCGCCCTTCCTGGCGCAGGTACAGCAGGTAACCGCCCTCCTGGCTCATAAGACGCAACGCTTCCTGCAGTTGCGGGCCGCAGTCGCAGCGCAACGAGCCGAAGACGTCGCCGGTCATGCACTCGGAATGCAGGCGGACAAGCGGCTGCGGGCCGGGTTGCCCGAATTTGAGGGCGAGATGGTCGCGAGCGTCGGCCAGGCCGTGAAAGCTGTACGCCAACGCCTGTGCTTCGGAGCCGTCGGCAAGACGGATGGGCAACCGGACGGTGGCGCGGATGGTGGCTTCGGGCAGCTGGACCGCGGCGGGGGGCGTTACGGGGTTCACGACAAACAGGTACGGGTATCGACTTGAGGCCGACAGAATACCGTATGCGCCCGCCGCACGCTCTTTACATCACGCGGACGCTGTCCACATCGAACTCGACGTTGTTGCGATCGCGGTCC
Organism: Achromobacter sp. ACRQX; assembly: GCF_022346505.1. NCBI lineage: Bacteria > Pseudomonadati > Pseudomonadota > Betaproteobacteria > Burkholderiales > Alcaligenaceae > Achromobacter > Achromobacter sp. ACRQX. The sequence continues at coordinate 66,509 of NZ_JAKRML010000010.1, forward strand.
AGTTCGCCGCGCAGTTCGACCTGAGTCTTGTCGTCGATCTTCTGGCCGGCGGGGAAGTCGTCGTTGTCGATTTCGACGCGAATCTGACCCGTGCCGTCGTCAAAGGTGTAGTGATCGTCGCCGTCGTGCGAGACGATCCGGCCACGCAGGATGGCGTTCTGGTCATCGCGGCCGTTGGCCAGCAATTCCTTGACCGTGGTGACGGCCACCGTGCTGGGGCCGCTATAGCCCTGCGCCGCCGGCTTGCCGGTGCTGGGGCCCGTGTAGCCCTGCGCGTGCGCCACGCCTGCCACGGCGGCGCTGGCCAGCACGGCGCTGGCCAGGAAGGTGCGGATGAACGTGGAACGACGGGTAGTCTGGGTCATGGTGCAGCTCCTTGCGCGGATTGCGCTTCGTTGTTGAACATGGCGCCATTTGACGCCCCGAAGATGAAGCAGACCTTAGCTTTAGGCACGGATGCGACCGTGATGTCGTCAGGCCTTCGTATCGATGGGCACAAGTAGCGTCACACCCAGCCCCCGGCCGTCCAGCCCCGGCCCGAACTGCAATTGTCCGCGGTGCATATCCGCCACGCGCGCGACGATGGACAGGCCAAGGCCATTTCCCGGCACATTGGTGCCCAGCACGCGATAGAAGCGCTGCGTCAAGCGCGCGAGATCGGCCGGGGCAACGCCCGGGCCGTCGTCCTTCACACTGAGCGCGACGTATTGACCCGCGCGTTCGGCAGCGACCCGCACCTGGCCGCCTTCGCGGCCGTACGACACCGCGTTATGGATCAGGTTGCGCAAGGCCGTAAAAAGCGCATCGCGGTTGCCGGCCAGTGCCGTCTCGCGCGCATCGATCGTTATCGTAGTGCCCTGCGCCGCCGCCGTGGGCGCGCAGGCGTCGGCGGCGTCCTGCAGCAGGCTGGGCACATCAACGCGCTCGCGGGGCATGGCATCGGCCGATTGCGGATCCAGGCGCGCCAGCTGCAGCAGGTTTTCGACGAGGCTGGTCGTGCGCATCATGTCGGCGCGCAGGCGCTGCAACTGGGCGGCAAGCGCCGGCGCCTGTTCGGCGGGATGGCTGCGTTGCAGCACCTGGATCCGCGACGCCAGCGCCGCGAGCGGCGTGCGCAGTTCGTGGGCGGCATCCGCGGTGAAGCGCCGCTCGGCTTCCAGCGCATGATCCAGCCGGCCCAGCAGACGGTTCAGCGCCGCCGTGATCGACCGGACTTCATACGCCCTGCTCTCCTCGGCCACGGGCGACAGGTCCGTCGGCGACTTGCCCTCGATGCCGCGCGTCATGCGCGCAAGCGGCTTGAGCAGCCGCCAGATCAGAAACCAGTTGATCAGCCCCAACAGGACCCACAGGCCGACCAGCGGCCACGCCAGCGATTCGAGCATGTCCCAGATCAGATCGGTGCGTTCGTCCATCTCTTGACCGACCTGTGCCGAAAACCCCAGCGTGTCGTGATGGCGGACATACACGCGCCAGTCCTCGCCGTCGGCGCGCACGTCGTAATAGCGGTCGCCGCGCCGCTCGGGGTCCACGAACGGCCGCTTGGGCGCGTCTTCGCCGCGCAACAGCACTTCTCCCGTGCGCGACACCAGCTGGTAGTCCAGACGCAGCGCGGGTTGCGTGTCGGCCTGGGAGCGCTCGCCGGCCACGCGGCCGATGCTGCCTTCGCCCAGCGCCAGCACCAGCCGCGCGCCCTCTTCCAGCCAGTCGTCGTAGGCGTCGTTGACCTCCTTGCGTGCGATGGCCAGCACGATCAGGGTGCTGACCAGTCCGACCAGGATGCTGGAGCCGAGTGTCGTGCCGATCAGGCGCCGCCGCAGCGAATAGCCGCGCGGGGCCTTCGACGCGGCGTTGGATGGAGTCCTGGATGTCTTCTTGCGCCAGCGCATGTCAGTCGGCCAGGCGATAACCCTGGCGCCGCACCGTCTTGATAAGGTCGGCCGCCAGCTTGCGCCGCAGGTTGTAGATGTGCACTTCGATCGTGTTGCTTTCGACTTCGTCGCCCCAGCCGTACAGGGCTTCTTCGAGTTGCGCGCGGGACACGATGTGGCCGGGATGGCGGATGAGCGCGTGCAGGATGGCGAACTCCCGCGCCGTCAGCTCCACCTGCGCGCCGTGGTAACGGACCTGCTTGGCGGCCACGTCGAGCGAGACACCGCCGTGTTCCAGCGCCGGCGTGGCGTTGCCGTCGCGGCGGCGCAAGGCGGCGCGGATGCGGGCGGACAGCTCCTCCAGATCGAACGGTTTGACCAGATAGTCGTCCGCACCCAGATCCAGGCCTTCGATGCGGTCGGGCACCGCGTCGCGCGCGGTGATCATGATGGCCGGCACGTTGTCGCGCCGCGCGCGCAATCGCCGAAGCAGGTCGTCACCCGTCATGCCGGGCAGCCCGCGGTCAATCAGCACGCCGTGATAGTCGTGCGTGGCAAGCGCGGTCTCGGCAAGATCGCCGCGCGTGACGCGGTCGACGACGTAGCCGTCCAGCTCCAGCCACGATTCGATCGACTCGCCCAGGGATACATCGTCTTCGGCCAGTAGGATACGCATGCGCTGACTATACGCGACAGGATGAAGCGAATCTTAAGCCTGCCGGCGGGACGTCATTCCGGTAGTTCGTAGCTAGTGCTGCGTCCGCCCGCGGCCGCTTTGCGGAGCATGTTCCGATTCAGGAGATCGGTGATGTCGCGCAGAGCCGTATCGGGCGAACATTTGGCGATGGCGGCCCATTTGGTGGTGGTGAGCTTCGAGCGATTTATTCTCCGCAAAATTTGCGGAGAATAAGCCGCCTAATCTCCGCATCCAGCGGCAATCACGGTTTGAAAGGCACTACATCGACGTCAAATCCCGCCCACGCGGCTCACGCCGCCCTGCGTCACGATCTGAACGCGTTGGCCGGTCGAAATCGGCACGTCTGCCTCCTGCGTGATGACGCGCACGTCGCCCGAATCCAGGCGCACGGTGATTTCCAGCCCTGCCCGGCGGGCACTGGCGTTTTCGATGGCATTGCCTGCCATGGCGCCGCCAACCGCGCCGCCGACGGTGGTGATACGGCGCCCCGAACCGCCGCCGACGGCGCTGCCCGTCACGGCGCCCAGCGCGCCGCCGGCGATGACGCCCAGGCCCGAGGTCTGGGCGGCCTGGATGGTGACGGGCCGCACGCCGATGACGTAGCCCAGGGTAACGGTCTGGGCGCGCTGCGCTTGGTCGAAGGTGTAGACGCGGGACGACGCGGACGGGTTGGCGCAACCGGCAAGGACGGTGGCCAGGCCAAGAATGCCGCTTGCGGCGATAAGGGTCAGGGGACGACGCGGGGCGGCCTGCTGAGGCTTTTGCATGGTGGGTTCTCCGGAACGGCGCAATGGGGAATGCCGAGGCCTAGCGCGGCTGCGCCGGCGTGGGTGCGGGCGCGGCCGCTGCTGGCGGCTGGGCGCTCGTGCGCATGAACTTCCCGTTCGCATCGAAACCGCCTATCGCGCGGCCATTGAAGAACACGACGCGCCGCGCGGTCCACTGCGGCTGCTCGGGGCCTGGCTGGTCGTAGCCGGCGACCTCAAAGTCGTACTGCCAGGCGGACACCGGTTTGCCGTCCTCCGCTATGACCGTGGTCTTTTTCACGGATTCCGCGTACCCCTTGTCGCGATAACTGACATACCGGGTCGGCGGCATGGTGTCGCGCAGCGACGACATGTACTGGTACAGGTCGTCGTCGCTGGGTGGCGTGCCGTACTTTGCCAGGTCGTTCTTCGTTGCGACCGTGCCGGCGCAGCCGGCCAGCACGCACGTGGTCAGGACAAGGAATAGCCTTTTCATCGGGATTGCTCCTAAGTACGCGTTCGCGCCCTGACTGCGGGCGCACGGCGGCAAGCCGGGTGGCGCTTGGGGAATCGTCAGGGGGTGGGCCCGGCGGGACGGCCGGTTGCCCCTCGGAAGGCGGAACGCAGCAGGCTGAGCAAAAAGCCGCCTGTGAGCATGCCCAGGATGTAGACGCCGATGACGAGAACCGACGCCGGCAAAGTGAAGGTGGAGGTCCAGAGCGTCAGCGTGACGGATTCGAAGTTCTGGATCTTGAACGACAAAACCATTGCCGTGAGCAACACGATCAATACGATGTACAGGTAACGCATGAGGCACCTTTCGTATTCGTTGTCGAACCGCCCCGAAGCCACCCTGGGGCCCGTCGTGCGAAAAACTATGCCACTCATCCGGCGCGAAAACAAGAAAAACAGGGCCGCGTGCAGCCGTCATTGTTCGCCGCCGCAAACAGGAACAGAATGTCTCTCGCCGCAAAAACGGCATGTGTGGCCGGCCCATCATCGAATAGCCGCGTCCCGCGGTCTATCGTTGTGGGCTGCTTATAGGGGACACCTCATGGAAGCGATCAAGGATTGTTGCATGGCTGGGCACCCTCTGGACCTGGGACGGCGCGGCTGGTTGAAGGCCAGCGTTGGCGCGGCGGCGATGGCTGGCCTGGCGTTTGCGCCCGGCGACGCGCCAGCCGCATCACTGACGCAGGCGCAGCGCGACGCGATGACGCCGGACCAGGTGATTGACATGATGAAACGGGGCAACGCGCGCTTTCGGGCAGGCAAGCCTCAGAAGCACGACTATCTTGCGCAGAAGCGTTCCAGCGCCCTTGGCCAGTTTCCCGCGGCGGTGATCCTGAGCTGCATCGACTCGCGCGCCCCCGCCGAGATCATCCTGGACACGGGAATCGGCGAAACCTTCAACGGGCGCATCGCCGGCAACATCTCCAACAACGACCTGCTGGGCAGCATGGAGTTCGCCTGCGCGGCGGCGGGCGCCAAGGTGATTCTGGTGATGGGGCATACCGCCTGCGGCGCGGTGGCTGGGGCGATCGACAACGTTCAGCTAGGCCATCTGACCGCCCTGCTGGACGTCATCAAACCGGCGGTCGAGGCGACGAAGTACACCGGAGACCGAAACGGCAAAAATGGCCAGTTCGTGGACGCCGTGGCGCGGACGAATGTGTTGCACACCGTCGAGGCCATCCGCAAGAACAGCCCGATTCTTGCCGGGCTGGAAAAGGAAGGGAAGATCAAGATCGTCGGGTCGATGTACGACCTGAGCAACGGCATGCTGACCTTCCTGGCATAGCGGACCCCGCCCGAATACGGCCCGTCGGGCGCGCAAACCGATCCTCGATCGCGGCGCGCCCGCCCTGCCCTCAGGGCAACCGGCTCAGGCTGTATACCGAGGCCGGCGGCAGGTTCATCGGAACAAAGCGCACCCGCCGCGCGTACAGGCCGCAATCCTCAAGCACCCGTGCCGAGATCGGGCACTTCACGCCATAGGTGAAAAAGTGCATGGACCCGCCCGGTGGCATCGCCTCGAACACGGCGGTCAGCAGCTTATGGTGATGCGCGCCGCTCATGTTCCGTAGTGGCAGACCGCAGATGGCCGCGCTGATGCCGTGAAGCTCCGGATGGCTGTCCCGGGACAGCTCCTGCGCCGGCACCTGCAGGACGGCTGCCTCCGGGAACTGGCTGCGCAGGCTGGAACTCATTTCGGAGTCCTGCTCCACCAGGACCAGGCTGGACGGCGCAATCCCCTTGCGCAGCATCTCCCGGGTGAAGACGCCGGTTCCGCAGCCCAGTTCGAGGACCTTACCGGCTCGGGGCTGAATCGATTCCGTGATGGCGGCGGCCAGCGCCGCGCTCGAAGGGGCCACTGCCCCGACCGCCGCCGGGTTGGACAGCAGCGCCTTGACGAACTGCTTGCGTTCCTTCAGCCAGTTCATGGCCGGGCCAGCGTGGGACTTGTGCCGGGCAAGGGTCTTGAGGGGCGACATGGAAAACATCGAAACGTCTATCTCCGGGGCGACATGGTCAGGGAGACCTTACCTGCGGGCGGCGGGCGCGACCGGCAACGGTGCGTAAGCGACCCTGTCAAATGAAGAACGGCGAAAGGATCGAAAGATCGCAACGCGCGAGGCGCCGGATGGTGCAGCGCCGATTCTGCGGCATGCGGGCGACCGCGCCAATCGCCCAGACGAAAGACATCCAAAGGATGGCCGCCGACAAGAAATCCGGCTCAAAACCCGAATCAACGGCTCAAATGAAAAGGCCGTAACCGGTTGTGTTCCGGATACGGCCTGTTTCTAGTCAGGCGGGGTCTGACGCGGGCTTAGACGCCCACGACCGAGACGGCCTTGGTGACCAGGTACGCCTCGAGCGCCTCGGGACCGCCCTCGGAACCGTAGCCGGAATCCTTCACGCCGCCGAACGGCAGCTCAGCCGAAGGCGTTGCGGGCTGGTTGACCCAGAGCATGCCCACTTCAAGGCGGCGCGACAGCTCGTGCACCGTCTTGATCGAGCGGGTGAAACCATAGGCGGCCAGGCCGAACGGCAGGCGGTTGGCTTCGCGGATGGCTTCGTCCAGGTTCTCGAAGCTGCGGATGGCCGCGATGGGACCAAACGGCTCTTCGTTGAAAATATCGGCCTCGAGCGGCACGTCGGTCAGGATGGTCGGCGCAAAGAAATTGCCCGCGCTGCCCACGCGCTGACCACCGGTGGCCACGCGCGCGCCCTTCTCGGCCGCGTTCTTGACGATCTTGTCCATGGCGGCCAGACGGCGGTCGTTGGCCAGCGGGCCGAGCGTCGTGCCTTCGGTCAGGCCGTCGCCCAGCTTGAGCTTTTCGGCATGGGCCACGAAAGCCTGCTCGAAAGCGGCCTTGACGTTCTTGTGCACCAGGAAGCGGGTCGGCGAGATGCAGACCTGACCGGCATTGCGGAACTTGGCGCCGCCCGACGCCTTGACCGCCAGTTCGACATCGGCGTCTTCCGCCACGATCACCGGGGCGTGACCGCCCAGCTCCATCGTGACGCGCTTCATGTGGCGGCCGGCCAATGCGGCCAGTTCTTTGCCGACCGGCGTGGAACCCGTGAAGGTGACCTTGCGGATGATCGGGTGCGGGATCAGGTAGCTGGAAATCTCGGCCGGCGAGCCAAACACCAGGCCCAGAACGCCCTTCGGGATGCCGGCGTCGACAAAGCAGTTGAGCAGCGCGGCCGGCGAGGCCGGGGTTTCCTCAGGCGCCTTCACCAGGAAGGAGCAGCCCGTGGCAAGCGCGGCGCCCAGCTTGCGAACGATCTGGTTGACCGGGAAGTTCCACGGCGTGAACGCGGCGACGGGGCCGACCGGTTCCTTGATGACCAATTGCTGGGCGGCGGGATTGCGCGACGGCACGATGCGGCCGTAGACGCGCAGCGCTTCGTTGGCGAACCAGTCGATGATGTCCGCACCGGCCAGCACTTCGCCGCGCGCTTCGGCGAGCGGCTTGCCCTGTTCCTGCGTCAGCAGGCGCGCCACGTCGTCCGCGCGCTCGCGCAGCAGGACGGCGGCTTTGCGCATGACCGCGCAACGCTCGTGGGCGGAGGTGTCGCGCCACGTCTCGAAGCCGCGTTGCGCTGCCGCCAGCGCCGCGTCCAGGTCCTCGCGGGAGGCGCTGGCCACCTGGCCGATCTTCTGGCCGGTGGCGGGATTGACGACGTCGATGCGCGCGCCGCCGCGGGCCTCGCGCCATTCGTTGTCGATCAGGAGAAGAGTATCTGGGTAACCGTTCATGAATGCTCCGTGGTTGAAATGCGGCCGTCACGTGTCAGTCGATTCGGGCAAGCGCGGCGATAAACGCCCGGCGCCTGCCGTATCGTAAGTGTTTTGGGCGGGAGACGGGAAGTGGGCCGTGATCGGACCGTCCGGCTGACGGGCAAGGGTTGGGCACGCAGCTTGCTGTTGGGGTTTCGCCTTTCGTTACCCAACCCCATTGCGGAGGCTTCCCATGAGCTCACCGGAACCCGTTCTGACGCCGACTCCCGCCGGCACCCGCCTTGTCTCCCTGGGCATTGCGCCCGTTGCCCGCACCGCGGACGCCGTGGCCCGCCCGGGCTTCAGCCCCAAAGCCGCCAATGAAGAAGTCCTGCCGTCGCCGCAATCGGCCCTGCCCGCAGACGCTGACGCGGCGGCGCGCGTGCCGCTGAGCGCCTGGCTATCGCTGGCGTTCTACGCCATCGGCACGGCGCTGCTCTTCAGCTTGGGCGTGGCTTACCGTCTGTACGCGTGACCGGCTACGGTCAGGCAACCTGGGCGAGCGCCTCGCGCGCCACCTGTACCAGTTTTCGGTCGGAAAGACGATAGGCCGTCAGCGGGCCGCCCGTCACACAGCCCGTGTCCAGGCACACGGCGTCCGACCGCACCAGCAGGCCCAGCGTCGCCCAGTGGCCGAACACGATGGTCTTGTCGGCGCCCGCGCGTCGCGGCAGGTTGTACCAAGGCAGGGTCTCGCGGGGCCAGCGCCCCGGCGTGGACTTGGCGCCGGGCGCCAACGCCCCGTTGCGAGTGCATAGGCGCATGCGGGTGAACGCGCTGACGATGAAGCGCAGACGCAGTTGCGTTTCCAGCTTGGCGTTCCAGGCGAGCGGCGCTGCTCCCAAGAGGGTTCGCATGTGACGGCGCCAGTCATTGTCCCGAAGCATGGCCTCGACCTCCCCGGCGTGCGCCATGGCCTGCAGCACGTCCCAACCGGGATACAGCCCCGCGTGCACCAGGACGTGACGGTCCTGCACATGGATCAGGGGCTGCGCGCGCAGCCAGTCGAGCAGGACATCTGCATCCGGCGCGTCGAACAGATCGTTGAGGGTGTCGCGCGCGTCCGGCCGCAAACATCCCGCTGCAACGCCCAGGGCGCGCAGGTCGTGATTGCCCAGCACCACCGTGGCGCGGTCGCCCAGTGACATAACCCGGCGCAGCGTCTCCGCGTTCGAGGGCCCCCGATTGACGAGGTCGCCGACGAACCAGAACCTGCAGTTGGGGTCGCCCGCGATCTCCGGACTGGCCAGCAGTGCGTCCAGCGACTGGCAGCAGCCATGCACGTCGCCGATCGCCCAGATGGCGGGCCGCGGTGCTTCGGGTGCGTCGTCCGCCAAAGGCGAATCGTCGGCAAAGGCCGTTGCGGGGGTGATGGAATGTCGGCGGATTGGCTGTCTTACCCGTCTGCGTAGCATGTTCTGTCCTTCTCGCTGGCCATTTCCTGGCACGAATCAATGGTTTCGTGCCGGCAGGACAGCAAGCCCCATGCCCATGTAAATATTTGCATCCGAGGACTAACCCTCCTTCGCGACTAACCCTCCTTCTTGCGGCGCCCCCAAACGGATTCCTGCCGATAGGAATCCGCCTGGCACAGCGTGCGGTAGAACATGGCGCCGGCGCCAATGAAGTTGCCCAATTCCTTTTCAGACAGCTTGGGCGCGACGCCTTCCAGGTATCCCGCGTAGATGGATAGCACCCGGTCCCACTCGTCCAGACGGGGTGCGGGTGCGGAAACTGAGATCATCAGTGCCAAGAGCTCATCGCGCTGCATGATTCCCTCCTGTGACCGCCGCCGCGCCGGTCATCCCTTGGTCATGTGAGTCAAGACCCGCCGTCCGTCCGCCCTGCGGTGCACGAAGGCCATCGTGATGTGGCCCACGGCCAGCGCCAGTAACGTCCAGCCCAACAGCCCATGCCAGGCGTTGCCAAGTTCGACCAGGGCTTCGATCTCCTGGTCGCGGGGGCTGAAGATCTGGATGCCGAAGGCAGAATATCCCCTGCCCCGCCCGTAGGCGCGCAACAGCGCCAGCGTGGGGATGGCGATCATCATCAGGTACAGGACAAGATGCCCGAAGCCCGCCAGCAGGCCGCAGTCCGGCCGTTTGCCCCAGTTGGCGATGGCCCAGGCGCCGCGTACAAGCACCAGGATCAGCAGCAACAGGCCAAGCGAGGTATGCGAGGCCCAGAAGAAATCCTCGATCGGGGTGTCCGGCAGAAACTGCCGCGACGCCGCGCTGGTGAACTGCCACGCCAGCAGCACGGCCATGAGCCAATGCAGGACGCGGCTGACGATTCCATACCCGTCCGGGTGGTCCATCACGCTTGAGGCGGCGACGCGGGGTGGCATAGGGAGGCTCCTTCGGAGATCCATGCTGCGCAAGGGAAAACCTGCTCCGGGCATTGTGCCAACGCGCCCGGCGCGGAGTGCAACCAATTGCAATGGCGGCTGGCCGGCAGCACGGCTGTGGACGCGTTCTGATCATGGTTCGAACTCCATCGCCGACATGGCGGCCGTCAGCGACTGCGGCTCGTAGTCGTCCCAAGGCGTGTTGCCCGCATCCAGCCGGGAATGCACGTCCTGAATGGTCCAGTGCGCGCCGCTGGTGAGCTTGTCCAACTCGCCCCACGTCACCGGCACCGAAATGCCCAGACCGGGCCGTGCCCGCGCGGACCACGCGCATACCGTCGTCGCCCCAAACCCGTTGCGCAGGTAATCCGCGAAGATCATGCCGACGCGGTTCTTCGGGCCGCTCTTGGCGACGAAGAGTTGCGGCAGCGTCCGGGCCAGGTGCTGCACGATCGCCTGGGAAAACCGCTTTACCGTGTCCCAGTCGTACTGCTTGCGTAGCGGCACAACCACGTGCAGCCCTTTGCCGCCGCTGGTCTTCAGCCAGGCCTGAAGGCCGATCTCCTGCAGCAGCACGCGCACCAGATTGGCGGCCTGTTGCATGGTCGGCCATGGCACGCCCTCGCCCGGGTCCAGGTCGAACATCATGCGATCCGGTTTGTCGATGGACGTCTTGACGGCGTTCCAGGTGTGAAATTCGACGACGTTCATCTGCACGGCGGACATGATGGCCTCTGCGGTCGGGACTTCGAGCAGCGGCGGATGATCCGGATCGAGCTTGGCGGGCAACGGTTTGACGCCGGGCATCGCGGCTTCCAGATGCTTCTGGAAGAAGAATTCGCCCTGGATGCCGGCGGGCGCGCGCAGGAATGACACGGGCCGGCCCTTCAGATGCTCCAGCATCAGCGGCGCGATCAGGCCGTAATAGCGCGCGAGATCCAGCTTGGTGAGCTTGGTGGACGGGTCGATGACCCGGTCCGGATTGGTGAGCTTGCCGCCCTTGGCGCGGCTGGTTTTGCCGCCGGGCGCGGCTTTGACATCGGAGTCGGGTGTGGGCGCCTTTGAAGATGCTTTTGAAGATGCCTTTGATGTGCCGGCAGATGCCGTGGCAGATCTGGCTGCGGATCTGGCAGCAGGCACCGCCTTCGAAGCGGATTTCCTGTTGCCCTTGTCGCCGTCTACGTCCTCGACCGGCACCGCCTTCTCCCGGGAAATCGCCTTCACCGGCTTGTCCTGCCGCAGGCCCCGGAATACGGAATGACGGATGTGGCCGCCGCTCGTCCATTCGCCGAACGACACTTCGGCGATCAGTTCGGGTTTGACCCAGCGAACGCCACCCGCCGCGGGCGCATTCGTGACCGGCTTCTTGTCCGTCTCGATGGCCGCCAGACGCTTCTGCAGGGACACCAGACTTGCGTCGTCGAACCCCGTGCCAACCTTGCCGGCATAGCGCAGGCTGCCATCCTGCTCGGTGACCGCGAGCAGCAGCGCGCCCAGCCCGGCCCGGCTGCCCTTGGGCGCCGTGTAGCCGACGATCGCAAACTCCTGACGCCGGGCGCACTTGACCTTGACCCAGGTGTCGCTGCGCCGGGACACGTACGGGGACGACAGGCGCTTGGCCATGATGCCCTCAAGCCCCATCCTGCACGCGGTTGCCACCAGATCTGACGGCGCGGCCTCAAGGGCCTCGCTGAATCGCAGCTGGTCGTCTTCGGCGGCGTCCATCAGTTGCTGCAACAGCGCCCGCCGCACGCCCAGGGGCTCCTGGCGCAGGTCCCGCATCCCGACGAACGGCAGATCGAAGGCGTAGAACACGATGTCCTGTGTCCGATCGTTGTCGAAGGCATTTTGCAGCGACTGGAAGTTCGGAATGCCTTCGCGGTCCAGCATCACGATTTCGCCATCGATCCACGCCCATTTGGCGGGCAATGCGCGCATGGCCTCGACCAGATGCGGCATTTTGGCGCTCCAGTCGTGGCCGTTGCGCGTAAACAGCCGCACATCGTCGCCTTCGATCCGGACGACGAGCCGGTAGCCGTCGAATTTCATCTCGTACAGCCAGTCCGGCGCATGCTGAGGCACGCCGTCCACCAGCGTGGCGAGCTGGGGTTTCAGTTGCGCGGGCAAGTCGGCGGCTACACCGGGCAACGCGGACTGATCGTCGGCGGTGTTGTCGTCCTGATCCTGGGATCGCTCGTCAGCCGCCGCCTCCGCGGGAGCTTTGGATTTGGCGCGGGATTTCGCTGCGGAACGTGACGTCTTGGCTGCGGAATTCGCCTTGGCTGTCGCCTCGCCGCCCTTGCCTGCCGGCTTGGCCTTCGCAGATTTGCGCAGCGGCACCACGCTATCCGGCATTTCGTCCACCACACTGAATTCCCGCTCGGGCCGCGCGAAATCGTCTCGGTCCTTGATAAGCAGCCAGGGCGGCTGCTTATCCGACTCTTTGCCCTTCAGCCGGATCAGCGCCCAGCGGCCCTGCATCTTCACGCCCTGCAAGTCGAACTTCAGGTGGCCGTCGCGATAGCCCTTGCGCGGATCGCCCACCGGCATCCACTTGCCTTCGTCCCAGATGATGACCTTGCCGGCGCCGTACTGCCCTTCGGGAATCTGCCCCTCGAACTGGTTGTAGGCAATGGGGTGATCCTCGACCTGGACCGCCATGCGCTTGACCGCCGGGTCGTAGCACGGCCCCTTGGGCACCGCCCAGCTCTTCATGGCCCCGTCCAGTTCCAGACGGAAGTCGTAGTGCAGCCGGCTGGCCCAGTGCTTCTGGATGACGAAGGCGCGGGCGTCCTCATTGGCCTCGCCACCCTCGGCGGGTTCCGACGTGATCTCGAAGTTGCGCTTTTCGCGGTACTTCTTCAGCGTGTCAGCCATGGTCAGGCCGCCTTGCGCGTTTTGCTCGTTGTCTTGCCGGTGGTCTTGTCACTCGACTTGCTGGCGGTTTTACCCGTCGCCTTGCTCGCCGATTTGCTGGCCGTCTTGCTTGCGCTCTTCGCCGACTTGGCCGCCGTCTTCCTGGCCGGCGCCTTGGCTGCCTTTTTGTCATCGCCTTCGTCGGACTTGGCCGCCTTGGACCCGCCCTTGCCCCCCTTCAGGCTGCGTTGCAGCAGCTCGGTCAGGTCAATGACGTTGTCCGCATACGCGGGCGACGCTTCCTGCGGCTCGATGACGGTTTCGGTCTCGCCGGCGCGCGCCTTCTGCTCCACCAGCTCCATCACGGCGGCCTTGAACTCGTCCTTGTACTGTTCGGGATCCCATTCGCCGGACATATCGTCGACCAGCATCTTCGCCATCTTCATCTCGCTGGCGCTGGGCGTCATGTTCTTGGCGCCGGCCTTGGGCAGATCCAGCCCTTCCACCGACTTCACCTCGTCGCCCCAGCGCATCAGGTTCAGCACCAGCGCGTCGCCGGACGGAATCAGCGCCGCCAGGTGCTGCTTGGTCTGGATCACGACCTTGGCGATGCCGATCTTTCCTGTCTTGACCAGCGTGTCCCGGAGCAAGGCGTACACCTTGTGGCCCTTGTTGATGGGCGCGACGTAGTAGGGTCGCTCCAGATAAACAAACGACACGCCCCCGGCGTCCACGAACTGCTGGATCTCGATGGTCTGCGTGGTGCGAGGATAGGCCTCGGCTATCTCCTCGGGCGACACGATGACGTATTTGCCGTCCTCGTACGCCACGCCCTTCACGATGTTGTCCTTGTCGATTTCCTTGCCGGTGCGCTTGTTGATGCGCTTGTAGCCAACCGGGTCCATCGAGCGCTTGTCCAGCCAGTCGAAGTCCACGCCGGACTCCGTCGTGGCCGTGTGCAGGCCCACGGGAATGTGAACCAGCCCGAAGGAAATCGCTCCTTTCCATATCGTTCTTGCTGCCATGACGGTCTCCTGCGCGTGATCAGCCCAGGCGCTTGACGATGCGGGCGACGCGGGCAATGCCGCCCGTCCCGCTTGCCGCGCGGCCGATCAAGGCGGTCCCGGCGGCGGTGACCAGGGTGCGCCGCAACAGCGTGCGGCTGCGCATGCCAGACAGCATCAGCAGCACGCCCACGCCAAACACGATGATGTGTTCGCCTGGAAAATCCGGCCTGCGGGCGTCGATGTCCTTGATCTGCGCAACCAATGAAGAACGCGAGGGCGATTCGTAACGGCGGGGTTCGTCGACGGGTTCGATCTGCATGTGGCCTCCTGCGGGCGTGGATCAGGCATGGGGTGCGGAGCGTACTGCCCCGCGCCGGTTTACTTGGCGTACTTGAATTCGGGCAGCGCCTTGAGCGTGTCCTTCGTGGCGTCCGGCAGCTGGAACTGGTCGCCGGCGACCTGCATTTTCGACAGCGGAACCGTCACAAGATGATTGCCGACGCCAAGCAGCCCGCCCACCGACAGCACCGCATACGGCGCCCAGTCGGGCGGGCCGAGGATCAGGTCATCCACGGTGCCGATCTTTTCCTTCTTGCCGTTGTAGACGGTCGCTCCGATGATCTTCGAGGCGCGGTAGCCGGCCTCGACCTTGGCAACATCGACTCGCACTTCGGTCACGGACTGCGGCGCACCCTGCGCCCAGCCGGTGGACACGGCGCCAGCGGCGCCCAGCATGGCAACCACGCCCAGCATTGCAGTCTTTACGATCATGATCGGATCTCCTCGGGGGTCTCTTGTGTTCAGGACGTGCGTTGCGAGTCGGCGGGATCGGGATTGGATTCGGAGGCGTCCGATGGCTCCATGTCCTCGTTGCTGACTTCGTTGCCCTGCGTGTTCTCACTGGCATCCGACGGCTTGACCGGCGGCGCGCTGCCCGTAGTCGGCGAGCCTGCGCCAGGCCGCACCGGCAGATCGTCGGGCGTTGAGGTCGCCTCTACGGCGTTGTCCTGGGAAGATGTCTGCCCAACGGAATGATCTGGTTCCATTTTCCTCACCTCAGATTCGCTGCGGCCAGCGGAAACGTGGCCGTGGACCCGGGCAGCAAATAACGTTCCCGAAACATTTGTCGGGTGACCAGCGCCCAATGGCGCGGCGGACTGCGTCACCATAATTCCATTGGTAACGCGCTCCCAAACCGCCTTGAATCGGCAATATATTCAGATCACATGTGGCGCCGGCGTGCGCCGTTCATTCGTGGCAGGAAGACTTCCGGAGCGCGACGATGGGCGACAAGAAAAAGCAGAAGGACAATCCCGAGACCGCCGAGGCGGGCAAGCTTTCCAATAAGCAGTACGAAAGGGAACTGGCCCAGCTGCATGTGGAACTGGTCAAGCTGCAGCAATGGGTCGTCGATACGGGCGCCAAGGTCTGCATCGTGTTCGAAGGGCGCGACGGCGCCGGCAAAGGCGGCACGATCAAGGCGCTGACCGAGCGTGTCAGCCCCCGCGTCTTTCGCGTCGTGGCCTTGCCCGCCCCCACCGAGCGCGAAAAATCCCAGATGTACATGCAGCGCTACCTGCCACACCTGCCCGCTGCGGGCGAAGTCGTGATCTTCGACCGCAGCTGGTACAACCGGGCTGGCGTTGAGCGCGTGATGGGGTTCTGCAGCCAGGCGCAGGTCGACGCCTTTCTGAAAGCCGTGCCGCTGGTGGAACGCGTGATGATCGACTCCGGCATCCTGCTCTTCAAATACTGGCTGGAAGTCACCGAGGCGGAACAGACACGCCGCCTGCAGTCGCGCATCAACGATGCGCGCAAGACCTGGAAGCTGACGAAGATGGACCTGGATTCGTACAGCCGCTGGTACGACTACTCGCGTGCCCGGGACGAGATGTTCCGGGCGTCGGATACGTCGATCTCGCCCTGGTACGTCGGACGATCCGACGACAAGAAGCGAATCCGGCTGAACATCATTACCCACCTGCTGGAACACATTCCCTACACCGTCAGCGCCAGGGAAAAAATCACCCTGCCCAAACGGCAGAAGGCCAAGGGCTACACGCAGCCGGAACATCCGTTCCGGTATGTGCCCGAAAAGTTCTAACCATCTCGAATTTCCGCAATGGCGGGCGCGCCGTCATTCCGCCGCGCCCCGCCACCGCGCCTTACCAAGCCGTGCGCGGCCGGTAGGTATCTTTTACATATTTGGCCAATTCGGCTTCGACCGTCGACATCAGGACGGCCGGCGGACGATCCGGGTGCAAAAGTTGCTGCGCCGCAGCAAGCGTTCGCATCGCGCAACGTTCGCCATTGGTCATCGGCTGGGGGGTGGACAAGGTGGGCGTGTACTTGAACTCTTCCATGTTGCTTCTCCATAAGACAAGGAATGACCCTCACCCCCCTTTCAGCAAGTAGCGTGCCCAACCCCGTTTCGGTCAGTATCGGACGCTGACCCGAGCCCAGACGCTGCGGCCGGGTTCGTTCACCGCCGTGCCCGCCGGATAGCCAAATCCGGCGTTCCCCGCCAGGTTCAGGTGTTCGCTGTAGGTCTTGTCGAACACGTTGTCCACGCCTAGCGACAACCGAACCTGCTTGTTCACGACGTATCCCGCATTAAGGGAAAACACGCCAAATCCGGCGCTGGGACCGAAATCTTTGCCCACGACGTTGCCTTCGTTCAGCGCGTAGCGTTTTTGCGGGGCGACGATGCGCCACAAAGCGCCCGCCGACCAGGTGCCGTCGTCATAGGCGGCGGTGAGCTTGGCCTCCAGCGGCGGAATCTGCGGCAGCGCGCGGCCGTCGCTGCGGTTCTGGCCCCAGGCGTAGGCCAATGTGGCGCCCACCTTCCAGCTCGGCGTCACGGCATAGGACGCGCCAAACTCCCCGCCAAATATCCGGGCATCCACGTTCGTCGCCTGCGAGGTGGCCCCCATCATCCCGCCGGACGTGTAATTGAAAAGAATGAAATCGTCCACGTAGCCCGCATACCCTGAGAACCACGCATCCAGCGTTTCCGTCTTGTACTGGGCGCCAAAATCAAGCTGGGTCGTCTTTTCCGGCTTCACGCCCTGGAAGGCGTTGACCGAGCCGGCCGGACCGCGCTTGGGCGAGAACAGTTCCCAGTAGTCCGGGAACCGCTCCACATGACCCAGCCCGATGTAGAGCGTGGCGGGCAGCGATTCCAGATCTTTTTCATAGCGCAGGAAGCCGCTGGGAAGCGTGTCGTTGCGCCGTTCGCCCGCCGTGGGGTTGGGCATGGCCATCATCATGCCGCCGGTGGTCTGCCGGAAATCCTTGACGGACGCCCAGTCGACGCGGGCGCCGCCGATCACGCGGCTGTCCGGTGCGGCGCGCCAGGTCAATTCGCCAAAGACACCCGTATTGGAAAAATCGGCGTCCTTGACCCACGGCTGGCTGCGATAGGACATGGTGTCCGAGCCGCTGCGGGCGCGGTGGCGGCTTTGCTGGAAGTCCATCCCTGCCTCCAGGCTGGTGTCTTGCGACAGATTCCAGGTGCTGGCGACACGTCCGCCCCAGGTTGCGCGGTCCACGTCCGAGGCCATCGCCATTGCCATGGCGCTGGACGGGTCCGGCGCGCGCAGCGTGTAGTTGTCCATGACGTGGTCCGCGTAGTTGTAATAGAGCTGTGCCTCGACCTGACTCAGGACGGGCCCGAGGTTACGTTTTTCAAAGCGCAGTCCAAAACTTTCCCGCTTGAATTGCGAGCCGTCCATGCCGCGCCCGGCATACCGCGCCTCGCCGTCGCCCGTGCCGGCGGTCAGTTCATATAGCGTGTCCGCATCGGGCGTGAAGCCCATCGTGACATCCGCGTTCCATTTGTCCCAGCGCGACGGCACGGTGTTGCCGTCGCCGTCCTTGTAGTCCTGCGAATGCGAGTGGTTGGCGGTGATTCGGGTATAGACCCTTTCGTTGCCGATGGTCAGGTCCGCCGTCTGGTCGTTGCGCCCGAACGAGCCGCCGGTCAGGCTGCCGTCAAAACGCACGCCCGGCTCGGTGAACTGGGGTGTGTCGCGGTCGAAGCGGACGGTGCCGGCGGACGCGCCCGGCCCCCACAGCACTGTCTGCGGTCCCTTGATGACGGTGAGCTGGTCGAAATTCTCGGGCGAAATATAGGAACTGGGCGCGTCCATCCGCGACGGGCAGGCGCCGGGCATGGAGGTGCCGTTGGTCAAAATGTTCAGGCGGGAACCGAACATGCCGCGCAGCACCGGGTCGCCGTTGGTGCCGCCGTTCCGGATGGCCGAAAAGCCGGGAATGGTCTTCAGGTAGTCGGTGCCGTCGCTGGCTGGCAGCGGCTGGCGCGGCAGCTTCGGATCGGTCGTGAAGGTCAGCGGCGCGCTGGGCGCCACGCCCATGATGACGACGGGTTCGAGCGTGGTTACGCCCTCCTGGATGGGCTGCGCGGCGGCGGAGAATGTGGCGGCCACGGCCGCGGCCAGGCAGGTCATGCGGACGAATTGCGGTTGCTTGCGCATAGGGAATCTGGATCAACTTGGAATCTGAGTCGGAATCTGCAATCGGGGCGTTGACCCCCGCGCGGACAGGCCATGCATGGGCGCGCCTCGGCGCCCGGATCCTCAAACGGATCCGTGCCAAAAGCGGCGATATGAGCAGGCGCTAACCGGCGGCGCGCCCGTCAACCGTGGGCGCCGCGATGCAAACCGGTGATGCTGAGAGAAGTGCCGTCAGGCGACGGGTGGCGGCGCGCGCGGCTGCTGCTGCAGCCGGGCATGCGCACTGGAGAAGTAAGGAACGTCGGCGGCCGGCGCCGTAGCAGGCTGCGCCAGCGTAGGCAGCAGCCAGGCAAGCAGCCACAGTCCGGGCAGCGTGGCGCCGCCCAACATGGCGCAGCCGGCAACGCAGCAATGCGGCATGGCGCCGCTGTGCTGCTCGACGCCTTGCGTGGCGCCTTCGATGCCGATGGTGACAACGCGCGGCCCGCTGGCCGTGCAGATGATGGTGGTGGCGCCGGCGGCGCCCGACATACCGGCGGGACTTGGTGCGGCGAGCGCCGCAGAGGCAATCAGCGCCTGAAAGACGAACAGGGCCGCCGCGAACAGCGAAACCCATCGTCTGGCAGCAGTGGCGCTTGTGTACATCAAATCCCCTTGACGCCGCAGATGGTAGCGCGGTTCCGGCCCCGAATCCGGTCTGCCCGCGCCCATCTGCACTGCCCGTTGACGCATATCAAGCGCGTCTGGCGGCTACCCAGCGCAACACATCAATGACCAGGAATACGGCCAGGCTCACGCCCATCACCGGCAGGCTCCATCCCAGCGCCAGCGCGATGACCGCCACGCCGATCCGTCCGGGCCATGACAGCTCGCGCCAGGCGTGAGTCAGCGTCTGCCCTGTCGCGCCCGCGGCCGGACGGCGCAGCCACCACATCCGGTAGCCCAGCACGATCATCGTCGTCAGGGCGATGCCAATGGCGGCCATCAGGAGTTGATTGGGCCAGCCGAACAGGATGCCCATGTGCATGTCCACGCCCCAGCGGATCAGCTTGGCGATGAGCGGAAAGGTGTCGAAGTCGGCACGGCTGGTGATGGCATAGGTGGTCGGATCCACGGCGATGGTGTCGACCTGGGTGGGCCAGGAGCGGTCCACCTCGCGCACCAACCACGCCTGGCCAGCGCCGCGCGGCGGCCGGATTTCAAGCTGGCTGCTGTCGATGCCGCCCTGGCGCGCGGCCTGCAACACCCGGTCAAAGCCCGCCGGCACGGTGTCCGGCGCCGGCGACATGGCGGCGTGGTCATGCTGGCCGCCATGATGATGGGCATGCTCGCCGCCCTCGGGCATGGCTGCCATGGCGGGCATCCCGGCGTCGGGCAGTTTCAACGACACCGCCGGCGTGATCCACCCCAACTGCGCGCGCAATTGATCCACGCGCGCACCGGCCCAGTTGGACCAGGTCAGCCCGGTGGCCGAGAAGAACACCAGGCCGATGCCGATCCACAACCCCAGCAGTCCATGCCAGCGCCGGGCGCGCAGGCGCGGGCTGCGGGCTTCCAACGCCTTGTCGCGCCCGCGCCGGGCAAACCACAGCACCAGACCGCCCAGCGTCGCAATCCACAGCCACGACGCCGCCAGTTCGCTGTAGTTGCGGCCCAGGTCGCCCAGCATCAGGTTGCGGTGCAGGTAGTCCAGCTTGGTCCGGAAAGGCAGCGTGCCGCTGGTGCCGTAGACGACCATGTCGCCCTGGATCTTCAGCGTGACGGGGTCCACAAATAGCGCGCGGGATTCGGAATCGCCCATGCCGGGCTGCGTAAACATCACGCGCGTGGTTTCGCCGGGGCCGGGCGCGGGCCGGACGGCGAACAGGCGCGGGCCCGGTCCGACTTGGCTTTGCGCTGCCTGGACCTGCGCCGCGAGGGGTTGCGCCGCGCCAGTGGAAGTGGTGCGCAACTGGTCGGCGTAGATGAGGTTTTCCAGTTGCGGGGTCAGCACGAACAGCGTGCCGGTCACCGCCGCGACCAGGATGAAGGGGCCGACGAACAGGCCTATATAGAAATGCAGCCGGGTGATCAGCGCGAGCAACGCGCTGCCGCTTGCCGCCCTCGGCCGCGTGGAGGCGGCCGGACTAACCAGGGTCTCAGTGGACATGATGTTCTCGAAAACAACGGACGCCGCCTGCAGCAGGCGGCAATCGTGCGCTTGGCGCGCACGGCGACAGATGTCATCCGGTGATTCGAGGCGGAGCGCGCTGTCCCAGCGGCGGCCCGGCGGCCGGCATGGGCGGCCGCGGACTGTCGGTCAGTCGGGGCGCCTGCACCCACCAGCCGAGCAAGGCAGGAACCAGCGCGACGGTGGGCGGCACGAGCAGCGCCGGGTGTGCGCTCAGCCCGAACGGACATTCCTGGCCGGCGCCCACGTGCTGGGAAGAATCGTGGTGCTCATGGTGGTCATGAGAGGAATCGGTGTGGGCGGTGTGCGCATCGGCCCTGCCCGACATGCCGGGAAACACCCCGCCGCCCGCGGCACAGAAGCCCAGTTCCAGGCGCCCCTGCTTCAGCGCCTGCGCGTCCGGCATGTATCCGACCGGCACGAACGCCCGCACCACCAGCAGAAGCAGCAGCAACAGCCGCACGAGGGTGGCGGCGCAGACTGGACGTGAGGACGGACAGGACGATCGGGTGGGCATGCGGGATTTCCGGGCGACGGCCGATTCCGTCGCCAAGCCGGCATTTTAAACATCGGGCCGCCAATCCCGGATGCTTTGCGCCGGCGCGGCCCGACCGATCGAAGGGTCAACTAAGACAATTGAGAACTATTATTGCTAGAATTCCGCCTGACGCCTCCCTTAAATGGGGATCAGGCAACCCTCTTCTGTCTACCGGATAGCTTTTGAATGGCCAAGCCATCGCGCTCCAAATTATGGTTTCTCGTCCACAGTTGGCTGGCCTTGCCAATCTGGATTTTCCTTTTCTTCATCTGTGCGACCGGGACCATCGCCGTCATCAGCCAGGAAATCGTCTGGCTCATCAACCCCGCCGTTCGCGCCCAGGCGCCCGATGCCGATACGCCCCGCATGGGCTACCAGGCCCTGATGGACTCCATCGCCAAACAGGAACCCGAAGCGTCGGTGCAGCGCCTGTCCTGGCCTGAGGAATCGCAGTTCGCCCTGACGGCCGCCGTGGGTTATCCGGGCGCACGCTTCACCTCGATCTACGTCAACCCGTACACCGGCCACGTGCAAGGTCCGGCCTTGAACTTCGACCTGCGCCAATTCATGCGCGCGCTGCACGGCTGGCTGCTGATCCCGTTCAACAATGGCTATAGCTGGGGCTGGTACTTGGTCTCGCTGTTGTCGATTCCGATGCTGCTGTCGCTGATCACCGGACTGGTGGTCTACAAGCGGTTCTGGCGCGCCTATTTCCAGAAGCCGCGTCTGCGCGTCGGCCAGGGCGCTCGCATTTTCTGGGGCGACTTCCACCGCCTGTCGGGTCTGTGGTCGGTCTGGTTCATCCTGCTGATTTCGGTCAGCGCGATCTGGTTCCTGGCGCAGGCGATCCTGTCCGACACGGCGACCACCATTTCGACACAGGGCGTGCCGGCTGTCGTAGCCCGCGATCAGGTGCCCACCGTCGCCGCCGGCGAAACCGTCAAGCGCCTGCCGCTCGACGAGATCGTTGCCATTGCCGAGCGCGAACTGCCCGGCCTGGAAACGCAGCACGTCTTCTTCCCCGGCAACGCGTATGACCCGATCACCATCTCGGGCCGCGGCGCGTACCCGCTGATGTTCCAGTACGCCAAGATCAATCCGTACAACGGCGCGGTCGAGGAAGTGCGCCGCCTGTCCGACCGCAACGGCCTGGAATTCTTCACTGAATCCATGCGGCCGCTGCATACCGGCGACTTCGGCGGCTTCTGGCTGAAGCTGGTGTGGTTCCTGTTTGGCCTCCTGCTGACCATGATGTCGCTCAGCGGCCTCCTGATCTGGACCAAGCGCACCGCGCAAGCCACTGCCAAAGCCCTGCGCCCTGCCCGCGCAGACCGTACCGCCGCTCGCGAGGTGACCGAATGAGCAAGACCGCCACCCTGGACGCCGCCGCGGCCAAACCCAGTTTCTGGCGCCGCTGGCGTTTTCACCTGAGCGCCCTGCTGCTCATTCTTCCCATCATTTATGTCCCGAAGTATTTCGACAACCTGGCGCTGTCGCGCGGGCTGATGGGGCTGGGCCAGCGCCCCGCGGGCGAGCTGGACGTGGGTCCCTGGAAGCTGAAGTTTGCCGAGTGGAAGGTCGAGCCGCCCCAGTCCGACCCAGCCGGCATGGTCAAGACCTTCACCATGGCCCAGTGCGAAGGCTGCAAGGATCAGATCCGCGCGGTCTACGTGCGCGTGGGCAAACCGCGCAGCCTGCGTGCCGCGGGTTCGATTTTCTTTGGCAGCCCGCACCGGGCTTTTGCCACCGTGCCGATCCCGCCGCGCACCGCCCCGGACGCCGAGCTCTGGGTCACCGCGGAAGGCTGGGACGGTTCGGTGCACCAGGCGGCCTGGCCGCTTGCCATGGCCTCCCCCGCCACCGTCGAGTGGCTGAAGAAACAAGGAGCATCCCGATGAATGCAATTTTCGCTAACGGCCTTCGCGCTGCCCTGCTGGGCGCGCTGCTGAGCGCCAGCGCCACGGCCCTGGCGCACAACCCCATGGCCGAATGCAAGGCCGATGGCAAGGAACAGATCCAGTGCACCGGCGGATTCTCCGACGGCAGCGGCGCCGCCGGCGTCACCATGGACGTGATCTCGTACGACGAACAGATCATCGTGCCGGGCAAGCTGGATGCCGATTCCAAGATGTCGTTCAAGCGGCCCAACGGCGAGTTCTACGTGCTGTTCGACGCGGGCCCCGGCCACGTCGTTGAAATCGACCACGTCGACATCCAGTAAGCCCCGGCCCTTCGCAGCATGCATACACAAGTCATCCGACCCGCGGGCGCCGGACACGAAACGCTGGCGGTGCTGGGCGCCTGCCTGGTCATCGTCGCGGCCGCCGCGGGTTACATCGGCCTGCGTGAAGCGCCGCCCGAAAGCGCGCCGCTCGCCGCCACCCAGATCGATGCGCGGCGCGACCTGACGCCCGCCGAACAAGGCATTTACGCCGACCTGCGCGTCGCCTACGAGGAAATCGGCTTCGCGCTGCAGGCCGGCGAGCCGCTGCCTTCGGTTGAAGAACTGGCCGCGCAGGGGCTGCCGCCGTTTGTGGCCGACAACAGCACCGCCGTGCGCGGTGGCCACGCCTGGCGGCTCCAACGCCAGAGCGGTAAGGCGCTATACGTGGGCCAGACGGCCGACGTTGCACTGGCCGGATCATTCCTGCTGCGTACCGAAGACGGCCACGCCAAGGACGGCCATGGTCATGACCATGGCGCGGACGCCCAGGCTGATGTCTGGCTGGCCCGCGATGCCGCGGCCCGCGTGCCCGCTGCCACCGACGACGCCGCGCTGGCCGCCGCGGGCTGGCGCCAGGTCGTCGCTCAGTTCGACGCCGGCGTGACCCGCCAGAACAAGCCCTGACCGGGCCCCTCCCCCTTCGTCTTCCGACACGAGCCTACGGATTTATGTCTGCCTTTTCGTCTTTCTCACAGCTCCTGCGCCGCTGCGCCGCGCCGATCGCCGCGCTGGCGCTGCTGGCCGGCGCCTTCGCCGCGCCCGTCCACGCCGAAGAGGCCAAGCGCCTGAAGATCGGCGTGACGCTGCATCCCTACTACAGCTACGTCGCCAACATCGTGGGCGACAAGGCCGAGGTCGTGCCGCTGATTCCGGTGGGCTTCAATCCGCACGCCTACGAGCCGCGTGCCGAAGACATCAAGCGCATCGGCACCCTGGATGTCGTCGTGCTCAACGGCATCGGCCATGACGACTTTGCGGACCGCATGATCGCCGCCAGCGAAACGCCGAAAATCCCCGTGATCGAAGCGAACGCGCAGGTGCCGCTGCTGGCGGCCGTGGGCATGGCCGCACGCGGCGGCGGCGATTCCGGCAAGGTCGTGAATCCGCACACGTTCCTGTCGATCACCGCCTCGATCGCCCAGATCAACACCATTGCACGCGAACTGGGCCGTATCGACCCGGCCAACGCGCAGACCTACACCGCCAATGCACGCGCCTATGGCCAGCGTCTGCGCAAGCTGCGCGCCGACGCCCTTGGCCAGCTTGCAAAAGCGCCCAACGCGGACCTGCGCGTGGCCACGATCCATGGCGCCTACGACTACCTCTTGCGTGAGTTCGGCCTGGAAGTCACTGCGGTTGTCGAACCGGCGCACGGCATCGAGCCCAGCCCCGCGCAGCTCAAGGGCACCATCGAGCAATTGCGCGCGGCGGACGTCAAGGTGATCTTCTCCGAGCTCAACTTCCCGTCCGCGTACGTCGAGACGATCCAGCGCGAGACCGGCGTGAAGCTGTATGCGCTGTCGCACATCTCGTATGGCGAATACAGCCCCGAGCAGTTCGAAAAAGAAATGAAGCAGAACCTGGCCACTGTGGTGCGCGCCATCGAAGAGGCCGGCGCGTGACCGGCCCCGTGACAGCCCACCCGGGCGGCGCAATGGGTCCCACGCTGACCTTCGACCACATCTCCCTGACGCTCGGCCGTACCGACATCCTCAGCGACGTCGCCTTTACCGTTGCGGCCGGCAGCGTGCATGCGCTGGTCGGCCCCAACGGCGGCGGCAAGAGTTCGCTGGTCAAGACGCTGCTGGGCCAGATGCCGCATCGCGGCAAGCTCAGCGTGGCGTGGCCGGGCGACCGGGCGGGCGTCATCGGCTACATCCCGCAGGCCCTTGAGTTCGATCGTGGCCTGCCCATGACCGTCAACGATTTCATGGCCGCGATGTGCCAGCGCAAACCTGCGTTCCTTGGCCTGTCGCGCGCGAAATCGAAGGAAATCGGCGACGCGCTGGAACGCGTTGGCATGCAGGACAAGCGCAACCGCCGCATGGGCGCGCTGTCGGGCGGCGAGCGCCAGCGCGTGCTCCTGGCCCAGGGCCTGGTGCCCAGCCCGTCGATGGTCGTGCTGGACGAACCCATGTCGGCGCTGGACGAAGCCGGCGTGCGCGTGTTTGAAGAACTGCTGGACAGCTGGCGCGCGCAGCGCGTGACCGTGCTGTGGATCGAACACGACCTGGAGGCCGTCGGCCGCCTGGCCGATCGCGTCACCGGCCTGAACCGCCAGGTGCTTTGCGACGGCCCGCCCGCGCAGGTGCTGACGCCCGACCGCCTGCTTGCGCTCTTTTCAACCCGGCCGCGCGTTGGCAATCAGCCGCAGGAGCGCGCCGCATGAACGCCTTTTTCGACAACCTGCGCCAGCTCATTCAGAGCGCGGCGGAATCCGGCGTACTGCCCGAATCGCTGGCCTTCGGCTTCGTCACCAACGCCCTGCTTGCGGGCCTGATCATCGGACCGGTGTTGGGCGGCCTGGGCACGCTGGTCGTGGTCAAGCGCTTTGCGTTCTTTTCGGAAGCCGTTGGCCATGCCGCGCTGACCGGCGTCGCAATCGGCATCCTGCTGGGCGAGCCCTACACCGGCCCGTATGGCAGCCTGTTCAGCTATTGCCTCATCTTCGGCATCCTGCTCAATTTCCTCAGCAATCGCACGCGCCTCACGCCCGACACGCTGATTGGCGTCTTCCTGTCGGTGTCGCTGGCGCTGGGCGCAAGCCTGTTGCTCGTGCTTTCAGGCCGCATCAACATCCACATCCTGGAAAACGTGCTGTTCGGCTCGGTGCTTACCGTCAACAGCAACGACCTGTCGGTTCTGACGTGCGTGGCGATCCTGGCGCTGGCGCTGGCCCTGCCCAACTACAACCGGCTGATGCTGGCCAGCTTCAATCCGCAGCTGGCCGCCGTGCGCGGCGTGCCTGTCAAGGCCATGGACTACCTGTTCGTGATCCTGGTGACGCTGGTCACGGTGGCCTCGGTCAAGGTGATCGGCGCCATTCTGGTCGGCGCACTGCTGGTGATTCCGGCGGCCGCGGCGCGGATGCTGGCGCAGTCGCTCAAGGGCTTTTTTACGATGTCGGTCCTGTTCGCGCTGTTCAGCACACTGGCCGGCATCATGTTGCCCATCGAACTGGAACTGCCGATCCCATCCGGCGCGGCCATCATTCTGGTCGCGGGTGTTTTGTTTGCGATCTCGGCCCTGGCACGCGGCCTGGTCCCCGGTCTGAAAGGAAATGCAGCATGAGTTTGAAGTCAGTCACCCTGCGCCGCGCCGCCCTGGCCGTGGCATTGGCATCCGCGCTGGGCGCCGCCGTCACGGCGCAAGCCCAGGAAGCGGCCAAATCCGGCCGCGCCGCGCGCGCCGCGCAGCCGGAAGCCACGGCCGCCGCCACGGGCAGCGTCACCGTGCTGGCCGCGCATCCCGTCGTGTTTGCGCTGACCGACAGCCTGGCCAAAGGCAGCACCATCCGTGTGGAGCGCGCCGCGCCCGCCAACCTGCCGGCCACCCGCCTCACGTCGTATTTCAGCGGGCGCGGCGGCGCTGCGCTGCAAAAGGCCGCCGCATCGGCGGACGCCGCGGTCGGCCTGCGCTCCATCTGGCCCGACGATCCGCTCTACGCCAACGCGCGGCGCACCAACATCCGCATCGTCGAAATCGACGCCGCCCGCCCGCTCGATGGCGCGCTGAACGGCATTGCTCTGCAAAGCGACACGCGCCCCGGCGGACAGTTTGCCGCCTACCCGTGGCTCAGCATCGTCAACCTGGGCCGCATGGCCGACATCGTCGCCGCCGATCTGGGGCGCCTGTCCCCGTCCGACGACAAGCGCATCGCCGAGAACCTGGCGCAGATCAAACGCACGCTGGTCGAATTGAACGCCAGCAGCCAGGCCGGATTGGCTCAGGCTGAGAACGTGGCCGTCGTCAGCCTGTCCGAGCGCCTGCCCTACCTGATTGCCGAGTTCAATCTGGATTTGATCGACACGAACGCGCGCGACGACAAGGACTGGACACCTGAGACGCTGGCGGCGCTGACCGCCACTCTCAAGGACAACGGCGCGGCCGCCGCGCTGCTGCACCGCGAGCCCACGCCGGAACTGCGCCAGGCCATCGAAGCCGGCGGCGCCAAGGCCGTCGTGCTGGCCACCGACGGGGCCGATCCCGTTGCCGACCTGCAGGCCAACGCCAAGCTGCTCCTGCAGGCGCTGGCGCCCGCCGCGGCACAGACCACCGCCGCGAAGTAAAGCCCATCGCGGGAACGGCGCCGGCCTAACCGGCGCCGTTTGCCGCATCAGCCATCAGCGCCGTTGCCTCGTTCTTCAGGCATTCGATCAGGTGCGCGCTGGCCGCAGGCAGCCGGGCTTCACGCAAGGTGATGATGCCAACCGGCGGCAATGCCAGGTCCAGCGGCACGTCCAGGATCCAGCACAGGCCCTGGCGCTCGAAACTGCGGGCGGCCGACTTCGCCAGAAATCCCACCGCATTGCGCTCACGAATGAAGGTCAGCGTGGACAGGTAGGACGACGTTTCCATCAGATCTGACGACGGCTGCAGGCCGCGATGATGGAACTGCTGCTCCAGCTTCACCCGCAATGACGCCCACGGCGGCGGCATCACGCAAGGCAACGCCGCCAGATCCGCCCACCCCGGTGCGCTGCGGCCTGCCACGTCGCTGCCGGGCGCCGCCACCACTACCATCGGCTCTTCGAACAACGCTTCGGCATGCAGATCGGGCGCGGCGTAGCCTGGCTCCAGCCGTCCCACGAACAGATCCAGTTCGCCCAGGCGCAGCTTCGGCAGCAGATGGGTCAGATCGCCCTCTTCGATCAGGACGGTCGCGCGCGCCGACCGCAGCTTCAAGGCATGCACGGCCCGCGCCAGCAGCACCGGCAGCGCGACCGCCATCGCCCCCACCCGCGTCTTGCCCGCCGCGCCGCTTGCGGCGGCGTCGATCTCATCGCGCGTGCGCTCGTACTGCGCCAGCACGCCGCGCGCAAAGCGCACCACTGCAGCGCCCGCGTCGGTGGGCTCCGTTCCGCGCACGGACCGCGCAAACAGTGCGAGACCCAGCATGGACTCCACCTCCGACAACATGCGCGACACCGCCGGCTGGCTGACCGCCATGAACTCGGCCGTGCGCCCCAAATGCCGGAACTCGTCCAGCGCCACCACCAATTGGAGGTGACGCAGCTTCAGGTTTGAGCGGAACACGCGGTCCAGGTGCGCCATGCCAACATCCTTACATATCAGACTTGTTATCTTTCGATGCGGCAATTCTATTG
The DNA here is from genome assembly GCF_022346505.1 of Achromobacter sp. ACRQX. Taxonomy (NCBI): domain Bacteria; kingdom Pseudomonadati; phylum Pseudomonadota; class Betaproteobacteria; order Burkholderiales; family Alcaligenaceae; genus Achromobacter; species Achromobacter sp. ACRQX. The sequence goes on from NZ_JAKRML010000010.1 coordinate 95,058, forward strand.
GATAGTTATATATAAGCTCACGAGAATAGATCCGGGCGGCCTTGTAGCCTTGAGGGTGCTCACAAAAATAATCACATCGGAGACAAACCATGAGGCACATCCCCACCCCTGACCGGGACCGGCGCAGGTTCCTGGCGGGCGCCGCCTGTCTGGGCGCCATGGCTGGCGCCGGCGCGGCCGGCCTGCTGGCCCCCGGCCTGGCACGCGCCGCGGACTATCCGCAGCGCCCCATCACCTTCATCTGCCCCTGGCCCGTTGGCGGCACCGCGGACCAGTCCATGCGCGCGCTCTGCCAGGTAGCGTCGGGCGTGCTGGGCCAGTCCATCGTGGTGGAGAACCGCGCGGGCGCCTCGGGCATGATCGGCACGAAGTCGCTGTCGCAGGCGCAGCCTGACGGCTACACCATCGGCCAGATTCCCATTTCGGTGGCGCGTTTCTCGCAATTGGGACTGTTGCAGCTTGATCCGCGCAGCGAGCTGACCTATTTGGCGCGTACGTCGGGCCAGACCTTCGGCATCGCAGTGCTTGCCAGTTCGCCGTTCAAGACGTTGCAGGAGGTCGTGGCTTACGCAAAGGCCAATCCCGGCAAGCTGACGTACGGCCACGCCGGCATTGGCGGGGCGACGCATGTGGGCATGGAAGAGTTCGCCATGACGGCCGGCGCGCGTTTCAATGCGATTGCCTACAAGGGCGGCGCGGCCGCCTTGCAGGATGTGCTGGGCGGGCAGATCGACCTGCTGGCGGATTCAAGCTCGTGGGCGCCGCATGTCGAGGCAGGCAAGCTGCGGCTTCTGGCGACCTGGGGCGAGTCGCGCGCCTCGCGTTTCAAGGAGGCGCCCACCCTGAAAGAACTGGGCTACGACGTCGTGGTCGAGGCCCCCAACGGCATCGGCGCGCCCAAGGGCCTGGACCCCGCCGTCGAGCGCAAGCTGCGCGAGGCCTTCCGCACCGCGGTCAAGAGCGACGCCTTCAAGCAGGTGGCCGACCGCATCGATGCGCCGGTGATGTACCTGGACGGGCCGGATTACCAGGCCTATGTGGCGTCGGTCTATGCGCAGGAGACCGCGCTGATCGCGCGCCTGAAACTGAAAGAAATGCTGCAGAAAGGCTGATCCCCGGTGACTTCCAATCCCTTGATCCGGCTGCACGCCAACGACAACGTGCTGGTCGCCCGGGAGGCCCTGGCCTTGGGCATGCCTATCCCGGCGCTGGGCCTGCGGGTACGCGCGCAGGTGCCGGGCGGCCACAAGATTGCGGCCTGCCGGATTCCGGCAGGCACGCCGGTGCGCAAGTACGACGCCATCATCGGCGTGGCCGCGCGCGACATCGAAGCCGGCGAGCACGTGCATGCCCACAATCTTGCGCTCGCCGACTTCGAGCGGGATCCGGGCTTCTGCCGCGATGTGCGGCCGGTCGACATCCTGCCCGAGGCCGAACGCGCGACGTTTCAGGGCTACGTTCGGGGGAATGGCCGGGTAGGCACGCGCAATTTCATCGGCATCCTCGCGTCGGTGAACTGTTCCGCGACGGTCATCCACCACATCGCGCAGCACTTCACGCCCGAACGCCTTGCCGCGTTTCCCAACGTGGACGGCGTAGTGGCGTTCGCGCAGACGAGCGGTTGCGGCATGTCGTCGCCCAGCGAGCATTTCGATGTCCTGCGACGCACGCTGGCCGGCTACGCGCGGCACCCGAACCTGGCCGGCGTGCTGATCGTGGGGCTTGGCTGCGAACGCAATCAGGTGTCGGCGTTGATCGAATCGCAGGATCTGGCCGGGGACGCGCGGGTGCGTACGCTCGTGATGCAGGACACGGGCGGCACCCGGGCCACGATCGAGGCCGGCATCGGGGCCATCAACGAGATGCTGCCGCTGGCCGATGCCGCGCGCCGCAGCCCCGTGCCGGCAAGCCACCTCAAGATCGGTCTGGAATGCGGCGGATCGGACGGCTACTCCGCCATCACGGCCAATCCCGCGCTGGGGGCAGCCATGGACATTCTGGTGCGGCACGGCGGCACGGCGATCCTGTCCGAAACCCCGGAGATCCACGGGGTGGAATACCTGCTGACGCGCCGCGCCGTCACGCCGGAAGTGGGCCAGAAACTGCTGGACCGGCTGGCCTGGTGGGAAAGGTACACGGCCGGACACAACGCGCAGTTCAACGGCGTCGTCGGCCACGGCAACCAGCAAGGTGGCCTGGCCAACATTTTCGAGAAATCGCTGGGGTCCGCCATGAAAGGCGGCACGACGCCGCTGCAGGCCGTATATGAATATGCCGAGCCCATCGACCGCGCAGGCCTGGTTTTCATGGATTCGCCCGGCTACGACCCCGTCGCCGTCACCGGCCAGATCGCCAGCGGCGCCAACCTGATCTGCTTCACGACGGGCCGCGGATCGATGTTCGGCTCCAAGCCCGCGCCCACGCTCAAGCTTGCCAGCAACAGCAGCATGTATGCGCGCCTCGTCGAGGACATGGACATCAATTGCGGCGCGGTGCTCGATGGCGAGGTGGACATCGCGCAGATGGGACAACGCATCTTCGACCATATCCTGCGCGCGGCCTCCGGCGCGCCGACCAAGAGCGAAGCGCTGGGCCTGGGCAACCATGAATTCGTGCCCTGGCATCTGGGCATCGTCAGCTGACCCGTCATTTCAGGAACCTTCACGCATGCCTGCACACAACCCCTTCAAGACGGCCCTTGCCGCGCGCCAGGCCCAGGTCGGCCTGTGGCTCTCGATGGCCGATCCCTATCTGGCCGAGGTCTCCGCCACGGCAGGCTTCGATTGGCTGCTGATCGACGGCGAGCACGCACCGAACGACCTGCGCGGTACCCTGGCCGCCCTGCAGAGCGTGGCGCCCTACCGTGCCCAGCCCGTGGTGCGCGTGGTGGCCGGAGACACCGCACTCATCAAGCAGATGCTGGACATCGGCGCGAAGAATCTGCTGGTGCCGATGGTCGACACCGCCGATCAGGCCCGCGCCCTGGTGGCCGCGACCCGCTATCCGCCGCAAGGCATACGCGGCGTGGGCAGCGCCGTGGGGCGCGCATCACGCTGGAGCGCCCGTCAGGACTACCTGGAAATCGCCGACGACGAGATCTGCCTGCTGGTGCAGGCGGAAACGGTGCAGGCGCTGTCGAACCTGGAGGCGATCTGCGAGGTGCCCGGCGTCGATGGCGTGTTCATCGGGCCGGCCGATCTGGCCGCGTCCATGGGGTATCGCGGGCGGCCCGGGCATCCGGACGTGCAGGCCGCCATCGAGCGCGCCATGCAAGTCATCATCGAACACGGCAAAGCAGCCGGAACCTTGACATCGGACCCCGCGCTGGCGCGCCGTTACCTGGAACTGGGCTGCACCTTCGTGGCGGTAGGCGTTGACGTGCTGCTTTACGCAAATAGCGCCCGCCGGCTGGCGGCAAGCTTCTCTTGCGCGGACCAGAACGCCGCGGCGCCCGCCCCGGCAGCCGCCTATTGAGCATCCCGAAGCGGCCGATCCGTCCTGTAATCCGGTCTTGCATGACCACGCATTCAGGCATAAATTGGTCGGTACCGCTTTTCGATCGGCCATCTCGATCCCCCCGCCCGAATCGCGCGCGAAGGTTGTTTTCTATCTTTTGTTCCCCCAACAGGAGCGATGCGATGCGAGTAAAACACCTGCTTGGCCCAGCGACCGTAGCCCTCTCGATGCTTGTCGGGTCGGCTGTCACGGCCGCCCCCTCGGACCCCGCCCCGATCATCACCGGCAAGCACTGGACCGATTCCGACGCCAACCTCAAGAAGGCCTATCTGCTGGGCGTGGCCAATGCGCTTGAGGTTGAACGCGCCTATCAGCAACGCCGGGCCGTGCCGGATACCCAGACGCTGGTGCCCAAGTTCTCCGCGGGCCTTCAGAACCAGACGCTGGACTCGGTGCGCGAGACCATCGACCGCTGGTATGCCGCCAATCCGGGCCAATTGGATCGCCCCGTCATGGAGACGATCTGGTTTGAGATCGTCGTGCCTGCCACCAAGACGAAACGCACCCCCTAGGAGCCGCCATGAAGACTATCCGCACGATAGGCCTGGCCATTGCGATGGCATCGCTGGCCGCATGCACCAACATGACCAAGGAACAGCAAGGCACCGTCACGGGTGGCTTGATGGGCGCTGCGGCGGGCGCCGGCATTGCCGCCATCGCGGGGGGCAGCGCCTGGACTGGGGCCGCCATTGGCGGTGCAGCCGGCGGTATCGCCGGCAACATCCGCGGCGCGAACCAGTAAACAACGCCAGTAGACAACGCAATACCGACCTGACCCGTCGCCCCCGAACGCCGGCTCGCGTGCAAACGCCAGCCGGCGTTCTTGCGTCTGGGGTCTGCCTGCACGCGCGCGTCCCTGCCTGCACCCCGCCCGCCGCCTTCGTCGCCCACCTTCATGCCGCCCATCGCCACGGCTACCCGCTGCGGCCATAGACTGATACGCTTTGCGCCGCGACTTCACCCGGGCGATGCGGATGTTTCTTTCATGATGTACCTGCTGTGGTCCCTGCCGGCGCTGACCGTGATCGCCGCGATCGCGAGCGGGCGCGTCAACACGACCATCGCCGCCGCGCTGGGCCTGCTGGCGGCGCTGCCCATCGCCCTGCTCGCCGCGCCCGCGCCGTTCTCGCTGGCGCAACTGGCCGTTGCCCTGGAACGCGGACTCTGGATCGGCTGGATCATCACCCCCTACATCCTCGGCGGCCTGCTGTTCTGGCAGATGGCGGCGCAGGGCGGCATGAGCAAGGGCGCGGCAGGCAATCCGCCGGACGCCATGCGTCTCGAACCCCTCGCACGGCGCCGGCTGCTCTTCTTCGCCTGTTTCCTGGTCGGCCCGTTTGCCGAGTCCGCCACGGGCTTCGGTGTGGGCATGTTGGGAACGGTGATGCTGATCCGCCCGCTGGGCCTGAAGCCGCGCGAGATCATGGTGTTCGCGCTGCTCAGCCAGACGCTGATCCCGTGGGGCGCGATGGGAAGCGGCACGTTGCTGGCCTCGGCCTACGCGCGGGTGCCGGCCACGCAGCTTGCTCTTTACAGCATGGCGCCCGTGGCGCTGCTGATGGGGGTGTGGCTGGCGTTGTACTGGCGCACTGCCGCACGCGCGGCGCTGTCCGCGCCTGCGGCCGAACTGGGGCGCGAAGCGGGCTGGATGGCCGCGAGCCTGGCCTTGCTGACGGCAGCGACCGCACTGCTGGGTCCGGAAACGGCGCTGCTGGCAGCCTACGGTCCGCTGATCGTGCTGCGCTTCCTGGCGGACCGCAGGCCTGATCGCGGCCAAGCGCTGGACGCCGCACGCCGCGCCCTGCCCTACATCGCCCTCATCGCCTGGCTGGTGGCTACGCGGCTCGTCCCCGGCCTGAATCGCGGCCTTGCCGGCGTGGCCGAATTCAAGCCTTATGCGGACCTGCCGGCCTGGATGCCTTTTCTGCACGCCGGAAGCTGGCTGATCGCGGGCGCGGTAGCCATGGCTGCCTGGCAACGCCACCCGGGCGCGCTGCGGGCTCAGGCACGCGCCGCGTGGATGACAGGACGTCATGCCGTCATGTCCGTCTTTCTGTTTGCAATGATGGCCGAGGTGCTGGCGGGCGCGGGCATTTCCCGGGCGTATGCCGATGGATTATTCTCGAGCCTGCGCGACTGGACTATCCTGATCACGCCGCTTCTGGCTGGCGCATTCGGCATTCTGGCCAACAGCGGCAATGCGCCGAACAGCCTGTTCATGTCTTCCCAGCTATCATTAGCGCTTCAGGCCGGTCTGAACGTGCCCGCGGCCGCCGCGCTGCTGCACGTCTCGGGCACGTCGATGGGGATTTTTTCGCCGGTCCGGATGTCGATTGCGGCCGGTTTGGCGCATGGACGGGGGCAAGAACGCGGCGTGTATGTTCTACTACTGCCGTTTGCCCTGGCCGCGTTCGGCATCCTGCTGTCGCTGGCGCTGCTCGTGGTCATCTCCGGGTAGAAGTTTTCAGGGCTGCTGAAAGGCCGACAACTGGCGGCGCAGCGGATACGCTCGCCGCCTCAACCTTTTTTTTGTGTAGCACATGGGACTAGAACAATTAGCCGCGATCCGGGAATTGCTTATCAAGCAGTCGCCTGACAAGGCAGGCTCGAAGAACGAATCGCGACCGCAAGGCACGGACAAGCCGCGCCGCCCGCAAGGCGCCGGCAAGGGTCCGCGTCCGCAAGGCGGCGACAAGGCAAAGCGCGCGCAAGGCGGCGACAAGGGCCAGCGTGCGCCGCGTCCCGAAAAGCGCGAGACGCCGGTCGATCCCGTGGTCGTCGCCATTTCGCGCCTGCAACGTCACTTTCCCAAGGCTTTCCCCAAGAACCCCGCGCCCAAGCTGCCGCTCAAGCTGGGCGTGCTGGCGGACCTGGTGCAACACGCCGAGCAGCTGCAGCTCGACGAGGCGCAGATCAAGGAAGCCGTCAAGACCTGGTGCGATGGCCGCCGCTACTGGGCCAGCATGGTCGAGGACGCGCCGCGCGTGGACCTGAACGGCGAACCCGCCGGCGCCGTGACCGCCAACGAAGCGCGCCACGCCAAGCGCATGGCATCTCGCAACGCGTCGCGCAACGCCGCCCGCGCACGGGCCGAGAAAAAGGCGCAGACGGCTGCTGAGCAGACCCCGGCGCCGGCTGCTGACGCCGCCCCTGACGCGCAACCAGCCGACGTGCCGCCCGCTGATGTGAAAGCGGTGGATGTGAAGGCAGCAGAGGTGAAAGCCGCAGAGGTGAAAGCCGCCGACACGAAGGCCGCCGGTGCGACGTCCGCAGACGTCACGCCCACTGACGCCAACCAGGCAGACGTCACGCCCCAAGCGTCCGAATAAGCCCGCCAAAAGCAATTCAGGCCTGCGCCAGGCCGGGACAATGTTTCCCGGCCTGGCGCAGGCCTTTCTGCATTGATGCGGCTGTATCTATCCTGCCGGCTCCAGCGCCGCCAGCGCCTGCTTGATGTAGCCCATGCCCTTCTCGGAATAGGTCAGCGTCATGGCCTGCTGATGCCCCGCGCCGTCCATCTTCAGCAAGGACTTGCGCAGGATCTCGACGATCTTGTCTTCGTGGGCCGGGTAAAAAGCCTCGTACTGGTATTGCAGGAACACCAGGCACAGCGCGTTTTCCATGACCTGCACGTCCGGATCCTGCTTGATGCCCTGCTTCATCAGGATCGCCGCCACGCGCTCGCAATCTGCCTGCGGATAGCCTGCTTCCTTCATGATCTCCTGCGCGATGCCGGCGTGATGCCGTGCCAGCGCCTTGCGCCACGTCAGGTAGCCGATGCGGCCTTCGGGATAGCTGGCGCGTGCGATCTCCCAGCGGCCGATGTGCTGGCACCGGGACGCCAGGATCAACGGTTCGGAAGCATCGGGCGCCAGCTTCATGACCCATTCGTGCAGCTTTTGCGCAAGAAACAGCTCCTGCGGACAGGATTCGCCTTCCCAGGTAAACGTGTTGGGGTCGGCGGCGTTGTAGTCGTCGAAGCGGCGCAGAGTCTGCTGCAGGCGGTCGTTCATGGGGTGTGGTGTCTTCGGAAAGCCCGGCGCGTGTGGGCCGGCGCGGAGATTGACAGGCGCAAGCAGGCCATCATACCTGCGGCCTGGGGCGCCGTGCGTCCACCATGCCGCTTCGTGATGCCGCCTGGCGACGAATAATGCACGAGCCCTGCGCCTATCGCGGCAACGCGGGCGCGGGCGTCAGCGGCCCTATTGGCGTCTGACCCGGCCGGGGCGGCATCGGCGGCAGCCATGTCCGGGTGGGCGCCTTCAGCCCGGGCTGATCCTGCGGCCGCGTGGGCGTTGCCGCCGGCGACGGATAGCGGGACCCCGGACACGAGGTGCCCAGACAATCCCGATTGATCTTGCCCGGGTCAACGATGCGCGGGCAATCGGTGCCCAGGCACGTATCCGGCAAGGTGCGGGCTGACGTTGGCGGCGATGGCACCGTCGGAAGCGGATCGCGCGCCAGCACAGGCGCAGCGGCCAGCGCCGACAACGCACCCAATGCCCCCAGCACCGCGGCAAACAAGGGTTTCATTGACCGAGCTCCACGGAATCGGTCCAGGCCGAAGCCTGGACGCAACTCCAGTGTGCTCCCGAACCCCGCCCCTAGCAAGGCGGGGTCGGCGCCGTTCAATCCAGGCGGATGTCGGTGCTGGCCACGACCTTGGCCCAGCGCGCGCGCTCGCTGCTGAAGAACTGCGCAAGTTCGGCCGGGCTCTTGGTGACGATCTCGGCGCCCTGCTCGTTCAACTGCGCCGTGACGTCCGGCTGGGTGACGATCTGCGCCATCAGCATCTGCAGGCGGGCCGCCACCGGGTCGGTCATGTTGGACGGGGCCATCACGCCTTGCCACGTGCCGGACTCAAAGCCCTTCACGCCCTGCTCGGAGATGGTGGGGATGTCCGGCACCAGCTTCATGCGTTCGCTCTTGGAAATCGCGATCGCGCGCAGCTTGCCGGACTTGATGTGCGGCAGCGTGGCCAGCAGCCCGTTCATGATGATCTGCGTCTGGCCGCCGATGGTGTCGGTGACGGCCTGCGAACCGCCCTTGTACGGCACGTATTCCCACTGCGCGCCGGTGGCCTGCTGAACCGCGACGGCCGCCAGGTGAGGCGCGCTGCCGATCGCGGTGACGGCGAAGTTGATGCGTTCTTTCTTGGACAGCTCGACCAGATCCTGCACGGTCTTGGCCTTTACGTCCGGGTGCACGGCCAGCACGTGCGGCGAATACGCCAGCATGCCGACGGCGCGCAGGTCCTTGGACGGATCAAAGGTCAGCTTCGTATAGACGGACGGGCTGATCGCCAGCGCGCCGACGTCGCACAAGAGGACCGTGTGGCCTTCGTTAGCCGACTGCACCACCAGACCGGCGCCCAGGTTGCCGTTGGCGCCGGGTTTGTTCTCGACGACCACGGTCTGCTTGAGCACTTCGGCCAGCCGGGGCGCCAGGATGCGCGCGATGATGTCCGACGAGCCGCCGGGCGGGTAAGGCACGACAATGCGCACGGGCCGCGTCGGCCATTCCGCCGATTGGGCCCATGCCGGCACCAGGGGCGTCAGGCAAAGCGCCGCGGCGCTGCCCAGGAACTGTCTCTTGCTCGGGTTCATGCTGTCTCCACACTGTTTGGTATGTGTGTTGAAGTGTCCCGCGGCCTGGTGAGGCCGCGGTGGGGATGTGCCTATGCCGCGCCGCGGGTCTCCACGTACAGGGCATAGAGCGAATGGCTGCTCGCCATGAAGAGGCGGTTGCGCTTGGCGCCGCCAAAGCAAAGATTGGCGCAGCGTTCCGGCAGGCGGATGTGGCCGATGGCCTTGCCAGCGGGGTTGAACACCATCACGCCGTCCAGGTCCTCAGCTTTGGCGTCGGGCGAGCCGTTGCTGCCCCAGCCGCACCACAGGTTGCCGGCCTCGTCGCACTTGATGCCGTCGATGGCGCCAGGCCCTTGCGCGTCAACGTGCAGGCGCTTGTTGGACAACGCGCCGTCCGCGCCCACGTCAAAGGCCCAGATCACGCGATTGGGCTGGTGACGCGATTCGACGATGTACAGCACTTTCTCGTCGGGCGAAAAGCACAGGCCGTTGGGACCGGCCAGGTCGGCAAGCGCCAGCGTCACACGGCCATTGCCGGGATCGATGCGATAGACGGAATGCGGCAGCTCGGGCGTGGCCTTGTCGCCTTCCCAGTGCCCGCCGATGCCGAAGGGCGGATCGGTGAACCAGATGGCGCCATTGCGCTGGCACACGATGTCATTGGGCGAATTGAACGGCTTGCCGTCAAAGCGGTCCGCCAGCACCGTGATGCTGCCGTCGTACTCCGTGCGCGTGACGCGGCGCGTCAGGTGTTCGCAGGCCAGCAGGCGGCCCTGGCGATCCCGGGCTAGCCCGTTGCTGAAATTGGACGGATGGCGGAACACGCTGGTTTGGCCGGTGGTTTCGTCCCAGCGGATGATGCGGTTGTTGGGAATGTCCGAAGCGAGCAGATAACGCCCGTCGCCAAACCACACCGGACCTTCCAGCCAGCGGAAGCCGGTCGCAAGCTGCTCCACGCTGCTGCTGTAGATGCGGTACTTGGCGAATTCCGGGTCCAGGATCCGGACCGAGGGGTCCGGGTAGCGCTGCTGCGGGGTGAAGCTGAAAGACTGCGCGTGCACCAGACTGGCGGGGGCCAGTGCAAGCGCGGCGCCCAGCAGCCGGCGCCGGCCGGCCTGGACTTGCGGGTCAATTTCCATCGGCTGTCTCCTCTCGGTGGTTTTATTCTGCGATGGCGCTACGGACGGATTGGGTCCCCGATCAGGTCACGGGGCCCGGGTTGAACAGCGCCAAGGCGTTGTGCAGCTTGAGTTTTTCCGCACAGGTCTGCTTCTTGCCGCTGGCCACGTCAAGCATCATCTGAAAGAGCTGCCAGCCCACTTCCTCGATCGAGGCCTGGCCGGTGGCGATGACGCCGGCATCCACGTCCATCAGGTCGTGCCAGCGGCGGGCCAGCGCCGAGCGCGTGGCGACCTTGATGACCGGCACCTGCGCCAGCCCGTAGGGCGTGCCGCGGCCGGTGGTGAAGATGTGCAGGTTCATGCCGGCAGCCAGTTGCAGCGTGCCGCAGATGAAGTCGCTGGCGGGCGTGGCCGCAAAGATCAGGCCCTTGCGTGTCAGGCGGTCGCCGGGCGACAGCACGCCATGAATCGGCGAGGACCCCGACTTGACGATCGACCCCATGGCCTTTTCGACAATGTTGGACAGACCGCCCTTCTTATTACCGGGGCTGGTGTTGGCGCTGCGGTCGGCCATGCCGCGCTGCAGGTACGCGTCGTACCAGGCCATTTCGCGGATCAGCGCGTCCGCGACTTCGGGCGTTTCGGCGCGCGCGGTCAACTGGTCGATGCCGTCGCGCACCTCGGTGTTCTCGGAGAACATCACCGTGCCGCCAGCGCGCACCAGCAGGTCGGTGGCAAAACCCACGGCCGGGTTGGCCGTCACGCCGGAAAACGCATCGCTGCCGCCGCACTGCACGCCGACGGTCAGGTCCGACACCGGGCAGGTTTCGCGCTGGCGGGCGTTGAGCTTCTGCAGGTGGCGCTCGGCGGTGCGCATGATGAGCTGGATCATCGAATCGAAGCCGATGTTCTCTTCGTCCTGCAGGACGATGGTGTCCACGCCGTCGCCGCCCATGCCCTCGCCGGCACGGATCGGAATGGCGGTGGGCGCCAGGAGGCGGTCCGGCTGCAACTTTTCACAGCCCAGGCTGACGACCATGGACGTGCCGCCGAAGTTCGGGTTGCGGGCAATGTTGTGCAGCGTGCGAATGGGAATTGCCGCGCCGGGCGCGTCGATGGCTACGCCGCAGCCGTAGGTGTGCTCGATGCCCACCACATCGTCCACGTTGGGATACAGCGGCAGCAGTTCGCGGCGGATGCGCGCGACCGCGTGCTCGACCACGCCCTGCACGCACTGCACCGTGGTGCTGATGGCAAGAATGTTGCGCGTGCCGACGGTGCCGTCCGCGTTGCGATAGCCCTGGAAGGTGTAGCCCTCGAGCGGCGGCAGCGGCGCAATCCGCGTGGAGACCGGCAGGTCTTCCAGCGTGCGGGCCGTCGGCATCGTGGTGACGCGCTCGTTGATCCAACTGCCGCGCGGCAGCGCCTTGGCGGCGTAGCCGACCACCACGTTGTAGCGCCGGACCTCGTCGCCCTCGGCCAGATCGGTCAGGGCAACCTTATGCCCTTGCGGCACGGCGTCGACCAACTGAAGCCCATCGGGCAGAACGGTTCCCGACGGCAATCCGCCATCGTTGGCCACGATGGCGACGTTGTCGTCGGGATGAATCTTGATGAGAACGGGCGCCTGCTCGACTGCAACCTGCATGATGAATCCTTTAGCCTGATGGATGCCCCGCTGCGGGCACCGTACGTTATCGTACAACTAAGAGAATATCGCTGAAAGGCTCTAGAAAGGAATTTCGGGTTTCCCCTTGTAAATGCTGCGCCACATGGGGACACGCCTTGAATCCGGCAAATTGATGTTGTACGATGACTCACCTTTTACCACCGCATCCCGTTCGCAAGCACCTACCTTTCGCCTGCGACGGCCATTTAGGGATGAGCGCAACATGACGACTCCGCAAGAACTCAAGGCCATTGTTTCGGAAGGATTGCTTTCCTTCCCCGTGACCGACTTCGACCAGAACGGCGATTTCAACGCCAAGAGCTATGCGGCTCGTCTGGAATGGCTGGCTCCCTATGGCGCCACCGCCCTGTTCGCCGCCGGCGGCACCGGTGAGTTCTTCTCGCTGGCCCCCGATGAATACTCCGACGTCATCCGCACCGCCGTGCAGACCTGCAAGGGCAAGGTGCCGATTCTGGCCGGCGCCGGCGGCCCCACCCGCACCGCCATCGCCTACGCACAAGAAGCCGAACGCCAAGGCGCCAAGGGCGTCCTGCTGCTGCCTCACTACCTGACCGAAGCCTCGCAGGACGGCATCGCCGCCCACGTCGAGCAGGTCTGCAAGTCGGTCAACATCGGCGTCATCGTCTACAACCGTGCCCAGTCGCGTCTGTCGGCCGACAGCCTGGCCCGCCTGGCTGACCGCTGCCCCAACCTGGTCGGTTTCAAGGACGGCATCGGCGACATCGAATCGATGGTCCGCATCCGCCGCAAGATGGGCGACCGCTTCTCGTACCTGGGCGGCCTGCCCACCGCTGAAGTCTATGCCGCCGCCTACCGCGCGCTGGGCGTGCCGGTCTACTCGTCGGCCGTCTTCAACTTCGTGCCCAAGATGGCCATGGAGTTCTACAACGCCATCGCGGCCGGCGACAGCGACACCACCAACCGCCTGCTGGACGATTTCTTCCTGCCGTATTTGGAAATCCGCAACCGCAAGGCTGGCTACGCCGTCAGCATCGTCAAGGCCGGCGCCAAGCTGGTCGGCCACGACGCGGGCCCGGTGCGCGCACCGCTGACCGACCTGACCGGCGAAGAAATGGAAATGCTTGCCGCCCTGATCAAGAAGTCCGGCGCCGAGTAATCGGTCCGCACTGACACCTGCTATCTGCCCCCGGTCCGGGGGCATTTTTTTCCCCGGACCCGTCGGGGGCGACAACGCCCATCCTTCGGATCGGCGCCTATTTTTGGAGATGACCATGAACCTGACCGGCCAGATGTTGATCGGCTCGACCGCCGTCCTGGGCGCGGGCGCTGCCCAGCACGCCATCAATCCCGCCACCGGCGAACGCCTGGAACCCGCCTACCCCGCCGGCTCCGCCGACGACGTGTCGCGCGCCGCCGAACTGGCCCGCGCCGCGTTCGACCCGTACCGCGCCCTGCCGCTGGAAACGCGCGCCCAATTCCTGGAAAGCATCGCTGAGAACATCGTGGCCATCGGCGACGCGCTGATCGAACGCGCGCACCTGGAAACCGGCCTGCCCGTCGCCCGCCTGCAAGGCGAGCGCGGCCGCACGGTCGGCCAGCTGCGTCTGTTCGCCCGCGTGGTGCGCGACGGCTATTTCCTGGACGCCACCATCGACCCGGCCCAACCCGAGCGCCAGCCGCTGCCGCGCGCCGACCTGCGCCTGGCCAACGTTCCCCTGGGCCCCGTGGTGGTGTTCGGCGCCAGCAACTTCCCGCTCGCCTTCTCGGTTGCGGGCGGCGACACCGCGTCGGCATTGGCCGCCGGTTGCCCGGTGATCGTCAAGGCGCACAACGCCCACCCCGGCACGTCCGAGCTCGTCGGCCGCGCCATCCAGCAAGCCGTCGCCAAGCACGGTCTGCCGGAAGGCACGTTCTCGCTGCTGTTTGGCGCCGGCAATGAAATCGGCACCGCACTGGCAACGCACCCGGCCATCACGGCCATCGGTTTCACCGGCTCGCGCCGCGGCGGCCTGGCGCTGGTCGCCGCCGCCAACGCCCGCCCCGTGCCGATTCCCGTCTACGCGGAAATGTCCAGCATCAACCCCGTCTTCCTGCTGCCCGCCGCGCTGGAAGCGCGCGCCGAGACCATCGCCAAGGGCTTCGTGGATTCGCTGTCGATGGGCGTGGGCCAGTTCTGCACGAACCCTGGCCTGGTGATCGGCATCGAAGGTCCGGCGCTGGACCGCTTCCGCCAGGCTGCCGCCGAGGCCGTCAAGGCCAAGGGCGCCGCCACCATGCTGACGCCGGGCATTTTCTCGGCCTACGAGCAAGGCGCGGACGCCCTCGCGCGCCACGCCAGCGTGTCGACGGTCGGCCGCGGCGAACCCTCGAACCCGGCATGCAACGCCGCCGGCGCCGTGGTGTTCGGCGCCAGCGCCGACCAGTTCCTGGCCTCGCACGAGCTGGAAGCCGAAGTGTTCGGCCCCGCTTCGCTGGTTGTCGCGTGCAAGGACGCCGCGCAGGTCCGCGCCGTGGCCGAGCACCTGGAAGGCCAACTGACCGCGACGCTGTTCGTGGACGACGCCGACCTGGACGACGCCCGCGCCCTGCTGCCCGTGCTGGAACGCAAGGCTGGCCGCATCCTGGCCAATGGCTACCCGACCGGCGTGGAAGTCAGCCACGCCATGGTCCACGGCGGCCCCTTCCCGGCCACGTCGAACCCGGCCTCGACGTCGGTGGGCGCCACGGCGATCCGTCGCTTCCTGCGTCCGGTCTGCTACCAGGACCTGCCCGACGGCCTGCTGCCGGAAGGCGTCCAGCGCGGTAACCCGCTGGGTCTGACGCGCATGGTGGACGGCACGCTCGTCAAGGCGTAATGGGTTGACGCCTAATTTTCGGGCGTCACATCAACAAATAGGCCCCGCCGCCGCCCCACGCGGCCCGGGGCCTACGCCATTTCGCACCGGTGTCAGACACCTACTGAGACGCCCATTGCAAACCCCGATTCACCCCGTCAAAACTCCAACCCAATAAAAAAACCTGGCGCGAGGATCGACTCCCCGCGCCAGGCTTTCATACCTGACAACGCAATCACTGCGCCTTCAACTTTCCATCGGCAATGATCTTGGCCCACTTGGCCTGCTCGGCCGCCTGGAATGCCGTGAATTCCGCCGGCGTGTTCGGCGTGTAGGCCAGACCCAGGCCCTGCATCTTGGCGGTGACTTCCGGCTTGGCCACGATCTCGGCGATCGTCTTGTTCAGCTTTTCGACCACGGCCGGCGGCGTGTTGGCCGGGGCGTAGATGGCCTGCCAGCTGCTGACGTCAAAGCCCGGCACGCCGGCTTCCTGCATGGTGGGAACGTCCGGCAGCACGGCGGTGCGCTTGGCGGACGTGACCGCCAGCGCGCGGACCTTGCCGCTTTGCACATACGGCAACGCGACCAGGGCGGTTTCGAACGAGCTGGGGATCTGCCCGCCGATCAGGTCCGAAATGGCCGGCGCGCTGCCGCGGTACGGCACGTGCGTCAGGTGCGCGCCCGTCAGCTGCTTGAACACTTCGCCCGACAAATGCTGCGACGTGCCCTGCCCGGCCGAGCCGAAGGCGATGGTGTCGGGATTGGCCTTGGCGGCGGCAACGACATCCTGCACGCTCTTATAGGGCTGGTTCGCACCCACCAGCAGCACATTGGAAATGCTGCCCAGCAGGATCACGGGCGAGAAATCCTTGGCCGCGTTGTAGTTGATGCTGGGCAGCAGCGACGGGTTGATCGCGTGCGTGGCGATCGTGCCCAGCAGCAGCGTGTAGCCGTCCGGCTTGGCGCGCGCCACGGCGTCCGCGCCCAGTACGCCACCGGCGCCACCCTTGTTTTCAACGACGACGGTCTGCTTGAGCGTCGTGCCCAGTTCCTGGGCGATCAAGCGCCCCAAAATGTCGGACGTGCCGCCCGCCGCAAACGGAACCACCAGCGTGATGGCCTTCGCAGACGGCCAGTCATCAGCGGCGTGGACAGGTGCGGCAAAAGCGGTGGCGACGGCCAGGACGGCCGACAGGCGGCTCAACAGGGGGAATGCCTTCAAACTTGTCTCCTAGAGATTGGGAATTGTCGCCGTTCTTGTACGTTGTCGTACGACAATGAGCGCTGAGGATAGCGCGGCCGACTTTTCCGTTCAATATAGGGAAATTCCTAGATTCAAAAGATACATTCCGCTTGTTGTACGACAACATTTCTCCTGGGAAGTCGTTGTATGCCTGACTTATATGTTGTACGATGACTGACATCGCGGATCGAACAACGCCGCGGCCACGGCATACCGCCTTTTCAATACCCATTCCTTATATTTGGAAGACAGCCATGACGACTCCCCAGGAACTCAAAGCCATCGTCTCGGAAGGATTGCTCTCCTTCCCCGTGACCGACTTCGACCAGAACGGCGATTTCAACGCCAAGAGCTATGCGGCTCGTCTGGAATGGCTGGCCCCCTACGGCGCCACCGCCCTGTTCGCCGCGGGCGGCACCGGTGAGTTCTTCTCGCTGGCTCCCGATGAATACTCCGACGTCATCCGCACCGCCGTGCAGACCTGCAAGGGCAAGGTGCCGATCCTGGCCGGCGCCGGCGGCCCCACCCGCACCGCCATCGCCTACGCACAAGAAGCCGAACGCCAAGGCGCCAAGGGCGTTCTGCTGTTGCCCCACTACCTGACCGAAGCTTCGCAG
Organism: Achromobacter sp. ACRQX; assembly: GCF_022346505.1. Lineage (NCBI taxonomy): Bacteria > Pseudomonadati > Pseudomonadota > Betaproteobacteria > Burkholderiales > Alcaligenaceae > Achromobacter > Achromobacter sp. ACRQX. The sequence goes on from NZ_JAKRML010000010.1 coordinate 111,628, forward strand.
GACGGCATCGCCGCCCACGTCGAGCAGGTCTGCAAGTCGGTCAACATCGGCGTCATCGTCTACAACCGTGCCCAGTCGCGTCTGTCGGCCGACAGCCTGGCCCGTCTGGCTGACCGCTGCCCCAACCTGGTCGGTTTCAAGGACGGCATCGGCGACATCGAATCGATGGTCCGCATCCGCCGCAAGATGGGCGACCGCTTCTCGTACCTGGGCGGCCTGCCCACCGCTGAAGTCTATGCCGCCGCCTACCGCGCGCTGGGCGTGCCGGTCTACTCGTCGGCCGTCTTCAACTTCGTGCCCAAGATGGCCATGGAGTTCTACAACGCCATCGCCGCCGGCGACAGCGACACCACCAACCGCCTGCTGGACGATTTTTTCCTGCCGTATCTGGAAATCCGCAACCGCAAGGCCGGCTACGCCGTCAGCATCGTCAAGGCCGGTGCCAAGCTGGTCGGCCACGACGCGGGCCCGGTGCGTGCACCGCTGACCGACCTGACCGGCGAAGAAATGGAAATGCTGCACGCGCTGATCAAGAAGTCCGGCGCCGAATAAATCGTCCGCACTTGACCGTGCGTGACTAGCCGCCAGAACGCCCTCCGCTGGAGGGCGTTTTGCTTCTTGATGCAAAGAAAAGTTGGCGGATTTCGCCCCGTATGTTGTCATATGGCCCCAGTGCATCCTTGCGGTCGCGTGCTATTGGCGCGGCCGAACCCATCGGGCCGGACACCCGTGGGGCATCAGAGGACCGCGTACACTTGCGGCTGCGCGCCAGGCCGCCAGCCTCGCCCGCAGCGATTTTCCCTATAAGAGAGACAATGCAAACTCCCGCCCGGCCACCCCGCTCGCGCCTGACCGATTTCGTTATCGAGGAACTGACCAAGCGCCTTGATGGGCGCCAGTACCGCGCCGGCGACAAACTGCCCTCCGAGCACGCGCTGTGCGACGAATTCGAGGTCAGCCGCACCGTCATCCGCGAAGCCGTGGCTTCCATGCGCCTGAGCGGCCGCCTGGTCAGCAAGCCCGGCATCGGCGTTTTCGTGACCGAAGACCGCGAGAAACCCATCGACTTCGTCGTAGAACCCGCCACGGATCCGCGCTGGGCGCTGCACATCATGGAATTGCGCGCGGGCCTTGAGGTGGAAGCCTGTGGGCTAGCGGCAGAGCGCCGCAGCGCGGCGGATCTGAGCGGCATCGTCGAAGCCTTCGACGCCTTCAACCGCGCTACGCGCGACATGGAAGCCGCCGTCAAGGCCGATTATGAATTCCACCTGTCGATCGCCCGCGCGTCGAACAATCCGCACTTTCCGGCCCTGCTGAAGGCGGCGGTGCGCGACGTCATGCTCGATCTGAACATCAAGCACGGCGGCAAGACGCCCGAAGAACTTGAAATGTACGAGACGCGCAATGTGCGCGAGCACGAAGCGATCCTGACGGCCATCATGCGCCGCGACCCCGGCGCCGCGCGCGCCGCCATGGCCCGCCACCTGGGCGACAGCATCGCGCGGTACCGCAAGCTGCTGTCCCATCCCCCCGCGATTTAAGCCACGCTCGCGTGCCCTCCCGTAATGCCGATTACGGGAATCCCCTTACTTGTTTACTTGTATGACGGCTGCCATCATACGTCTTATTGCATAACGTAATACGGCGCGGCTTCAGTACTGCCAGCGTTTTCCGCGATCCGTAAGACCTGCCGTACCTGTGCCGCCGATGAGCCCCATTCTTACCCTCCGCAGTACGTACCACCCCTACGCCACGCGCATTCACCGGCGCACCGCCTGACCGGCCCCGAGCCGGCGCTTTTTCCCCCATTCCCGTACCCCGTCCGAATGCGCGATGCACCCTCCCCGGCTTGCCGGGGCGGACCCCGCACGCTTGGCCGTTTTCGACCCCTCCGCTTTTCAATCACTTTCGATCCCCAGGAGAAATCTCCATGCGCAAGTTTCTGAGCTCCGCCGTTGCGGCAACCCTGCTGTGCGTCGCGTCTGGCGCGCAAGCCGGCGTGACGTTTGACGCCGTCAAGAAAAAGGGCTTCCTGCAGTGCGGCTTTGCCGGCATTCCCGGTTTCTCGGTGCTCGACAGCAAGGGCGAATGGACCGGCCTGGACGTGGACATGTGCCGCGCCGTCGCGGCCGCCATGTTTGGCGATGCCTCCAAGGTCAAGGGCAACGTCCTGACCGCGCAGGCGAAGTTCACGGCGCTGCAATCCGGCGAGATCGACATGCTGTCGCGCAACACCACGCAGACCCTGACCCGCGACACCACGCTGGGCCTGATCGGCGTGGGTGTGAACTTCTATGACGCCCAGGGCCTGATCGTGAAGAAGGCGATGAACGTCAAGAGCGTGAAGGAACTGGACGGCGCCACCATCTGCGTACAGCCCGGCACCACCACCGAACTGAACCTGGCCGACTACTTCCGTAGCCGCGGTCTGACGTTCAAGCCCGTGCTGGTCGAGAACTACGACGAAAACTTCCGTCTGCTGGAATCGGGCCGCTGCGACGCCTACACCAACGACAAGTCCAACACCGCCGCCAACATGCGCACGCGCCTGGCCAAGCCCGACGACTGGGAAATCCTGACCGAGAACCTGTCCAAGGAACCGCTCGGCCCCATGGTCCGCCAAGGCGACGAGCAGTGGTTCAACGTCGTGCGCTGGTCGCTGAACGCGATGCTGGAAGCCGAGGAATACGGCATCACGTCCAAGAACGTCGATGAAATGTTGAAGAGCACCAACCCGAACGTCCAGCGCATCCTGGGCGTGACGCCGGGCATGGGCAAGAACCTGGGCCTGGACGACAAGTGGGCCTACAACATCATCAAGCAAGTCGGCAATTACGGCGAAAGCTATGACCGCGCCATGGGCAAGGACAGCCCGCTGAAGCTGGACCGCGGCCTGAACAAGCTGTGGACGCAAGGCGGCCTGATGTACGGCTGGCCGGTGCGCTAAGCATCGCTCCCGCGGCACCGCCCTGCGCGGGGCCGCGCTTCATTTCCCCGGCCTGCGGGCACGCCCGCGCCAGATCACTCTTTACGCAGCAACACCATGAACAGCATCGTCAACGCCCGTCTCAAACAGATCAAACCCTCGCCCAGCATGGCCGCCAAGATCGTCGTGGACGAACTCCGCCGCCAGGGCCGCGAGATCGCCGACTACACGCTGGGCGAGCCCGACATGCCCACGCCCGCGCACATCGCGCGCGCCGGCCAGGAAGCCATCGCGGGCGGCGACATCCGCTACACCAGCCCGAACGGCACCGTGGGTCTGCGCAAAGCCATCGCCAACAGCCTCGAACAGACCGTGGGCGTGCGCTACGGCATGGACCAGATCACCGTGGGCGCCGGCGCCAAGCAGATCATCGCCGCCGCGCTGACCGCCAGCCTGGAGCCGGGTGACGAAGTGATCGTTTGCGCGCCGTACTGGGTTTCCTATCCGGACATGGTACTGCTGGGCGAAGGCAAGCCTGTCGTCGTCACCGGCCCCGAGTCGCAAGGCTTCAAGCTTGACGCCGCCACGCTGGAAGCGGCCATCACGCCGCGCACGCGCTGGCTGATCCTGAATTCGCCCAGCAACCCCAGCGGCGCCGTCTACAGCGCCACCGAGCTGCGCGCGCTGACCGACGTGCTGCTGCGCCATCCGCACGTGTGGATTCTGAGCGACGAGATCTACGCGCCCTTCACGTACAGCGGCCAGGCCCACGCCTCGCCCGTGCAGGTCGAACCCAGGCTGGTTGAGCGCACGCTGATCGTCAACGGCATGTCCAAGTCCTACGCCATGACCGGCTGGCGCGTCGGCTACGGCGCCGGCCCTGCCGATTTGATCAAGGCCATGAGCACCGTGATGTCGCAAAGCACCTCGTGCCCCAGCGCGATCTCGCAAGCGGCGGCGCAGGCAGCCCTGGAAGGCGACCAGTCCAGCGTCACGGAAATGGTCGGGATCTTCAAGAAGCGCCGCGACCTCATCGTGAGCCGCCTGAACGCCATCCCCGGCATCTCGTGCGCCATGCCGGACGGCGCGTTCTATGTGTACGCCAATGTGCAGGGCCTGATCGGCAAGAAGGGTCCCGACGGCGAGTTGAAGACGGACCTGGACGTAAGCCTGTTCTTCCTGCGCGAAGCGGGCGTGGCCGTGATCGACGGCGGTTCGTATGGCCTGTCGCCGTACGTGCGCTTCTCGTTCGCGACCTCCACCGAGGTCATCGAGCAAGGCATGGACCGTCTGGCCGTCGCGGTCAGCGCCCTGATGGCGGGCTGAACTGTGGCGCAGCACACCGCTCAACACCCGGTGCAGCGGCCGCCGCGCCGGGTTTCCTGGAACGATCCGGCCACGCGGGCGCTGGTGTACCAGGCGCTGGCCCTGGCGCTCGTCGGGGCCGCCGTCTGGTTCCTGGTCCACAACACGCTGCACAACCTGTCGCTGCGCAACATCGCGACGGGTTTCGGCTTTCTCAACCGCGAGGCCGGCTTTGCCATCGGCGAATCCGTCATCGCCTACACGCCCGCCGACACCTACGGACGCGCCATCTTCGCCGGCATCCTGAACACGCTACGCGTGGGCCTGCTGGCGCTGCTCGCCGCGACCGTCCTGGGCGTCTTCATCGGCATTGGCCGCCTGTCCAAGAACTGGCTGGTCAACAAGATCACCTCGGTGTACGTCGAGGTGATGCGCAACGTGCCGCTGCTGCTGCAGTTGTTCTTCTGGTATGCGCTGATCACCGAGAACATGCCGGGCCCGCGCCAGGCGCATAACCCGCTGCCGGGCGTCTTCATCTCCAACCGCGGCCTCAAGGTGCCGGGGCTGGAAGGCGCATCGCTGGACTGGGTGCTATGCGGACTGGGGCTGGCCATCCTGGCGATCATCGCCGTGGGTCATTGGGCCACCAAGCGCCAGGAAGCCACGGGACAGCCGTTCAAGCTGGGACGCACGGCCATCGGCCTGCTGGTCGCCTTCCCGGTCATCGGTTGGCTCGCCAGCGGCGCATCGCTGACGCTGGACATGCCGGCACTCAAGGGCTTTAACTTCGTCGGCGGCCTGACGCTGTCACCGGAGTTCGTCGCCCTCTTCCTGGGCTTGACTGTCTACACCTCGGCCTTCATCGCCGAAGTCGTGCGCTCGGGCATCCAGGCCGTCAACAACGGCCAGTGGGAAGCCGCCGGTTCGCTGGGTCTGCCGCGCCGGCTGGTGCTGCGCCTGGTGATCCTGCCGCAGGCGTTGCGCGTCATCATCCCGCCGATGACCAGCCAATACCTGAACCTGCTGAAGAACAGCTCGCTGGCGGTGGCCATCGGTTATCCGGACATCGTGTCGGTGGTGAACACCACGCTGAACCAGACGGGCCAGGCCATCGAGGGCATCCTCATCATCATGGCCGCCTATCTCACGGTCAGCCTGTCGATCTCGATATTCATGAACTGGTACAACAAGCGCATCGCGCTGGTGGAGCGTTGAGATGAGCAGCACTACGCAAACCCTGAGCGCCAACGTCGCTCCGCCCGGCGCGCAAACCGGCGCCTGGGCCTGGATGCGGTCGCGCCTATTCTCCTCGCCGCTCAACATCCTGATCACCGTGCTGCTGGCATGGTGCCTCTTGATGGCCGTGCCGGCGCTGGTGGAATGGGCCTTCATCAAGGCGAGCTTTGACGCCACCAACGCGCAGGAATGCCGCGCTGCGGGCGGCGCCTGCTGGGCGTTCATCGTTGAAAAGCACCGGCTCATCCTGTTCGGCACCTATCCGTTCGACGAGCAATGGCGTCCGCTGATCGCCACCGGCATCCTGATCGCGGTGATCGTGGCGAGCGGCATGCGCCGTTTCTGGAACGGCAAGCTGGCGCTCATCTGGACGCTGGGACTGGCGGCCGTGTCCGTGCTGATGTGGGGCGGCGTGTTTGGCCTGACCTACGTCGAGAACGCCCGTTGGGGCGGCCTGCCGCTGACGCTGATCCTGGCGACCTTCGGCATTGCCTTCGCGTTTCCGATCGGCGTGCTGCTGGCGCTGGGACGCCGCTCGAAAATGCCGGCCATCAAGGCCCTGTGCGTCGTGTACATCGAGCTGATCCGTGGCGTGCCGCTCATCAGCCTGCTGTTCATGTCGTCGGTCATGCTGCCGCTTTTCCTGCCGGAAGGCTTCACCATCGACAAGCTGCTGCGCGCGCAGATCGCGATCATCATGTTTGCCGCGGCGTATATCGCGGAAACGGTGCGCGGCGGCCTGCAGGCGATTCCGAAGGGTCAGTATGAAGGCGCGGATTCGCTGGGCCTGAACTACTGGCAGCAGATGCGCAAGATCATCCTGCCGCAGGCGCTCAAGATCGTGATTCCACCGCTGGTGGGCATCTTCATCAGCCTGTTCAAGGACACGTCGCTGGTCGTGATCATCGGCATCTTCGATCTGACGCTGGCGGCCAAGGCGGCTCTGTCCGACGCGGCATGGCGAGGTTTCGGGGTGGAGGCCTATCTCTTCATCTCGCTGATCTATTTCGTCTTCTGCTATTCCATGTCCAAATACAGCCGCGCGCTCGAGCAGCGCCTGGCCACCGGGCACGCCCGGTAAACCCGAAGGAGAACAGGCATGTCCGATGCCATCATTCGTCTGCAGGACGTGAACAAGTGGTACGGCCAGTTCCACGTGCTGCGCAACATCAATCTGAACGTCGCCCAGGGCGAGCGCATCGTGGTGTGCGGCCCGTCGGGCTCGGGCAAGTCCACGATGATCCGCTGCATCAACCGGCTGGAGGAACACCAGAAGGGCCAGATCATCGTCGACGGCACCGAGCTGACCAGCGACCTGAAGCACATCGAGACCATCCGCCGCGAAGTCGGCATGGTGTTCCAGCACTTCAATCTGTTCCCGCACCTGACGGTGCTGGAAAACCTGACGCTGGGCCCGATGTGGGTGCTGAAGCAGTCGCGTGCCCAGGCTGAGGCCACGGCCATGAAGTACCTGGAGCGCGTCCGCATTCCCGATCAGGCCGCCAAGTTTCCCGGCCAGTTGTCCGGCGGGCAGCAGCAGCGCGTGGCGATCGCGCGGTCGCTGTGCATGAACCCGAAGGTCATGCTGTTCGACGAGCCCACGTCGGCGCTGGACCCGGAAATGGTCAAGGAAGTGCTGGACGTGATGGTGACGCTGGCGCAGGAAAGCGGCATGACGATGATCTGCGTGACCCACGAAATGGGCTTCGCGCGCAAGGTGGCGAACCGCGTGATCTTCATGGACCGCGGCGAGATCATCGAGGAAAACAATCCGGACGATTTCTTTGATCATCCGCAGAGCGAACGGACAAAGCTGTTCCTGAGCCAGATCCTGCATTGACGCGCTGAAAAACCGCCAAGCAGTGCTTCAAGCCGCCTTCCTGCAAGGCGGCTTTTTCTTTTGGGGATTGCTTGGCGTCTCCGCAACAAGCGGCCGAAAGAACCAGAACGCGGCGCTGCCGCCCCGCATCCCCCCGGAATGCGTATTAGTGATTTGAATATGCCGCTGCAGCCCCGCTGCGGCCCAGGGGCGCCGAATCAGAAATCAGATATCGACATGAGAATTCAATCGTTCTAGCGCGACGGCGCATCGGCCAGACTGCGTCTTTCTCTAAGCGCATACAGGAATACCGATGTCCCTTCCTTCAGTCACGGGCCTGGACCACTACATCATCCGGGTCAACGACCTGCAGGCGGCGACCGACCGCTACGTCAAGCTGGGTTTCAGCCTGGCCCCGCAGGGCCGGCACCATCGCGGCACGCGCAACCAGACGATCATTCTGGATGCGAACTATCTTGAACTGCTGACGTTCCCCGAGGAACTCAAGGCGCAGTCGCGCTTCGGCGGATTTGACGATGCGTACGAAGGCCCGGTGGCCACAGCCTTGCAGACCACAGACAGCACGGCCGTGCACGCGGAACTGGCGAAGTTGGGCATCGACGCCGAACCGCCCATCAGCGGCGGCCGCCCGGTGCATCTGCCTGAGGGCAGCGAAGACGCGGCCTGGAACAACACTCAGTTTCCCGCTGGCCTGCTTGGCGTGCCCGACTTCTTCACCTGCGGCCATCTGACGCGCCATCTGGTTTACCGCCCCGAATGGCAGGACCACGCCAACGGCGCGCGCCGCATCGAGTCCTTGATCGTCGTGCATCCCGAGCCCCGTTCGCTGCGCGCAGGCTACGAGCGCGTCTTCGGCGCCATCGCGACCAGTGACCTGCCCGACGGCGGTCTGCAGGTGCGGCGCGGAAGCCTGCGCATCGACTTTCTTGCACCGGCCGCGTTCGAGCAGCGCTATCCGCAGGTTCGCGTGCCCACCGGCCTGCCCGCCGCGTCGCAGGGCGGATGGTTCGCGGGCTCCGTGATCGGCGTTCGGGATCTGGACAAGACACGCGCGCTGTTTGACGCCAACCAGGTGACGTACCGCGCCAACGCACGCGGCGAACTGGTCGTGGCGCCGGACGACGCCGGCGGCGCGTTGCAGGTCTTCGTGCAGGAGGCGTGACATGAGCCAGCCCCTGCCCGATTACTGGGACTGCTTTGCCAACGACTATTCGTCCGCGCGGCAGGCTTTCGTCGACGACGCGGCCGCGCGCGGGGCCGCGCTGTTCCGCTATGAACACCCCACGCTCAAGGACCCGCAGGGCGACGCGTTGAGCGTGGACGTCGCGATCCTGGGCCGCCGCGATGCGCCGCGCACGCACCTAGCGATCAGCGGCACCCACGGGCTGGAAGGCGCGGCCGGGTCCGCGGTGCAGCGCGCATGGCTGGCCGCCGACGGCGCGGAGCCCCTGCCCGACAACGTGAACGTCGTCCTGGTGCACGCGCTGAACCCGTACGGCTACGCCCACGACACCCGCACCACCGAAAACAACGTCGACCTGAATCGCAACTTCGTCGACCACACGCGGCCCTATCCCGCCAATCCGCATTACGCGACGCTTCATCCCCACCTGATTCCGGCGCAATGGACCGAGGCGACGCACGAGGCCGCCGCGCAGGCGCTGGACACGTTCAAGGCCACACATGGCGCGGATACCCTGTTCAACGTGACGGCCAGCGGCCAGTACACGCATCCGGACGGCCTCGTCTACGGCGGCCAGGGGCCGGAATGGTCCAACCGCACGCTGCGGCGCATTGTGGACGAGCACCTGGCGGCCAGCGAGCGTGTCGCGTTCATCGACTGGCACACCGGCATCGGCGAATACGGCGAGCCCTTCTTCCTGTGCTTCAACGACGAAGACAGCGCCGAGCAAACGCAGGCCGCTCGCTGGTGGGGTGCTGAACGCGTGCGCGACCAGCGCCCGCACGGCCTGGCACGCCCCGACTATCAGGGCCTGGTGTTCCGCGGCGTGCAGCAGGCCCTGGGCGATCGTCCGTTGGCCGGCGCGGTCGTCGAATTCGGCACGCGCGGTCTGCAGATGCGGCCCGCGCTGCGGCTGGACCAATGGCTGCGCTTCAAGGCGCCGCAGACGCCCGATGCCGCCCGCGATGCGCAACTGCGCGCGGACCTGGTGGACGCGTTTGTACCGGTATCAAGCGTGTGGCGGCGCAGCGTCGTCGCGCACGGCCTGCACATCACCCGCCAGGCCATCGACGGCGTCGCGGGCTGGTGACTTCCTTTTTCTAATTCCCCTTCTATCTGGCATTCATGAAAGCGATTGTTTTGCGTGAGCACGGCGGCAACGAAAAGCTGCGCCTGGAAACCAACTTCCCCGATCCCGTGGCCGGCCCCGATGACGTGGTGATCCGCGTCAAGGCTTCGTCCCTGAACTACCACGACGTCTTCACCCGCCGCGGCATGCCCGGCATCAAGCTGCCCTTCCCCGTCATCATTGGCCTGGACGTGGCCGGCGAGATCGTGAAGACCGGCGAGAACGTGCACGACTGGAAGGCCGGCGACCGCGTGCTGGTCGACCCGATCGACCGCGTGGACGGCGGGCTGGTCGGCGAGACCATCCACGGCGGACTGGCCGAACTGTGCCGCGTGCCCGCGCACCAGCTCCTGCGCCTGCCCGACGAAGTCAGCTTCGAGCAGGCCGCCGCGCTGCCGGTGGCCTATGGCACCGCGCTGCGCATGATGAACCGTATCGGCCAGGTGCAGGCCGGCGAAAAGGTGCTGATCCTGGGCGCCAGCGGCGGCGTGGGCGTGTGCGCGGTGCAGCTCGCCAAGCTGGCGGGCGCCGAAGTCATCGCCTGCGCCGGCACGCCGGAGAAAGGCGAGGCGCTGCGCGCGCTGGGCGCCGACCACATCATCCTGTACACCGAGGAAGACTTCCTGAAGGCCGTGCAGGAACGCTTCGGCAAGCCCTCGCGCCGGCGCGGCGGCAAGCCGGGCGGCGTGGACGTGGTGGTGAACTTCACGGGCGGCGACACGTGGGTGAAGTCCCTGCGCTGCCTGCGCCTGGGCGGACGCCTCCTGACCTGCGGCGCGACGGCGGGCTTCGATCCCAAGGAAGACCTGCGCTACATCTGGACGTTCGAGCTGCAGATCCGCGGCTCCAACGGGTGGGACCGCGAGGACCTGCACGAGCTGCTGGCGCTGGTGCGCGATGGCCGTCTGCGCGTCGAAGTGGACCGCGTGTGGCCGCTGGAACAAGGCGCCGAGGCACTGGCCTCGCTGGAAGATCGCAAGATCTTTGGCAAAGTGCTGGTGGCGTCATGAGCGCGCAGCTGAACGCCGTGGATATCCAGGCCAAGTTCGACGGATCGCCCTTCATTGCGTGGCTGGACCTGTCGGTACGCAATGTCAACCACGAACAGGGTGAACTGACCGTGGTCGCCCCCTTCCGTCCAGAGTTCGAACGCGGCGCGCAGAGCGGCCAATGGCATGGCGGCCCGCTGGCCGCCGTGATCGACACGGTCGGCGACTTTGCCGTCGGCATGCTGCTTGGACGCGGCCTGCCCACCATCAACTTTCGCGTCGACTATCTGCGCCCTGCCATCAATACCTCGCTGACCGCGGTGGCACGCGTGCGCCGCAACGGCCGCAGCGTGGGTGTGGCCGACGTCGACCTCTACAACGATCAGGGCGCGCTGGTGGCCATCGGCCGCGCCACCTACGCCACGCTCAGCCAGGGCTGAGCCGCGCGCTCAAGACAAGGACTTCCGTCATGACACAAGCAACCCGCGCCGGACGGCGCGCCTTTCTGACCCGCTCCGCCGCCGGCGGTCTGGCTGCGGCCGGCCTGGGCGTCGCGCCGCGCACGCTGCTCGCTGCCACGGACCGCCCCGGGTCCGACGCCGGCCCCGCCCGCCGCGGCGGCACGCTCGTCGCCACGTGGGGCGGCCTGGAGCCACAAGCCCTGTTCGTACCGGGCGGCGGCGGTTCCAGCCCGTTTCAGACGTCCACCAAGATCCTGGAACGCCTGCTCAAGCTGGACGCCGACCTGAAGTTCCAGCCCGCATTGGCCCTGTCGGTCACGCCGTCCGCGGACTTTCGCAGCTACACGATCAAGCTGCGCGAAAACGTCACCTGGCACGACGGTGCGCCTTTCACGTCGGCCGACGTGGTCTACAACGTGCTGCAGCACTGGAAGCCCATTTCCGCCGGCATCGCGCTCAAGTCCCTGACAGAAGCCTCGGCGCCGGATCCGCACACGGTCGTGCTGACCTTCAACGCCCCGGTGCCCGAGTTCTTCCTGAAGTCCACCCTGTCTGGCCAGTATCAGCTGCTGGTGCCCAAGCACCTGTACGACGGCAAGGACCTCATCACCAACCCGCTGAACAACACGCCGGTGGGCACCGGGCCGTGGAAGTACGGCAAGTGGGTGCGCGGCAGCCATGTCGAGTACCTGCGCAACGACAAGTACTGGAACGCCACGCAGCCGAACCTGGACAAGCTGGTGATCCGCTGGTGGGCGGACCCCGCCTCGCGCGGCGCGGCGCTGGAAACCGGCGAGCTGGGCCTGGCCTATTCCAACCCCGTGCCCGCGCGCGACATCGACCGGCTGGTCAAGACCGGCAAGGTCGTCGTGGACACGCGCGGCTACCAGAACACCGCGTGGACGGTCACCGTCGAGTTCAACCAGCGGCGCGACATCGTCAACCGCCGCGAGGTCCGCCAGGCCATCCTGCACGCCATCGACCGCCAGTTCATCGTCGACACCATCTACTACGGCCGCGGCAAGCCTGCGATTGCGCCCATCTTCAGCAGCAATCCGCTGTTCTTCACCGAGGACGTGCCGCGCTATGCCTTCGATCCGAAGAAGGCGGCCGCCCTGCTGGACGCGGCAGGCTTGCCGGTCAAGGACGGCAAGCGCTTCACCGTCAACCTGCTGGCCGCGGCCTGGTTCGAGGAAAACGCCAAGCTCGGCCAGTACCTGAAGCAGGCGCTGGAAGACGTGGGCATCGCCGTGAAGCTCGATTCCGTGGACCGCGCCACCGCGCTCAAGCGCATCTATGGCGAATACGACTACGACATCGCGGTGTCCAACTTCACGTCACCGCTGGAGCTGGTGCCCACCGTGACGCAGTTCTTCACGACCGACGGCATCGTCAAAGGCGCCGCGTTCCGCAATGCCACGGGCTACTCCAGCCCCGAAATGGATGGCATCGTCGGCAAGCTGGCCGTCGAAACCGATCCGGAGGCCCGCCGCAAGCTGGCCGCGCAGTTCGCCCGCCTGGCGTCCACCGACGTGCCGATCGTGCCGCTGGTGGAAATCCAGTCGTTCACCCTGGCCGGCAAGAACGTGCGCAACGTCACGACCGGCGCCAACGTCCAGGGCGAGACGCTGGCCGACGTCTGGCTGCAGGCCTGAGGACGACATGGCTCTGCGCCTGATCTCGCGCCGGCTGCTTCAGGCCATCCCGCTGCTGCTGGGCGTGGTGGTCCTGAACTTTGCCCTGATCCAGTCCGTGCCGGGGACCTTCCTGGACGTCATGACGGCCGAGCAGCAGGTCACCGACCCGGCGCTGATCGAGCGCCTGCGCGTGACCTACGGGCTGGACCAGCCACCGGCAGTGCAGTTGCTCAAGTACATCGGGTCGGTCGCGCAGCTGGACCTGGGCTATTCCTACCGGCATAACCTGCCGGTGCTGGACGTCATCCTGGCGCACCTGCCCGCCACGCTGGTGCTGATGCTGGCCAGCATTGCCATCGCCGTGCTGGTGGGCGTGGCGGCCGGCATCGTGTCGGCCGTCAAGGTCAACACGTGGTGGGACAGCGCCGTGTCCGCCTTCGCCGTGCTGTGCTTTGCCGCGCCGAGCTTCTGGCTGGGCATCATGCTCATCATCATGTTCTCGGTGAAGCTGGGCTGGTTTCCGGTGGGCGGCATGGTCACCATCGGGCTGGACGGCGGGCTGTGGCGGCAGGCGCTGGACATCCTGCATCATCTGGCGTTGCCGGCGGTGGCACTGGGCTTGTTCTATTCGGCAGCCTACGCGCGTGTGATGCGCGCCTCGATGCTGGAAGTCAGCCGCATGGATTACGTGCGTACCGCCTACGCCAAGGGTCTGACGCGCGTCGCCGTGGTGCTGCGCCACGTGTTGCGCAACGCCGTCCTTCCCATCGTCACCCTGCTGGGCCTGCAACTGGGCGCCGTGCTGGGCGGCAGCATCGTGATCGAGTCGGTGTTCAGCTGGCCCGGCATCGGCGCCGTGCTGTTCGACAGCGTCATGAGCCGCAACTATCCCGTCGTGCTGGGCATCCTGGTGCTCAGTTCGGTCGTGGTCATCATCGCCAACATCTTTGTGGATCTTGCCTATACGCGGCTGGACCCGCGCATCAAGGCCGCCTGACATGTCCGCTACTTCCGCTGCAACTGTCCCTGCCGCCGCGCCGGCCGCCCGCCGCCCGGACGCGTTCGCCGTGCGCTTTGCCCGCAACCGCGGCGCCGTCGCGGGCGCGCTGGTCCTGCTGCTGGTCGCGCTGGTGGCGGCCAGTGCCGACTGGCTTTACCCCGTCAATCCGCTGCGCATCGTAGGCGCGCCCGAGATCTGGCCGTTCGAGTCCTGGCGTTATCCGCTGGGCACGGACTCCATGGGCCGCGACATCGCCGCACTCATCGCTCACGGCGCGCGCGCCACGCTGCTGATCGGCCTGGTGGCCGCCGCCACCGCCACGCTGATCGGCGTCACCGTCGGCGCGGCCGCCGCGTGGGCGGGCGGCTGGATCGACGAGGGGCTGATGCGCCTGACGGAACTGTTCCAGATCATCCCCAACGTAGTGTTCGTGCTGACGGTCGTGTCGGTGCTGGGACCACGCATCGAGAACATTACGCTGGCGGTAGGCCTGGTGTCCTGGCCCCCGATCGCCCGCCTGACCCGCGCCGAGTTCCTGTCCTTCAAGGAGCGCGAGTTCGTGCAGGCCTGCCGCGCGGTCGGCATGAGCCCGTGGCGCATCGCCGCCGCCGAAGTCCTGCCCAATGCGCTGCCGCCGGTCATCGTGATGTCGTCGCTGGTCGTGGCCGGCGCCATCCTCTACGAGTCGGTGGTGTCCTTTCTGGGCCTGGGCGATCCCAACATCGCAAGCTGGGGTCGGCTGGTGGGCGAAGGCCGCAGCCTGATCCGATCCTCCTGGTACATCTGCGCCGTGCCCGGCGTGGCCATCATGCTTACCGTGCTGTCGCTGAACCTGGTCGGCGACGGCCTGAACGACGCGCTCAATCCCAAGCTGCAAAAGCGCTGAGCCGCCAACTTCTGGAAGTCCTTCTTATGACGCATTCCCCCCGAAACCTTGGCGATCTTGCCGATCCGCGCCTGCCGGCCGAGCTGCCCGCGCTCATCGACCTGCGCCTGCCTGACGCGCCGTGGCAACTGACACATGGCGAGGCCGACCTCCTGGCCGGCGGCGTGGCCGCGTGGCTGACCGCGCGCGGCCTGCCGCCCGGCGCGCGCATCGCCATCGCCGCGCTGAACCGCGCCGAATACTTGCTGGCGTACTTCGGCATCATGCGCGCCGGTTACGTGGCCGTGCCCATCAACATCAAGCAGTCGCAAGAGAATATCGACTACGTGCTGCGCGATGCGGACATTGCGCTCGCGTTCGTGGATGGCCCCCGCCGCGCCGGCTTCGAGGCAACCGTGCCGGTGCTGGATTTCGATGACGCGGGCCCGCAGGGGTTTGCGGGGCAGATCGTCCCCACCACATTCACGAGCGTCACGCCCGCGCCCGAAGACATCGCGCAGATGCTGTACACGTCAGGGTCCACCGGCAAACCCAAGGGCGTGCCGCTGACACATGCCGGTCAACTGTGGGCGCTGACCGCCACGTCCGGCCCCGCGAATCCGGACGCGCCGCAAGCGCGCTACCTGCTGGCGCAGCCGCTCTTTCACATGAATGGTCTCTTCATGTCCAAGCGCGCGTTTGCCAGCAACAGCCTGCTGGTGATCCAGCCCGGGTTCGACGTGGCCGCCTACGCCGATGCGCTGGCGCGCTATCGCATCACCATCCTGACCGCCGTGCCCACGATGTTCGCGCGGCTGGTCAAGGATCCGGCCTTGCTGCAGGACCGCGACCTGTCGGCGCTGGAGCGCGTGATGCTGGGCTCTGCGCCGATGACGACGGCTCTGTTCGACCGCATCCAGCGCGCGCTGCCGCACGTGCGCATCACCCACGGCTATGGCACGACCGAGGCCGGTCCCGCCGTGTTCGGACCGCATCCTGATGGCCTGCCCACGCCGCCGCTGTCGGTCGGCTATCCGCTGGACGCCGCGCAGGTCCGGCTGACGGGCGGCGCCACCCCGGACGAAGGCGTGCTGGAAATGAAGAATCCCGCCGTGCTGGGCGGCTATCACAACCTGCCGGAGAAGAGCGCGCAGGTGCTGAACGACGGCTGGTACTACAGCGGCGACGTGATGCGCCGCGACCCCGACGGATTCCACTACTTTGTAGGCCGCGCGGACGACATGTTCGTCTGCGCGGGCGAGAACATCTATCCCGTTGAAGTCGAGAAGCTGCTGGAATCGCACCCCGACGTGCGACAGAGCTGCGTGGTGCCATTAGCGGACGAAGAGCGCGGCCACATCCCGGTCGCGTTCGTCGTACGGCGTGCCGGCAGCACGCTGGACGCCGACACGCTCAAGCAGCACGCTCTCGATAACGGTCCGGCTTACCAGCACCCGCGCCGCATCCGCTTCCTGGACGACCTGCCGTGGGCGGGCACCAACAAGGTCGATCGCAATGCCTTGCTGCTGCAGGCGCGGGCATTGGAAGCCCGGCAAGCCTGGACACAACCCGAAAAGGAGGCCGCATGAGCGCCACACCAGATTCCCTGGCGGGTAAGACCGCCCTCGTCACCGGCGCCAGCCGGGGCATTGGCCGCGCGATCGCGCTGGCGCTGGGCCGCCGCGGCGCGCTCGTCGCCGTGCACTACAACGCGCAGGCCGACGCCGCCGATGAAGTCGTCGGCCAGATCCGGGCGGCCGGCGGCCAGGCCTGGACGTTGCAGGCCGACCTGGCGGACCCCGAGGCGGCCGAGCGGTTGGCGCAGGAAGCACGCGCCAGTTTGCGCGAACGCACCGGCGACGAGGGCCTGGACATCCTGGTCAACAACGCGGGCGTAGGCCTGCGCGCCCGCCTGCCCGAGGTGACGCCGGCGGACTTCGACCGCGTGCTGCAGGTGAACCTGAAGACGCCGTTCTTTCTGATCCAGCATTGCCAGCCGTTCCTGCGCGATGGCGGCCGCATCATCAACATCTCTTCGATGGGCACGCGCGCCGCGTATCCCGAAATGAGCGTCTACGCGCCAGCCAAGGCGGGCCTGGAATCGCTGACGCTGCTGCTGGCCAGCGAACTGGGCGCGCGCGGCATTACCGTGAATGCGGTCTTGCCCGGCGCCACCGCCACTGATCTGAACCAGCGCGCCCGCGACCCGGAACTGAGCCGCGTCATCGCACAGAGCATCGCGCTGGGCCGCGTGGGCCAGCCCGAAGACATCGCGGACATCGTCGCATTCCTGGCGTCCAACGAGGGCCGCTGGGTCACGGGACAGCGCATCGACGCGACGGGAGGACAGCGGCTGTAGACAGGCGCGATGCTGGCGCGGCAAGGCAGCCGAGCCGCCGGCGACGCCGGCATACCCATATACATATGTGATATCGGTATTTTTCACGCGGCCGCATGTCTCTTAGGATTCCAGCGTTCTTCTTCCCTACGCTGGAATTGCCTTGTCACGCCTCACTCCTTTGGATCCCGCCAAGCTGGATCCCGCGACCGCCCAACTCTTCAACCAGCTTCTGCAGGACTACGGCCCGTACGCGAACATGCTGAGCGCGTTCGCGCCCCGCCCGCCGGCCTTGAAGCACTTCTTTTCGTACCTGGTGCAGTCGCGCGAAGACGGGCTGATCTCGCCGCGCCACCTGGAAATCGCGCTGCTGACCGCGTCCAAGGCACACGCCTGCCATTACTGCGTCACGCTGCACACACCCAAGCTGGCGGCGCACGGCATCTCGCAGGAAGCCATCGACCGTCTGCTGGAACCGCAGGTGCCGGGCCTGGACGAGAAAGACCTGGTGGTGCGCGACTACGCGGTGCTGGTCACGCTGACGCCGGCGCAGGTCAGCGATGCGTTCTACGCGAAGCTGCAATCGTTCTTCAGCGAAGAACAGATCGTGGAGCTGACCATCCGCATCGCACTGTGCAGCTTTTTCAAGCGCTTCAACGAGGCGTTGGAAGTGCCGCACGAAGACGTGGTGGCGCTGGAACTGGAGCCTGGCGCGGCTTGAGGCGGCGTGCAGTCGTTTCGCCATGAGCCCTACCCCACCCCTGAAACTTGAGATCCGCAATCTCTCCAAGCGCTTCCACACCGACACCGGCCCGGTGCAGGTCCTGGACGACATCAGCCTGAACGCCGCCAGCGGCGAGTTCGTCAGCATCATCGGCCCTTCTGGCTGCGGCAAGTCCACGCTGTTCAACATCCTGACCGGCCTTCTGGAACACGACGCCGGCACCATCGCGCTGGATGGCCGACCGTTGCCCAACCTGCGCGGGCGCGTCGGCTACATGCTGCAGCGCGACCTGCTGATGCCGTGGCGCACCGTGCTGGACAACGTCCTGGTCGGCCTGGAAATCCGCGGCGCGCCCAAGGCCGAATCCGTGGAACGCGCCCGCGAGTACCTGGACACCTTCGGCCTGCTGCCCTTTCAGGACAGCTATCCGAAGGCGCTGTCCGGCGGCATGCGCCAACGCGTGGCCCTGGCGCGCACGCTGCTGCCAGATCCGGACGTGCTGCTGCTGGACGAACCCTTTTCTGCGCTGGATTACCAGACCCGCCTGTTCCTCGAATCGATGCTGGCCGACACGGTCAGCAAGCAGGGCAAGACCGTAGTGCTGGTGACCCACGACATCGACGAGGCCATCGCGCTGTCCGAGCGCATCTTCGTCCTGAGCGCCCGCCCCGGCCGCCTGAAAAGCGAGCACCGGATCGAGCTGGGCACGCGCTCGCCGCTGCATGCGCGCCACGACAGCCGCTTTCCCGGCTACTTCGACCTGCTGTGCCAGGAACTCGACATACAGACCGCCCGCAAGGACGGCACCCACGCATGACCCAGACCTCCGCATCTCTTGCCCAGGGCGTCGCTTCGCCCGCACCCGCGCGCCCGCGTCCGGGTTTTCGCGTTCCTGTCCTGGCGACGCAACTTTTCATTCTTGCCGTGCTGTTTGGCGCGTGGGAAGCCGCCGTGCGCACCGGCGCGGTGTCGGGCTTTCTGTTCGGATCTCCGGCCGGCGTGGTGCAGGCAGGCTGGAAGCTGATCGTGTCCGGCGAACTCTGGGAGCACGCCAACTACACGCTGTGGGCGTCGGCCGCTGGATTCGTCGTCGGCACCGTCGTGGGCACCATTCCGGGCCTGGCGCTATGGTATTCGCCCTATGGCGCCAAGGTGGTCGAACCTTTTCTGGTCGCGATCAACAGCGTCCCCAAGATCGCGTTCGCGCCGCTGGTCATCCTGTGGTTCGGCACGGGCCTGATTTCCAAGGTGGCGCTGTCGATTTCCCTGACGTCCATCGTCGCGCTGCTGGCCGCCTTTCAGGCCGCCAAGGACGCGGACCCGGACATCCAGAAGATGCTCGTGTCGCTGGGCGCCACCAAACGGCAGATCTTCGCCAAGGTCGTCGTGCCGTCGGCGCTGCCCGCCATCATCGCCACGTTCCGCATCAACATCGGCTTCGCGCTGGTGGGCACGGTCGTGGGCGAATTCATCTCGTCCAAGTACGGCCTGGGCCACATCATCTTCGTCGCCTCGTCGCTCTATGACCTGAACACGGTCTGGGTCGGCATCTTCTCGCTGATGGCGCTGGGCTTCGTCCTGTATGCCGGCGTAGACATCGCCGAAAAGCGCCTGCTGCGCTGGAAAGACCAGACCTACGCCACTCAATTCAAACTGTGAAGCGCACATTGCGCCGCTGCAAACCCATGAAAATCCGCACCACCCTGCGCATCGCCGCCGCCGCGGCTGCCTCCCTGCTGTCCGTGTCGGCGATGGCCAATGACAAGGCCGTCGTCTCGGCCGCGTTCAAGTCCGTGTTCTACCTGCCGGTGTATTTCGCCGAGGAACACGGCTACTTCAAGGACGAAGGCCTGGACGTGCGCATCGACGTTGCGTCGTCGTCTACCAACGCGCTGGCCGCCGTCATCTCCAAGAGTGCTGACTTCTCCCTGCACGGCCCCGAATGGACCGCAATCTCCTTCGGCCGCGGCGCGCCCGTCAAGGTGGTGGGCGGCACGCTGAACCGCCTGGGCGTGTGGCTGACCTGCAAGCCCGCCTTCGCGTTCGACGGCTTCAAAAGCCTGAAAGGCGCCACCATCGCCACCGGCGCCATGCCGACCACCAGTTCGTCCGCGTTCATCAAGCTGGTCAAGAACGCCGGCCTGGACCCCAAGCGCGACGTGAACCTGCTGGAAGTGCCCCTGGGCAACGAGATCGGCCCGCTCAGTTCCGGCCAGGCCGATTGCGCGGTGCTCTACGAGCCGGGCGCATCCCAAGCGCAGGCCCAGGGCTTCAAGGTGGTTTCGGCGTTCTCGCGCGAGATCGGCCCGTACACGTTCTCGGCCATCTCCACGCGCCAGGATATTGCGCCCCAGGTCTCGCAGAAGCTCGTCTCCGGCATCGACCGCGCGCTCAAGACGATCCGCAAGGACCCTGCCGCCGCCGTGACCAGCGGCCTGAAGCTCTTTCCCAACCTGGATCCCGCCGTCGTGCGCGCGTCGGTGCAGCGCCTGATCGACGATGGCGTCTTCGCCGATTCCGTGGCGGTGCCCGAGCAGGCCTTGAAGGACGCGCTCCAGACCCAGATCGACCTGGGCAATCTGGATCGCATCCCTGCCGATGGCAAATGGCTGGATCTCGGTTATGCGGATTCGATTGCCGGGAAGGCCTACTGATACCTCGTCAGAAGCGGTGGCGCATGCCGACCGCGTACTGGGACTGATGCCACGACGGATCGTCCCAGGCGCCCCGCATATAGCCGTAGATGGCGTACACGTTGGTGCGCTTGGACAGGTCAAACACGTAGCCTGCCGAATAGACCTGCTGGGAATGCGTGGCGCCATCGCGCTCGAGCGCCCCACCGCCCGGCAGGCTGCCCTGCCAAGATGCCATCACGGTGCTCGCGCCCGTGCGCCAGGCGGCGCCCGCCATCACGCCGTGCACCGTGCTGCCCGGAAAGTACACCCGCTGCCCGGGTGACGGCACCGCCGGGATGGTCGAACCATTGCGCATCACCGACCAGCCGGCATAAAGCGTGAACGCGTCAACCGTCGCGCGGCCCGCCAGCGTGTACGCGTACGGCCGGCGGTCGGCCCCGGCGTTCACCATGGCGGCCGATTGCACCGTCCCGTCCGCCCAGCTCGCGCCTTCGTAGGTGGCGGCAATCGAATAGCCCGGCTGGTCGAACACAACGGCGGCGCTGTACAGCTTGTTGGTGGACGCGGTCTTGAATCCGCCGCCGCCGTCGTAATCCATGCTGGCATCCACACCCGCACGCAGGCCGCCCACGGATGGACTCCAATACGACACCGTGTTGTCGGCGCGATTGGCGTTGTACGGCAGCAGCGCGGTCTGCGCGCCGGTGATCAGGTACGACGCCAGGAACGCATCGTAGTCCGCCAGCGTGGCGGACGAGACCGAGGTCTGCCGCCCCAGCCGCAGATCGCCGAAACCGCCCGACACGCCCACCCACGCCGCGCGGCCGAACAGGCGTCTGCCTTGCGCCGAATTGCCGTTGTTGGCCAGGAAGCCGCTTTCCAGCTGGAAGTTCGCGCGCAGGCCGTTGCCCAGGTCTTCGCTGCCGCGCAGCCCCCAGCGCGAGCCGGACTGCACGCCCGACTGCATGTTGATGGCCGTGCCGCGCTCTTGCGTGGAAAACCCCGCGATGCTCAGGTCCACGACGCCATACAGCGTCACCGCATTCTGCTGCGCGTCGGCCGCCCATGGCGCCATCAATGCCGCGACGCCCACGGCAAACTTGCGTGCTGCCATCGCCTGCCTCACAGGTACTTGAGCCACGCGATATCGCGGCGCGCGGCCTTCAGGCGTCCGAACCAGCGCACGGGCCAGAACAGCGCCACGGCCAGCAGGATCGAAATCACCCACACCGACGCCATGCCATCAACGCCGAAGTATTTGCCCTGGTTCAGGCCCCAGATCGCTTCGCCGCCCAGGTACAGCGCCTTCAAGACGTACAGGTGCAGCAGATAGAAGAACATGGGCGCCGCGCCAAACACGCACAACGCGCGGACCCAGGCCGCCGATTGCGCGCGTTCAATCAGGACCAGCAAGCACAGTCCCAATCCCAGCGTCAGCAGCAGGAACATCAGCGACGGCGGGTATTTGGTGATGTTCACAAAGCTCATGACGGTATGGAGCGTGTCATCCTGTACCGCCCACTTCTGCGACTGCCCGTAGCCATTGATCGCACGCAGGACCACAAAGCCCGCCACCGCCGCCAGCCCGGCCGTCCACAAACGGCGCTGGCGCTCGGCAGCATCCGAACCCGGCTGGAACCACGGTCCGGCCGCATACCCCAGCGCAATCACGCCGATCCACGGCAGCAACGGGTACGACGTGCGCAAGCGCAACGTGTCGCTGACTTCGATCCAGCCGCGATCATGCAGCACCGCCCACGGCACGTGCATCGCGTGGCCCGCGGCAAAGTGCACGGCATCCAGCGCGTTATGGCCGGCGACCAGCACCACGCCCACGACAATGAGCGCCCAGCGCGGCAGCCACAGCAAGGCCGCCAGCGACAGCATGGACAGGCCGATCACCCAGATCACCTGCAGATACACGACGGACGGCGGAAACTGGAAGGTCCACGCGAAGTTCACGACGATGACTTCGAGCGCGATCAAGAATGCGCCCCGCTTTGCCAGAAACGCCGCCGTGGCGCTGCGGTCGCCGGCCTTCGCGCCATACAGCCAGGCCGACAGGCCCGTCAAAAACACGAATACCGGCGCGCACAGATGCGCCAGCAGGCGCGAGAAAAACAGGTCCGCCGGCGTGGCGGACACGTCCATCGGGTCGCCGACCTGGTGATGCAGGAAAAAGGTTTCGCGCACGTGGTCGAGCAGCATGATGACGATGACCAGGCCGCGCAGCGCGTCGACGGACCGCAGCCGGGTGGCGGCGGGAGGGGAAATGAGAGAAGCCATGGAGGAATGCTGGAGATGCTTGAAATGCTGGTGGCACGCCGGGCGGCGCGCCGCGCGAAAAAAGCCAGAATAGTAATGTAATAACATTACTATTCCAAGACAATAATGGTGCCTGACTGAATTGGGCCTGCGCTCGGCCGGGAGATCCGAAGCGTTCCAAATGCAAAGGGCCGTCGCAAAGAACGGCCCTCCTTGCTGCGGGTTGCAGGCTTGCCACCCGCCCTGCCCGCCGGATCCCGCTATTCCGCCTGAATCCCCGCCTGCCTGACCTTGTCGCCCCACACCTTTTCCTGCTGCACGACAAACGGTCCGAATGCCGACGCCTGCGCCGGTGTGGGCTCCGCGCCCATCTGTGTCAGCTTCTGCTTGAACTCCGGCGCGGACACGATCTTGTAGAGTTCGTCGCCCAGCCGCTGCGCGATGGGCGCCGGAAGTTTCGCGGGGCCAAAGATGCCCACCCACGCGGCCAGGTCGAAGCCCGGTTGTGCCAGCGCTTCGGACACGCTGGGCAGATTGGGCGCAAGCGCGCTGCGCTTCTCTGTAGACACCGCCAGGGCCTTGAGCGTGCCGGCCTGGATGTGCGCGGCCGCCGACGCCAGATCCACGAACATGAACGTGGCGCGCCCGCCGATGATGTCCGTCATTGCCTGCGGCGTGCTCTTGTAGGGCACGGCCGTCGCCCCCAGGCCGGTCAGCTTGTCGAACGACGCAGCCGAGATCTGGCCGGTGCTGTTGCCATAGGCGTAATTCAGGCTGCCCGGATTGGCCTTGCCGTAGCGCAGCAGGTCGTCGACGCTGCTGACCGGCAGCTTGGCGCTGACGGCCAGCACGAACGGAAAATTGCACACCTGCACCAGCGGCGTGAAGTCCTTGACGGGGTTGTAGCGCAGGCTCTTGTATAGATGCGGATTGGAGGAATGCGTGGTGTTGGTGGCCAGCATGATCGTGTAGCCGTCCGGCTGGGCGCGCGCGACCAGATCCGTGGCCACCTGGCCCGAAGCGCCGGGCCGGTTCTCGACGATCACGGGCTGTCCCAGCGCGGCCTGCAACCGCTCGGCGATCAGCCGCGCGACGATGTCGCTGGCGCTGCCCGCCCCGAATGCCGTGACCAGCTTCACCGGTTGATTCGGATAATCCGCCGCCTGCGCGGCAGGCCCCGTCAGGCCGCACGCAAGCAACGCCGCCGCGCACAGCGGCTTGAACACATCACGCAACATGTCAGTCTCCTTGGTGGCGCGCCGCGCCTGTGCCGGGCGGTCGCGATAAGTGGCTGCGGCGGAACCGCCGCGGATCCTGCGGTTTTTTGCGCTTGTCAGCCGCCTGCCGGCGCGCTGGCCAGGATGCGAAGGGCCTGCTTGAGATGCGGGCGATCCAGCATTTCGCCATCGAGCTGCAAGGTGCCCACCCCCGGCGCATCCTCGAAGGCCTGCACGATGCGCCGCGCCCGCGCCACGTCCGCCGGGTCGGGCGTGAACGCCTGGTTGATGGGCGCCACCTGATCGGGGTGAATGGCGATCTTGCCCGTGAAGCCCGCGCGCCGCGCCCGCGCCGCATCCCGTTGCAGCCCTTCCGCGTCGCGGAAGTTGCCCCAGATCGTGTCAATGGCGGGCACGCCGGCCGCCGTCGCGCCGAGCAGGCACAACGAGCGCGCCAGTTCATAGGTCAGGTCGTATTCGCCATCCTCGCGCCGGTTGCTGGCCGCGCCCAGAACGGCGGCCAGATCCTCCGCGCCCCACGTCAGGCCGCGCAGCCGCGGGCTGCATCCGGCATAGCCGCCCAGGTTGAACATCGCGCCGGCCGTCTCGGTGGCGACGGGCATGATGCCGATGCCGCCGGGCGGCAGGCCCTCGCGCACTTCCAGCGCCGACAGATAGTGGTCCAGCACAACGATGTCCGGCGCCCCCTGCCCTTTGGGCAGCAGGATTGCGTCCGGGCGGCCCCGGATTACTTCCGCCAGATCATCCAGCGCCAATCCCGAATCCAGCGGATTGATGCGCACCCAAAGCTCGGGACCGGATGTGGGCCCCGACGCCGGACGCGCCGCCAGGTACTCGCGCACCATGCCGCGCGCGACCGGCAGCCGCGCCGCGTCCACCGCGTCCTCCAGATCCAGGATCAGCGCGTCCGCGCCGCTGGCTGGGGCTTTGGCGAGCTTGCGCTCGCTGTCCCCGGGAACGAACAACAACGATCTCAACGCCATATCCTTGCTCCTCACCGTCCTTGAAATCGGGGCGCGCGCCGTTCGGCGAACGCCTGCCTGCCTTCCGTGACATCTTCCGAGTCCTGCAGCAGGCGCAAAAACAGCTGCTCCATCCGCAGGCCGGTGGCCAGGTCCGCGTCCCGGCTGCGCAACGCCAGTTCCTTGGCGGCCTGCACAGCCAACGGCGCATTGGCGGCCAGACGGCGCGCATAGGAC
Organism: Achromobacter sp. ACRQX; assembly: GCF_022346505.1. Lineage (NCBI taxonomy): Bacteria > Pseudomonadati > Pseudomonadota > Betaproteobacteria > Burkholderiales > Alcaligenaceae > Achromobacter > Achromobacter sp. ACRQX. The sequence continues at coordinate 136,599 of NZ_JAKRML010000010.1, forward strand.
ATGGCTGCCGGCATCAGTTCATCGCGCGGCACCACCCGGTTCACCAGCCCCCACCGGTTCGCGGCATCGGCGTCGAACGCGTCGCCCAGCAGCAGCATTTCCATGGCGATGGCGTGCGGAAGCTGCTGCGCCACGCGCTGTGTGCCGCCGTTGGCCGGAAACACGCCGCGCTGCACTTCCGTCAAGCCGAACGTCGCCGTCGGCACGCACACGCGCAGGTCGGTGGCCAGCAGCAGCGTCATACCCCCGCCCAGGCAGTAGCCGTTGACGGCGGCCACCACGGGCTTCCAGACTTCCAGCCCGCGATTGAGCAGTTGGCCTTGTTGCGTGTTCATCAGCGCCCCCAGGCTGGGCGGCGCGCCGACAAAGGACTTCAGATCCGCCCCCGCGCAGAAGGATTTCTCGCCCGCGCCGGTGATCACCGCCACGCGGATCGCGTCCTCGTCACGTACCCGCTGCCAGGCCTGCGACAGCGCTTCGTAGTGCGCATGGTCGAGCGCATTGCTTTTCTCGGGCCGGTTGATGGTGATCAGCGCAATGCCGTCTTCCACATGAAAGTCGATCGACATGTCAGGCCGCCTCCCCAGCCGTGGGCGCCACCGCGTCCAGATGGCGCTGTATCGCCGCCTCGTCATAGCCGAGTTCCGTCAGGACCTGCCGCGTGTGCTGGCCGACCTTAGGCGGCGGCGATGTGGGCTTGGGCCGTTCGCCGTCAAACCGCAGCGGCTGCGACACCACGTTCAGTTCGCCGTGCGCCGAATCCGCAAAGCGGTAGATCATTTCGCTGGCGGCCATGTGTTCGTGCGCCAACACTTCGCCCACCGCCTGGATGGGCGCGCAGGGAATGCCGGCCTGCGCCAGCCGCTCGATCCATCCGTCCCGCGTGTCCTCGCGCATTATCTGCGCCACCAGTGCCAGCACCTCGGGCCGGTTGCGCACACGATCCGCGTTCGTGGCGTATCGCGGGTCCGTCGCCAGCTCAGGCTTGCCGACCTCGTCGCAGAAGGTGCGCCACAGGGAATCGTTCGCCACGCCCAGCAGCAAGGGACGGTCGCTGGCGTCGAAGACCTGATACGGACACAGCGATTCGTGCGCGGAGCCCCAACGACGGGGTTCAGTGCCGCGCTCCCAGTAGCTCTGCATGACGTAGCCCATGAAGCCCACGGACGTGTCGAACAGCGACGCCTCGACCTGGCAGCCCTTGCCTGTGCGCAGCCGCCGCACCACAGCGGCCAGAATGCCGGTGGCGGCGTGCATGCCCGTGGCCTGGTCGATGGGCGAGATGGGGCTGCGGATGGCGGGTCCGTCCTCCTCGCCGGTGATCGACATCATGCCGCAGAACGCCTGCAGGATGACGTCGTAGCCCTTGCCGCGGCGCAGCGGCCCCTTGCCGCCAAAGCCCGAGATGCTGCAATAGACCACGTCGGGCCGCAGCGCCGCCGCGCTGGCGTAGTCGATGCCCAGGCGGCCGGCGACGCCCGGCCCGAAACTCTCGACCACGATGTCGGCGGTGGCGATCAGTCTTTGCGCGGCCTCGCGTCCTTCCGGCGACTTCAGGTCCAGCGCGATGCTGCGTTTGTTGCGATTCACGCTCAGGAACACGGTGCCGTCAGCCTGCCGGAACGGCGGCCAGCGCCGCGTGTCGTCGCCCTTGAGCGGCTCGACCTTGATGACCTCGGCGCCCATGTCGCCCAGGTACTGCGTGCACAACGGCCCGGCCAGCACCTTGGAAAAGTCCACCACCCGTAAACCTTTCAACGCATCCATCGCGTCCGTCTCCCGTGTGTATGTGTTTGCCGCGCCTTGGTGCGCGGCACTGGCGCGGACCTCGGACGGGGTCCTGCCCGCGCGCTGTACGACGTTCAGTACGACTTCGGCAATCCCAGCACCTTCTCGGCGATGTAGCAAAGAATCAGCTGCGGCGACACGGGTGCGATGCGCGGCAGCATGGCTTCGCGGAAGTACCGTTCCACGTGGTATTCCTTCGCGTAGCCCATGCCGCCGTGCGTCAGCACCGCGGTCTCGCACGCCCGGAAGCCCGCCTCGGCGCAGAAGAACTTTGCCGCGTTGGCCTCGGCGCCGCACGGCAGGCCCTGGTCATACATCCACGCGGCGCGGCGGAACAGCAGCTCGGCCGCTTCCAGCTCCACCCAGCGCTCGGCCAGCGGATGCTGCACGCCCTGGTTCTGGCCGATGGGCCGGTCGAACACGACGCGCTCGCCCGCATAGGCCGCGGCCCGCCTCAAGCCCGCACGGCCCAGACCGGTGGCCTCGGCCGCCAGCAGCACCCGCTCAGGATTCAGGCCATGCAGGATGTACGAGAACCCCTTGCCCTCCTCGCCGATGCGGTCTTCGACCGGCACTTCCAGCCCATCGATGAAGAGCTCGTTGGAATCCACGGCCTTGCGCCCCAGCTTTTCGATCTCGCGCACGCTGATGCGGGTGCGGTCCAGATCGGTATAGAAGAGGCTCAGGCCCTGCGTCGGCTCCTTGACCTGATCCAGCGGCGTGGTGCGCGCCAGCAGCAGGATCTTGCTGGCCACCTGCGCCGTGGAAATCCAGATCTTCTGGCCGTTGACGACGTAACGGTCGCCCTGGCGCACGGCCAGCGTGCGCAGCTTGAGCGTGTTCAGTCCCGTATTGGGCTCGGTGACGCCAAAGCAGGCCTTCTGCTCGCCGCTGATGATGGGGGGCAACCAGCGAGCGCGCTGCGCGTCGCTGCCATGCACCACCACCGGGTGCAGGCCGAACACGTTCATGTGGATGGCCGACGCGCCGGACATGCCCGCGCCGGACGCCGCCACCGTCTCCATCATCAGCGCCGCTTCCAGGATGCCCAGGCCCGCGCCACCGTATTCGGTAGGCATCGCCACGCCCAGCCAGCCGGCGCCCGCCATGGCGGCATAGAAATCCTCGGGAAAGCCGCCCTCCTTGTCCTTGCGGGTCCAGTAATCGTCGTCAAACCCGGCGCACAGGTCCTGCACCGCATGGCGGATGGCCGCCTGATCGTCAGTCAGCGAAAAGTCCATGGGCTAACTCTCGGAAAAATGGAAGGGTCAAGCGGCGCGCGCGGCCGGCTGGCGCAGCATCAGGGCCACGCGCCGGCAGGTCGCCACCAGTTCGTTGCGCTGATTGAAGGCGCGATGACCGAAGACGACGATGCCGTTCTCCGGCCGTGACCGGCTCTCGCGCAGCTCCAGCACCTCGGATTCCACGCGCAAGGTGTCGCCGGCAAATACCGGCGACGGAAAGCGCACCTCATCCCAACCCAGGTTCCCGACCGTCGTGCCCAGCGTGGTGTCGCCAACCGAGATCCCGACCATCAACCCCAGCGTGAAGGCGCTGTTGACCAGCGGCCGGCCAAACTCAGTGGACTTCGCGTACTCCGCATCCAGGTGGATTGCTGCGGGGTTCAAGGTCATGGTGGTGAACAGCACGTTGTCGGTCTCGGTGACCGTGCGCCGCACATCGTGCGTGAAGTGCTGTCCGACGTGGAATTGCTCGAAATACAACCCGGCCATCGTTGTCTCCTTGCGCGCTCGCGGGATACTGTCCCGTCTTGGCATGGGGACCATGCCGGTTACGCTAAACTGAACGCTAACATACTGTATGTGTGCATACAATATTGGGAACAACCCGAGGAGACATCCCATGCCCGCCAGCCCCGCCATCAACCGCCAAGTCGTCCTGAAAGCCCGCCCGCTGGGCATTCCTCAGGCCGAACATTTCGAGATCCGCAGCGCGCCCCTGCCCGAACTCAAGGACGGCGAAGTGCTGGTGCGCAATCAGTTCCTGTCGGTGGACCCCGCGATGCGCGGGTGGGTGAACGCCGTGGCCAATTACTCGGAGCCGGTCGGCATCGGCGAAGTCATGCGCGCGTTTTCCGCGGGCCGGGTCGTGGCCTCGCGCAATCCGCGCTATCCGGAAGGCAGCCTGGTCATGGGCCTGCTCGGCTGGCAGGACTACGCCGTCACGGACGGCAAGGCGATTCGCCGCCAGGTCCGGGAAACCGACCTGCCGCTTTCGCTGTCGCTGGGCGTGCTGGGCCTGAATGGCATCACCGCCTATTTCGCGCTGAATGCCTGCGGTGAACCCAAGGCCGGCGAGACCGTCGTCGTGTCCACCGCAGCGGGTGCCGTGGGTTCTGTCGTCGGCCAACTGGCGCGACATCAGGGGTGCCGCGCCGTGGGCATCGCCGGCGGCGAAGACAAGGTGCGCCTGTGCGTGGAGGCCTTCGGGTACGACGCCGCGCTGGATTATCATGCGCCCGGCCTTGAACAAGCGTTGTCCGACGCCTGCCCCGGCGGCGTCGACGTGTACTTCGACAACACGGCCGGGCGCATCAGCGACGCGGTCCATCCGCTGATCAACCGGCACGCGCGCATCGTGATCTGCGGCACGGCGTCCGTCAGCAGTTGGGACCCCTGGCCCCAAGGCCCGCGCATCGAACGGCACCTGCTCAACAAGGCCGCGCGCATGCAGGGCTTCCTGGTGTGGGACTATGAGCACCGCTACGAGGAAGCCATCGCCGCGCTCGCCCCGATGGTGCGCGAGGGCAAGCTGCGGTATCGCGAGGAGATCCTGGACGGCATTGAAGCCGCGCCGGGATCGATCGCCGATCTGTACCAGGGCAAGAACATGGGTAAACGCCTGATCCGGCTGGAGGATGCCTGAATGGCCAAGAAGGTTGCAACACACGCGGAAAACTGGGACCAGCGCCTGGGTTTTCTGATGCACGACGTCTCGCGGCTGCGCCGCAAGGTATTCGACGAGGTCATGAAGCCCGAGGGCATCACGCGGTCGCAGTGGTGGGTCATGGCGCACCTGTCGCGCCATGACGGCATGTCCCAAAGCGATCTGGCCGACGTGCTGGATTTAGGACGCGCGGCGTTGGGCGGGCTGGTCGACCGGCTTGAGGCGCTTGGTTTCGTGCGGCGTGGCGCCGACGATCAGGACCGCCGCACGAAGCTCGTGCTGCTGACGCCCGAAGGCCGCGCCATGATCGAGCGCATGCGGGTCAAGAGCGACGTCATGAGCGAAGCGATCCTGCAGGGGCTCAATGCCGAACAGCGTCACCAGCTTGCCGACATGCTGGGCATCGTCAAACGCAATCTGCTCGCCTTCGATACATCGCGCATGTGAGCGACGCGCATATTCCGTGCGGTTGGCGCAGCGCGCCGCCGCCCTTCACGCTTGCGCCTCTTCGCCGCCGCTTGCCACGATTGCAATTGCAGGATCGTCTTATCAGCGCCGTCTTAACAGGATCTTGAGACACGCCTCCCTAGAATCCGGAACGATTCTCATTGAGGCACTCAAGATCGCCATGGCGCAACAACAAAAAACACACACCCAGGGCGCGTTCGCCCTGAAAACCTTGGGCATGGCGCTGGGCGCCGCCGCCTCCACGCAGGTCCACGGCCAGACGCCCCCGGCGGACAACGCCGTACTGCTGGCGCCAGTCACCGTGCAGGCCGATGCCCCGCCCTTCAAGGCGGATCGCGTGCAGTCCGGCAAGTTCACCGAGCCGCTGCTCGACACCCCGCAAAGCATCACCGTCGTGCCGCGCGCGGTGCTCGAAGAGCAGCAGGCCAAGAGCCTGCAGGACGTGCTGCGCAACGTGCCGGGCATCACGTTCAGTTCGGGCGAAGGCAATCTCGGCTGGGGCGACATGTTCACGATCCGCGGGTTTTCCGCGGAGCAAAGCATTACCGTGGACGGCATCCGCGACGCGGGCCTGTCCAGCCGCACTGACATCTTCAACCTCGAACAGGCCGAGGTCTTCAAGGGCACGGGCTCCATCGAATCCGGCATCTCGGCCGTCGGCGGGAGCGTCAACCTGGCCAGCAAGGAAGCGCGACTGGGCTCGTTCTACAAGCTGTCCGGCGGACTGGGCACGGATCATTACCGGCGCATCACCGCGGACCTGAACCAGGAGCTGTCCGACAGCGCCGCCCTGCGCGTCAACCTCATGCGCCATCACAACGGCGTGGCCGAGCGCGACGTGACGGAGTTTGACCGATCTGGCGTCGCGGCCTCGCTGGCAATGGGCCTGGGTTCGCCCACCCGTGTCACCGTGAACTACCTGCATCAGGAAGACGACAACATTCCCGACGGCGGCGTGCCGATCCAGCGCGGCACGGGCGGCAAGCGGATGCCCAACGTAGCGCGCAATGCCTGGTACGGCGACCCCGGCCTGTACACGGAGCAGACGCGCACCGATCAGGCAACGATGAAGGTCGAGCATGACTTCACCCGTGCGGCGCGCGTGACCAACATCAGCCGCTGGCAGCAGACCGACCGCATCGGCGTGCTGGCCCCCGCGCGCTTCAATTCCACGTCGCGCACTTCATACGGCTATGTGGGCGCCGGCCCGTTGGTGCAGAGCGCAGACGGCATTGCCTCGTACAGCGGTTTCACGCCGCTGCGCGATCCCTCGCCCTATGCCCAATTGCGCGGCAACGACTTCGGCACGTCCAAGCGCTACACCATCCTGGCCAACCAGACCAACCTGAACCTCGACTTCCATACCGGCGGCATCAAGCATGCCGTGGTGACGGGCGTGGAGTTCTACAAGGAAACCTACGGCGACCATGCGCGTACGATCCGCGCCCCGTCCGTGAATCCCGTGCTCGACCTGCGCAACACCGGCGGCGTGGACATGGGCGGCGTGGATACGCTGAAGGGCGATTCGGGAAACAAGGCCGAAGTCTTCAATGCCGGCCTGTACGCCGCGGACACCGTGACCTTCAACCCGCAATGGATGCTGCAAGGCGCCTTGCGTTACGACCGCTACCGCGTCACGCAAACGGCGGGCGCCGCCACGCAACGTGTCACCGACGGCGCCTTCAGCGGCCGCGTCGGCCTGACGTACAAGCCCGTGGAGAACGGCAGCGTCTACGTGTCATACAGCCAGGCCGCGCAACCGTCGGCGATGGGCGCATCCACCAACAACAACATCTACGGCGCCACCGGTTCCGACACCTACAAGCCGGCCGTCGCCCGCACGTGGGAACTGGGCACGAAGTGGGACGTGGCGGGCGGTGACCTGTCGTTGACGGGCGCCATCTTCCGCACAGAACTGACGGACTCATGGGAATACGGCGACGACGCCACGGACGTCGTGCGCGCCCTGCCCGCCAAGCGCGTGGACGGGATCGAGCTGGGCCTGTCGGGCAACATCACGCCGCGCTGGTCCGCCTTTGCCGGCGTCAGCGCCATGAAGAGCCGCATCACCAAGGGCGCGAACCAGGGCGAAGAAGCCAAGAACGTGCCGGACCTGACGTTCAACCTGTGGGCCACCTACGCGGCCACGGAAGACCTGTCGCTGAGCTATGGTGCGCAGTACGTGGGCAAGCGGCGCTACACGGACAACAAGTACGTCGGCGGCAAGAACAACAACAGTTCCACCGTATCCGGTCCGTACGGCACGCATCCGGTCTGGGTCCGCGACAACGAGAAGGCGCCCTCTTATTGGCTGCATTCTGTGGCGGCGCGCTACCGGCTGAACAAGAACGTGACGCTGGGGGTGAACGTGGACAACCTGTTCAACAAGTTCTATTACAGCCGCATCGGGGCCTCGCTGGATGGCTTCCAGCTGTACGGGGTGCCGGGCGCGGGACGCACGGCATTGTTCACGGCCGACGTCGCGTTCTAACCCGCAGGGGCCGGCGCGGGGCCGGCCAGGTCCACCCGGAACTGGCTCCCCTGCCCGGGGCGCGACTGAAGCGACACGCGCCAGCCCTGGTGCTCGCAGATGCGCTGCACCAACGACAAGCCCAGCCCCAGATTGCCGTCGTCCGGCTGATCGCCACGTACGAAGGGGTTGAAGATGGAAGCCTGCCGTTCCACCGGAATGCCGGGACCGTTGTCGTTCACCTGAACGTAATCGGGCCCTGCCGTGACGACGATGTTGGCCTGCGGGCCAGCGTACTGAAGCGAATTGCGAATCAGGTTGGACAGCACCGCGCGCAGCAGCGGCGCGGGAAACAGCAAGGCCGCTTCCGGCGCACCCGATGCGTTCAGCGTCAACTGCATGCCGCGCCGCTGCGCCACCGGCGACCAGGCGGCCAACTGACCGCGCGCGATGTCCGCGGCGCTTTCGCGCGGAAACAGGCCGGCCGCGTCGCCGCCGCGCGCCAGCATCAGGTAGGTGTCCAGCCGCTCGCCCATGTCGGCCGCCGCCGCCTCGATGCGGACAAGGCGCGCCTGTCCCGCCTCGTCCAGCGTCTGCTCCTCGCGCAGAAGTTCGCAGGAACTGGAGATCACCATCAGCGGCGTACGCAACTCGTGCCCCACGTCGGCCGTGAAGAGCTGCTCGCGCCTGAGCGCCTGTTCGAGCTGGTTGTAGGTCGAGTCGAAGGCCGCCGCAAGCTGGCCGATCTCGTCCGGCGGATAGTCTTCGGCCAGCCGGGTCTGCGGCGGCTGCGCGCCGCGCGTATTGACCTGGGCAGCCAGCCGCGCAAGCGGACGCAGCAGACGCCGCGTGGCCAGGATGCCCAGGACGAACGCCAGCGCCAGGCTGGCCGCCAGTCCCGTCACTGCGGTCCAGTGCGACGCCGACTGGTTCTGCTCGTACTCGGTGTAGTCGCGCAGCAGCATGTAGCGCTGGCCCTCGAAGTCGTCGACCATCACATGCCACACACGATCGTTGCGCTCGATCTTGTGAAAGCCCGGTTTCAGCGGCCGCAGCCAATCGGGAAACGCCCTGCTTCCCGGATCGCCATGAAAGAAGCGGTTGGGCCGCCCGGGGTCGATGCCCGCCAGGAAATCGCCCCGCACCCGCTCCACCGCCATGCCCATGTCGATGCGCTGAAGATGCGCCTCCAGCTTGCCGACGCTCCACACCGACAACCAGGTCAGCAGGCCCGCCACCAGCAGCGCCAGCGCGACATAGGTCAACACAAGATGGCGCGCCAGCCCGCGCCGCGCCGCGCGTTGGCCCCGGTTAACCATCGTTCGCGGCCCGCAGCTGGTAGCCGATGCCATGCACCGTGTGCAGCAGCGGCGTGTCGTAGGGCTTGTCGACCACGTGGCGGATCTGGTGGATGTGGGTGCGCAGGCTATCGCTGTCAGGCGGCGAGTCGCGCCACAACGCCTCTTCCAGCCGGGCGCGATGCACCACCGACGGACTGGCGCGCATCAGCAGGGTCAGCAGTTGCAGCGGAGACGGCGGCAGGCGCAGCGGCTGGCCCGCGCGCGCCAGCGCCAAGGTGCCGGTGTCCAGCGTCAGGTCGCCCACGCGCAGCACGCGGGCCGCGCCCGCCCCGCTGGCGCGATGCAGCAGCGCCTTGACCCGCGCGGCCAGCTCGGCCAACGCAAAGGGCTTGACCAGGTAATCGTCAGCGCCCGCGTCAAAGCCGGTCAGCCGGTTGTCCAGCGTATCGCGGGCCGTGACCATGATGACGGGGGTGTTGCACGCGGCCTCGGTGCGCAGCCGACGGCACAACTCGTAGCCGTCCAGCCGCGGCAGCATCAGGTCCAGCACGATCAGGTCGAACTCGCCGGACGCCGCCATCGCATAGCCGCGCTGGCCGTCTTCGGCGCAATCGACGATGTAACCGCGTCGCGTCAGGTGATGGGTGATGTTGGCAAGAATGTCGGGGTCGTCTTCGATGACGAGAACGCGCATGGCGGGACCGCTCGGCGAATAACAATCAATCTCACATTGTAGGGGCGCGGGCAAGAGCGCGGCGGCGTTGCGGCGCCATTGCCACAGCCGCTGCGCGTCTTAACGAATTCTTGAGGAGGGTTGGCGGACACTGCCCGGCGATAAGAATGGTTCGCGTTACCTGCACCCCGCGGCTGACGCCCCTGAAGGATTCGCCATGCGTTCGATTGCCCTTTTCCGTGCGGCCGTGACCGCCGCCGCCCTGTTCTGCGCCCTGCCCGCCGCCCATGCCCGCGAGGTCACCGACCTGGCTGGCCGCGTCGTGACGGTGCCCGACCACCCGAAACGCATTCTGCTGGGCGAAGGCCGCTTCGCCTTTGCGATGGCGCTGCTGGACCGGCACGATCCCGTGGCGCGTGTAGTCGGCTGGCAGGGAGAGCTGAAGCAACAGGATCCCTACTCCTGGAACCAGCTCGTCAAACGCTTCCCCAAGGCGGCCGACGTACCCCTAATCGGCAAGACGTCGGAAGCCAGCGTCAGCCCCGAAAAGATCGTCTCGCTGCGGCCCGACGTGGCGATTTTCAGCGTCAGCGGCCACGGCCCGGGGCGCAACAATCCGATGATCCCGGCTTTGCAGGAAGCCGGCATCCCGATCGTCTTCATCGACTTCCGCCAGCACCCCGTGCGCAACACGGTGCCCAGCATGCGCATCCTGGGCCAGGCCCTCGATCGCGAAGCCGAGGCGGAAAGCTACATCGCCTTCTATGAAGACCACCTGGCCCGCGTGCGCAAGGTCGTGGAACCGGTGCCACCCGCGCAGCGGCCGCGCGTCTTCGTTGAGATGCTGGCGGGCGTGTGGCCGGCCTGCTGCCATACCACGGGCAACGGCAGCTTCGGAGACCTGCTGGAAGCCGCGGGCGGCGTGAACGTCGCGGCGCCCGTGCTGCCCGGCGCGATCGGCGACGTGAGCCTGGAGTTCGTCATTGACGCCAAGCCGGATGTCTACATCGCCACCGGCAGCCGTTCCGAACCCGGCCGTCCAGGCCTCTTAGCCGGTCCCGGCGCCGATCCGAAGGTATCCGCCGACAGCCTGACCACGCTGCTGGGCCGCGACGGCATCCACGATCTGGACGCCGTCAAGCAGCATCGCGCCTACGGCATCTGGCACGCTTTCTACAACTCGCCCTATAACGTTGCCGCCATCGAGGCGATGGCGAAATGGCTGTATCCCGAACGCGCCGCCGCGCTGGATCCGCAAGGCACGCTGGACGCGCTGTACGGCCAGTTCCTGGATCTGGACAACGCGGGCGCCTTCTGGACGTCTCCGGCCGCACCTGCAAAGTAGTCCGCCATGACCGGATTCGCCCCCGCCGCCGCATCGCCCGCGGCGTCAGTGCCTGACGATCCCATCGCCGCGTACCGGCGCGCGGTGCGCAAGCGCCTGCTGCTGACCGTTGTACTGGTGCTGGCCATCGTGGCCAGCCTGCTGGCCGACATCGCCAGCGGACCGGCTTCGCTGTCCCTGCCCGACCTGCTGCACACGCTGCTGCACCCCGAGGTGTCAGACACCGGTACGCGCGTCATCGTCTGGCAGTTCCGCTTGCCCTATGCGCTGATGGCGTTGCTGGTCGGCGTGGCGCTGGGTCTGGGCGGCGCCGAGATGCAGACCATGCTGGACAACCCGCTCGCCAGCCCCTACACCCTGGGCGTCTCGGCCGCCGCGGCGTTCGGCGCGTCGCTTGCCATTACGCTGGACTGGCATCTGCCCGCGCTGCCGGCCGGCATGACGGTTTCCGTATCGGCCTTCGCCTGCACCCTGCTGTCCGTGCTGGTGCTGGAACGCGTGGCGCGCTGGCGTGGCGGCTCGACGCTGGGCGTGGTGCTCTTTGGCATCGCGCTGGTGTATTCGTTCCAGGCGCTGGTGATGCTGCTGCAATTCGTCGCCAGTGAGGAAGCCCTGCAAGGCATCGTCTTCTGGACGATGGGCAGTCTGGCGCGCGCCAACTGGACCACCGTCGGCGTCATGGCCGCGGCGCTGGTCCTGGCCATTCCGTTTTCGATGCGCGACGCGTGGAAGCTCACCGCCGTGCGGCTGGGCGAGGAACGCGCGGCCAGCTTCGGCATTGACGTCAAGCGGCTGCGGCTTGTCAGCCTGCTGCGCGTGAGCGCGCTGGCCGCGCTTGCCGTGTCGTTCGTCGGCACGATCGGCTTCGTCGGCCTGGTCGCGCCGCACATCGCCCGGCTGCTCTTGGGCGAAGACCACCGCTACTACCTGCCGGGCAGCGCGCTGGCCGGCGCGCTGATCCTGTCGCTGGCGTCCGTGGCGTCCAAGACCGTGCTGCCCGGCGCGCTCATCCCGGTCGGCATCGTGACCTCTCTGGTCGGCATTCCCTTCTTTCTCACCATCGTCGTGCGCGCCCTCAAGCGCGCCTGACGGCATCAACCGCAACAAGGAGACACCCCGATGAAATTCCGCCTGACGCTGACGCTCGCGGCCCTGACGATCGCCGGCACCGCCCATGCCGCGCCCGCTTGCTCCATCGACGTCGAAGGCCGTCCCGGCAAGCAATTCGGCCCCGACCACATCGTCGTGCCCGCGACCTGCCAGGACTTCACCGTGCGCCTGATCCACACGGGCAAGAACAGCAAGGAAAAGGCGGGCCACAACTGGGTGCTGACCAAGACGGAAGACATCGATGCGGTGATGGTCGACGGCATCAAGGCCGGCGCCAGCAGCGACTTCCTGGCGCCGGGCGACGCCCGCATCCTTGCCAAGACGCCCATGCTGGGCGGCGGCGAAACGGCCACCGTCACCTTCCCCGTCAGCCGCCTGCGCGCGGGCCAGTCGTACACCTACTACTGCTCGTTCCCCGCGCACGCGCAGCACATGCGCGGCACGCTGGTGCTGCAACCCTGACGATGACGCAGCTACGCATCCAGGCCCTGTCCGCCGGCTATGGCGGGCGGCCGGTGCTGCGCAACGCCAGTGCCGGTCCCATGGCCGAAGGCGCCGTCACCGCGCTGCTGGGGCCGAACGGCAGCGGGAAATCGACGCTGCTCAAGACGCTGGCCGGTTTGCACCCGGTAATGCAAGGCGCGATCTGGCTGGACGGCGAGGACCTCGCCAACGCCACCCCGTCCCGCCGCGCCGAATGCGCGATGTACATGCCACAGGCCCTGCCGAAGGGCGTGCACATGACCGTCTTCGAATCCGTGCTCGTGGCGGCGCGATCCGGCCGTCACGGACAGCCTGGCCATGCGCTGATGGAAGACGCCATGGCGGTCATCACCGAACTGGGCATCGCGCCGCTGGCCAGCCGCCATCTGGACGAACTGTCCGGCGGACAGAAGCAGCTGGCGTCGCTGGCGCAGGCGCTGGTGCGGCGTCCGCGCCTGCTGCTGCTTGATGAGCCCTTGTCGGCGTTGGATCTGAACTATCAATTCCACGTCATGGACGTGCTGCGCCGCCAGACGCGACAGCATTGCCTGATCACGTTGGTGGTGCTGCACGACTTGAACATCGCGCTGCGTCACGCTGACCACGCGCTGCTGCTGCACGCTGGCGCGATCGAAGCCGAGGGGCTGCCGGGCGATGTGGTGACGCCCGATACGCTGCGCCGCGTATACCGCGTGCGGGCGCGCGTCGAGCATTGCCCGCAGGGCCAGGCGCAGATCCACGTGGATGGGCTGGCTGATCGCCCATCAGCGTAGGTTTATGACAGCTGTATCCGCATCGTAGGTGTCTGACACCTTTGCCTTAGCTCTGCAGGGTGAAGACCCTCTCACACGGGTGTCCAGACACCGGGCGAACGCGCGTCTGCCTTCATCATCGGTGCCAGACACCCAGCGCAGGCGCACCGGTATATAGTCATCCCTTGTGCCATTCAGGGAGTTCGCCGTGAGGAGCCGCCGCGCCTTTGCATTTCTGCTCAGCCTGTTTGCCGCGCCCTCCGGCGCCGCCATCGTCTACGACAATCACGGCCTGGTCGTCGACGTGAAAACCGGCAGCCGCAGCGACTGGAACACCGGTCAGCGCCAGACCACGCGCGCCACCACCATCACCTTCCAAGGCAAGCCCTTGTGCGGCACCGACGTCGGCGCGCTGCTCTATCCTGGCAGCAATGCGCGGCAGGCTCGCGCGTTCTTCTGCCCCGGTCCGGTCGCTATGCTGGAAACCGATGCGGTGCTGGCGTTCTTTACCAGTTCCAGCGCCAGCACCGTGCTCGCGCATCTGCAGGTCGTCAACGGCTCCCTACGTGTGCAGCGCCTGCCGCTTTCCGACAAGCCGGACCGCGACAGCATCCACGGCACGCGGTTCGAGGACGCCCGCCTGCCCGGCTGGACGCGCGTGGACTCGGCCTGGAACGAAACCGTGGTGATCCGCCATGCGCCGCTGAAGGCGCAAAACCTTGGCCCAGGAAAACTGCTGGATATCGCCGGCGACGTGGCCTATCTGGTTATCCCGCCGGGCAGAAAGGTCGTCGTGCTGCAGCCGGCCGCCCGCGTAAAAGACGCGCACGGCGACCTGCAATACGTGCCCGAAGTCACCAAGTTCGTGGACACGCCGCTGGCGTTTCGGGCCGTGCGCCTGAGCGATGGGCGCGAGCTGGCGCGGCTGGATTTCGACGACACGTGCGTGGGCCTGCCGGCCCTGCAATTCGAACGGTCCGACGCAAAGACCGCTTCCAGCGCGTCGCCGGCCGTCGCGTTCGACGACGTGCCGGCGTGGCGCGCAAGCGCACTGGAACTGACCCAAACGCAGGGCCGCGCGACGCTGCGCTTGAAGCCGGGTGTGGAATTGCCGCGCAAGCCGGGCTGCAAAGGTGGCGGGACATCCAGTTAACGCCCAGATAACGCCAAAGTAGCGCCCGACTACACAGCAGGTTGGACGCCCGCTTGGAAGACCGGTTGATCATCCGGCAGCACGCCCAGCCGAACATTCAAATCAGGAACTGGCGATACGCCTCGTTATCCGTTTCCTCGGCGTGCGCATAACCGAGCTGCCGCAAGAACCCATCCAGCGCCGCATCATCGGCCACCGGCGCCTGAATGCCCACCAGCGCCGAACTGAAGTCAGTGCCTTGATTGCGGTAATGGAACAGGCTGATGTTCCAGTTGGGCGCCATCGCCGACAGGAACTTCATCAGCGCGCCCGGCCGCTCCGGAAACTCAAAGCGGAAAAGGCGCTCGCCACCAGCCAGCGGCGAACGTCCTCCCACCATGTAGCGGATGTGCTGCTTCGAGACTTCATTGTTCGTCAGGTCGGAGGCCGAGAATCCTTCTGCCTGCAGCGCGGCCAGGATTTCCGCGGACTCACCGCGGCGCGCGATCTGCACGCTGACAAAGATGCGGGCGGTACGCGCGTCCGCGATCCGGTAATTGAACTCCGTCACGCTGCGCTGCCCGATCACCCGGCAGAACCGGCGGAAGCTGCCGCGCTCTTCGGGGATGGTGACCGCGAACACCGCCTCGCGCGCCTCGCCCACTTCGGCGCGGTCCGCCACAAAGCGCATGCGGTCAAAATTCATGTTCGCGCCCGACGTGATCGCCACCAGCGACTGCCCGCGCGCGCCTTCGCGCTCCACGTACTTCTTCAACCCCGCCACCGCCAACGCACCCGCGGGTTCCAGCACGCTGCGCGTATCCAGAAACACATCCTTGATCGCCGCGCAGACCGCATCCGTGTCCACCAGGATCACTTCGTCCAAATATTCGCGGCACAGACGGAAGGTTTCCTCGCCCACCAGCTTGACGGCCGTCCCGTCCGAAAACAGGCCGACATCGGCCAGGATGACCCGCTCGCCCACGCGCAGCGATTGCGCCATCGCGCAGGAATCCTCGGTCTGCACACCGATGACCTTCACGCCGGGATGCACCGCCTTCACATAGGTCGACACGCCCGCCGCCAGACTGCCGCCGCCGATCGGCACGAAAATCGCGTGCAGCGGCTCGGGATGCTGGCGCAGGATCTCCATGCCCACCGTGCCCTGCCCCGCGATGACATAGGGATCGTCGAACGCGGGCACGAACGTCAGGCCCTGCTCCTGCGCCAGCGTCTGCGCATGCGCATAAGCGTCGTTGTACGAATCGCCGGCCTGCACCACCGTCACGGTCGGTCCGCCGTGGGCGCGCACCGCGTCCACTTTCACCTGCGGCGCCGTCTGCGGCACGACGATGATGGCCCGCACGCCCAGCTTGGCCGCCGAAATCGCAACGCCCTGCGCATGGTTGCCTGCCGACGCCGTGATGACCCCGCGCTCCAGCGCGGCGCGCGGCGTGCTGCGCATCTTGTTATAGGCGCCGCGCACCTTGAACGAGAACACCGGCTGGTTGTCTTCGCGCTTGAAATGAACGGTGTTGCCCAGCCGGGCGGACAGCCCACGCGCCAGATCCAGCTCGGTTTCACGGGCAATGTCGTATACCCGGGCGGTCAGGATCTGCCGCAGGTACTCCATCGGCGTGGCGGAGCCAGCCTGGAATGCCGAGGGTGCGTGGGAGGATGAATCGGACATGGTTTCTCTGCTTTGGGTTGCTTGCCCGGCAGAGGCGGCCACAAAAAACCCGCCTCGTGGGGCGGGTGGCTTGTGACTGTTGCGGTCGCGCGCTAACCCACCATTCCAGGAATGATGGTAATAATCAGCGAAATGCGGACGGCGCGGAAATTCATGGGGCGTACTTTCCTCCTATCGCCCGCCTTTGTCAAACGGCGATTGCAGACGCTTTGATGCCAAACTCCGTCCGCCCCGCCCGATGCGTCCCCCAAAAACTGTCATAAGCATATTGCGTCGCCATCAAGAAACAGAACCATTTCCCGGCGCAATGCGTAGCACGGTATTACAATGGAAGGTTCGTGGCGGTCGCACCTTCCAAGGCGGACCCGGATACGGCCCATTTATCGGCCGGCCGGTCCAGCCAAACAATAGGACGGGCGGCAGTCATGTTGGTGGGACGGCTTGCCTGCGCGTCCCGCCATACGAACCCACTCTCGACAACATCTACCGGCGTACGCCGCATAGCATGTTCGGGTTTGCGCGTTAATCGCCTGAGCCGAACAGATTCAAGGATCATGTCTCTTACTCCGAAGATTATCTATACCCTCACCGACGAAGCTCCGGCACTGGCAACCCGTTCGCTGCTGCCCATCGTCCAGGCATTCGCCAAACCCGCAGGCATCACGGTCGAGACCCGCGACATTTCGCTGGCAGGCCGCATCATCGCCCTGTTCCCGGATTACCTCGACGACAGCCAGAAGCTGTCCGACGCCCTGGCTGAGCTGGGCGCCCTCGCGGTCAAGCCCGAAGCCAACATCATCAAGCTGCCCAACATCAGCGCCTCGATGCCCCAACTGAAGGCGGCCATCAAGGAACTGCAAGACCAGGGCTACAAGCTGCCGGACTACCCGGACGCCCCCGCCAACGACACCGAGCGCGACGTCAAGGCCCGCTACGACAAGGTCAAGGGCAGCGCCGTCAACCCGGTCCTGCGCGAAGGCAACTCCGACCGCCGCGCCCCGCTGTCGGTCAAGAACTACGCCCGCAAGCACCCGCACAAGATGGGCGCCTGGACGTCCGACTCCAAGTCGCACGTCGCCCACATGAGCGAAGGCGACTTCTACGGCACCGAAAAGTCGGCTCTCATCGCCGATGCCGGCGACGTCAAGATCGAACTGACCGCCGCTGACGGCACCAAGACCGTCCTGAAGGAAAAGACCCCGGTCAAGGCCGGCGAGATCATCGACGCCGCCGTGCTGTCGACCGCCAAGCTCAAGTCCTTCCTGCAGGCCCAGATCGACGACGCGCGCGCCAACGGCGTGCTGTTCTCGGTCCACCTGAAGGCCACCATGATGAAGGTCTCCGACCCCGTCATCTTCGGCCACGTGGTCTCCGTGTTCTACAAGGACGTCCTGGCCAAGCACGCCGATGCCCTCAAGCAGGCCGGTTTCGACCCCAACAACGGCATTGGCGACCTGTACGCCAAGATCCAGTCGCTGCCCGCTGACCAGCAGGCCGCGATCACCGCCGACATCGACGCCGCCTACAAGACGCTGCCGCAACTGGCCATGGTGAATTCCGACAAGGGCATCACCAACCTGCACGTGCCCAGCGACGTCATCGTCGACGCATCCATGCCCGCCATGATCCGCGACTCCGGCAAGATGTGGAACGCCGAAGGCAAGCTGCAGGACACCAAGGCCGTCATCCCCGACCGCAGCTACGCCGGCGTCTACCAGGCCGTCATCGACGACTGCAAGCGCAACGGCGCCTTCAATCCGGTCACGATGGGCAGCGTGCCCAACGTCGGCCTGATGGCCCAGGCTGCTGAAGAATACGGTTCGCACAACAAGACCTTCGTCATCCCGGCTGCCGGCACCGTGCGTGTCACCGACGCCGCTGGCGCCGTGCTGCTGGAACAGGCCGTCGAAGCCGGCGACCTCTGGCGCATGTGCCAGACCAAGGACGCCGCGATCCAGGACTGGGTCAAGCTGGCCGTCACCCGCGCCCGCGCCACCAAGACGCCCGCCGTCTTCTGGCTGGACGAAAAGCGCGCCCACGACGCCCAGGTCATCGCCAAGGTCAAGCAGTACCTCAAGGACCACGACACCAGCGGCCTGGACCTGCGCATCCTCGACCCCGTCGAAGCGACCAAGTTCTCGGTCAAGCGCATCCGCGAAGGCCTGGACACCATCTCGGTCACCGGCAACGTGCTGCGCGACTACCTGACCGACCTGTTCCCCATCATGGAACTGGGCACCAGCGCCAAGATGCTGTCGATCGTGCCGCTGGTCGCCGGCGGCGGCCTGTTTGAAACGGGCGCGGGCGGTTCGGCCCCCAAGCACGTGCAACAGTTCCTGGAAGAAGGCTTCCTGCGCTGGGATTCGCTGGGCGAATTCATGGCGCTGGCCGAGTCCCTCGACCACCTGGGCCGTACGTACAAGAACCCGACCGCCCAGATCCTGGCCAAGACGCTGGATCAGGCCACGGCCAAGTTCCTGGACGAAAACAAGTCGCCAGAGCGCAAGGTCGGCGGCCTGGACAACCGCGGCAGCCACTTCTACCTGGCGATGTACTGGGCCCAAGCCCTGGCCGCCCAGACCGAAGACCGCGCCCTGGCCGCCCAGTTCGCCCCCGCCGCGATTGCGTTCTCCGAAGGCGAGAATAAGATCCTGGACGAACTCAAGGCAGCCCAAGGCAAGCCCGTGGACATCGGCGGCTACTACCAGCCGAACGAAGCCAAGGCCAGCCAGGCCATGCGCCCGAGCGCCACGCTGAACAAGGTGCTGGCCTCGATCGGCTAAGCCCCCTGCCCTTGCTGGCCAGTGTTTGCTGGCTGGCGGGCATGTGAAAAACCGGCAGTCCCGTTGGGGCTGCCGGTTTTTTTATGGGGCGCTCTCTGGATGCCTGCGTCCTCGGATGGGTGTCTGACACCTAGCACCACCATTCTGCCGTTATCCAAAATCCGACTGACTTACGGCCCACTGGACAGCCTCTTTCGCCTCTTCCAAACGTATGTTTTAGCGAATGCCCGCGTAAAAAATACACGGCATAAACATGCCCGTTACGGGTACAAGGCCCTGCAATTCGCCGGCAAGGTCTTTCTTGGCTTGACGGAATCCGCCCTTTTGAGCGCACTACAGGCAGGCGTGTTACTTGAGGTGAACTGTGACCAAACTCATTGAATCTTTGCGCGACGATCTCGCCGCGCTTTACCGGGCCGGGTCGATAGACAAAGTCACAATGCGAGACTTTGACGCCATCTGCCCCGCACCTGTCCGAAGTTTTAGTCCTGGCGACATCAAGCGGCTTCGCGAAGATTTACGGTTCAGCCAGCCCGTATTCGCCCTGCATCTGCATACCAGCGCTTCGACCGTCCGAAAGTGGGAGCAAGGCGACACCCGCCCGACAGGGCCGGCCCTTAAACTGCTGAACATCCTGGCGGACAAAGGCCTGCAAGCCATTCTCTGACGCCCTGCTATCGCTTCGCAGCAACTCCCGGCATCAGCCTGTCCAACCGCAATCTCCCCCGCTCATCCGTCAATCGGCGCATCGCACCATAAGCCGCTCCCATCGCCGCCATGCCGCTCGCGCCGCACAGCAGAAACATCAACAAGATCTGATACTTGGCTGCGTCCACCGGATCCATGCCCGCAATGATCTGCCCGGTCATGATGCCCGGCAAGGTGATGATCCCGGCCGCCGACATCTGGTTGATGCTGGGCACGATGCCACGCCGAACCGATTCGCGCAGCAAGGCCGAAAACGCCTGATGCACGGTCGCGCCCAGCGCCAGGCGCGCTTCGATGCCCAGCCTTTCGCGGCGCACGCCCGACAGCATTCCGTCCAATGCCAGACTGGCCGCATTCAAGACGCTGCCCAGCACGATGCCAACCAGTGCAATCGTGTACCGCGGATCAAACCAAGGGTCCGGGCGCAGGGCCGTGTTCAGAATGAACAACGCAGTTACCAGCGTGGTGCTGACCACCGCCAACGTCCCGGCCCAACCATTGCCATGCCCGGTCAAACGCGCCTTGGGTCGGGCCGCGACCTCGCGCGCGGCCAGCGCCATCATCACCGCCACCACCAGCGCCGTTAGCCACGGCGCGGCATGGGCGAACACAATGCGCAGGATCTGACCCACCAACAGCAATTGCACTACCGTGCGCACCGCCGCCCAGAGCACCTGCCGTTGCAGGTTCAACCGCAGTGCGAAGGAAATACCAGCGCTCAGCAGCGCCAGCAGCGACGCGATCACCAGATCCAGCGCCTGCAGCTTGATCACGTCCATAGCGGCTCCATGTGGCCTTGCGTCATCCGCCAACGCCGGCGCGCCAGGCGCTCCGCCTGTTCCGGGCTATGCGTCACCAGCAGAATGGCAGCGCCGGCAGCCAGGACGCGTGACAGTTCCGCCTCGACTAACGCTGTCGCCTCCTGATCCAGCGCGGCGGTCGGCTCATCCAGCAGCAGCACGCGTGGACTCTGCATCAGCGCGCGCACCAAGCCCATCCGCTGGCGCTCGCCCGTGGACAGCTCATGGACCAACGCGTCCAACTTGGTCTCAGCCAAGCCCAGACGCCCCATGATGGCGATAGCACCAGCGCGGTCAGCGTAGTGCGCGGACACATGGTCATCCCACCATCCGGCCTCGGCCTGGCAATAAACCACCAGACGCCGCCACTCGAAACCCCGCATGGCCGACCGGCGACGCCCGTCCAGTTCCGCTTCACCATGCCCGGGGTCCAGATCCGCAATCTGCCGCAACAGCAGCGACTTGCCCGATCCCGACGCGCCGACCACAGCCGCGCACTCGCCCGCCGCCAGATCCAGGCTAACTGGCGCCAGGCGCTCGCTGTACAGGCCTCGAAGCGTGAGCAACGGCGGCGCGTCAGAAACAACTTGCGAGGGAATCGGCGCGGATTGCATGGGTAGGCATCATATAGAAAAGCCCGCGGCAAGGCGGGCTTCACGGTATGCGGCGGCGGCTCGGATCAGAGCATATGCGCCAGGAACTCACGGCTGCGCGCATGCTGAGGCGCGGCAAAGAACTCGGCGGACGGCGCTTCCTCGACGATGCGGCCGTCGTCCATGAAAATGACCCGGTGCGCCACTTCACGGGCAAACCCCATTTCATGCGTCACGACCAGCATCGTCATGCGCTCGTCAGCCAGCTGCTTCATGGTGCGCAGCACTTCGCCGGTCAGCTCCGGGTCCAGCGCCGACGTCGGCTCGTCGAACAACATGATGTCCGGCTCCATCGCCAGCGCCCGCGCAATCGCCACGCGCTGCTTCTGACCGCCGGACAGGCGCGTCGGATAGTTGTCGCGCTTGTTCGACAGACCCACCTTGCGGAGCAGCTCTTCGGCCTTCGGCACGATCTCCGCGCGCGACATACCCTTCACGGTAATGGGCGCTTCGATGATGTTCTGCAGCACCGTCATGTGCGGGAACAGATTGAACGACTGAAACACCATGCCCATCTTGCGGCAGATGCGGCGCACGTCGCCGTCGCTGGCGTACTGGCTGCGGCCGCCCGGTACGGAGGCAGCCATTGTCTCGCCTTCGATCTGGATGCTGCCTTCGTCGATGGTCTCAAGATGATTCAAGCAGCGCAAAAACGTGCTCTTACCCGACCCCGACGGGCCGATCACCGCCACGACCTCGCCCTGCTCCAGGTTCAGCGACACGTTGTCGAGTACGCGATTGGAACCGAACGATTTGACGATATTGCGGGCTTCGATCATGACCGGACGCTGGCTAAGCCCGGCCGGGGAATTATTGGTCATATTTTGCATAGCGCTTTTCCATGTGCTGGAAGAACCACGTCAGGAGCAGCGTCATCAACAGATAGAAGGCAGCGGCGACGAGGAACGGCGTGGTCGTGAAATCGCGCTGCACTATGCCCCGCGCGGTGCGCAGAATGTCGTTCAGCGCCAGCACGTAAATCAGCGAAGTGTCCTTGACCAGCGTAATGGTCTCGTTGCTCATGGGCGGCAGCACGCGCTGCACCATCTGCGGCAGCACGATGCGGCGCAGGGTCTGCAGGTACGTCATGCCCAGCACCTTGCTGCCCTCGTACTGCCCCCGATCCACCGACTGGATACCAGCGCGGAAGATCTCGGCAAAATATGCCGCGTAGTTCAGCGCAAACGCCACCACCGCCGCCGGAAAATCCGGCAGCCGGATGCCGATCACCGGCACGAACGGCAGCGCGAAGTAGATGAACAGCATCTGGAGCATCAACGGCGTGCCGCGCATCAGCCAGATATAGCCATTGACCGCGCGGCTCAGCAGCGGCCACTTCGAGATACGCGCCAGGGCCAGCACCAGCCCCAGCGGCACGGCCAGCGCCAGCGTGATGAAAAACAGCGTCAAGGTCACTTTCGCGCCTTCCGCCAAGGGCCCCAGAAGGGAGAGTACGTAGTCCATGCAGTGGGTTCGCGCCGCGAGGGCAAGAGAGAATCATGGGCAAGCCCGCCTGGCCTTGCGGCGCTGCGGCGGGCTGCGAACTGCAACGTCAAAGACGCCCCGGCCGGTTAGGCCGCGGGCGCCCTAGCGCTTACTTGATGATGTTGGCGCCGAACCACTGGGTGGCGATGCGGCCGGCGGTGCCGTCCTGCTTCATCGAATCCAGCGTCTTGTCCAGCTTGGCCAGCAACTCGGTGTCGTCCTTACGCACGCCAACGCCGTAATCTTCCGTACCGAAGTTCTCTTCAAGCACACGGTACTCGCCCGCACGCTTGCTGATCAGGTAACGGCCAACCACTTCGTCCACCACGATGGCGTCCAGGCGGCCAGCAGCCAGGTCCATCAACGCGGTCACGTTGTCGCCGAACTTCTTCACTTCCTTGATCTGCGCGGCAACCGGGTCCTTGGCGATGGCGTCGGTGGCACTGCTGCCGTCCTGCGCGCCGATGACCTTGCCAGCCAGATCATTCTTGACCTTCACCGGCGACGTGTTGCCCACGATGATGATCTGGTGGTTGGCCATGTACGGCGCGGTGAAGCTGATGTTCTTCTTGCGCTCTTCGGTAATGGTCAGACCGTTCCACAGCACGTCGACGCGCTTGCCATTCAGCTCGGCTTCCTTGGCGCTCCAGTCGATCGGCTTGAATTCCACTTCAATGCCCAGACGCTTGCTGGCTTCCTTGGCCATGTCGATGTCAAAACCGACGATCTGGTTGCTGGCGTCGCGGAATCCCATGGGCGGGAAGTTGTCGTCCAGGCCAACGACGACCTTCTTGGGCGTCGCCGGCGCTTGGGCGCCAGCGGCGGGCGCGTTGTCGCTGGGACCGCAGGCCGTGAGCAGAGCGGTGGCGGACACAAGAAGTACAGCAGT
Organism: Achromobacter sp. ACRQX; assembly: GCF_022346505.1. NCBI lineage: Bacteria > Pseudomonadati > Pseudomonadota > Betaproteobacteria > Burkholderiales > Alcaligenaceae > Achromobacter > Achromobacter sp. ACRQX. Next base: position 160,036 of record NZ_JAKRML010000010.1, read on the forward strand.
CAGTTTTTTCATCGTTGTGAGGGCGCGAAGCGCAGGATTGAAGAAAGCCGGGAAAGCGGGCGGTATGCCGCGAGGCGGTATTTTAGCGTTGTTGGGGGGATTTGCTGGCGGGGGCAGGAATGGCGGTGGCGAGCCTCGAGGACGGCCGGACCGTATCGCTGGCCTTGGACCGTCTAAATGGCGACGGATTGGCCTTAGTTAGAGGTGGCACGACCAGCGGCGTATGACTCTGCGTCTCATGACGTTCCGCGACTTGCAGGCGTCCCGAATGCCCCCGGCTACATCATGATGGAACTCAGGCGCGGTATTAGCAATGACCGCCAACGGCCAGAAGCAGACATTTGGTGTGATGATTAAATACTCGACCATCAGTTACCTTAAATTAGCAGCATCCCGACAAACATGCTCGTCTACAAATACCGAAGCTGTGCGCAACGTACATGGGAACTTCTACTCAATCGAAAGCTTTTCTTTGCAACCCCGGCGCAGCTAAACGATCCTTTAGATTCGTCCATAGACATTCATGCGGAGTACGAGCGGGCAAAAGAACTGGTGCACGAATCAGACGATCACCCTGACCGTCGTAAATCTTTCTTAATCTTCTTGTTGGATCAGGGCCACCGCTTCAAGGATCCCGCATCGGGTGAGCAGATAGGCTTAAGCAAGGCACTCCAGCATTTCATTCAATCGCTGGGCATCCTGTCTCTTTCACGAACCCCAACTGACGCGCTTCTGTGGTCGCACTACGCTGAAGGGCATTGTGGCCTGTGCCTGGGATTCGATCCAGAGCTTCTTGAATTAGATGTTTTCATCAAAGGCGACGTTGAATACGCTGCCAGGCCTCCTTACGTAGACCTTTTTTTGAAGATGACGGAAGAGATTGGTGCGTTCGTCCGCCCATGGGAGCAGCACAAGTACCCTGATGAGCAGGGTGATCAGTTCTACACATCCCAGTTGTCCCGCCTTATGCGAGCAAACTTGTTGGTAAAGTCGGAGAAATGGAAGTACGAGGAAGAGTACCGAATGATCACTTCGCTGCCCGGTCACCATGCGTTCTCTCCGAGAGCTTTACGTGAAGTGGTATTAGGTACTAGGACACGTGAATCAGACCGTGAAACGCTAACCAACATCTTGCGTCATCCAGACTACGCGCATGTACAAGTCCGACGCGTTCGGCAAGTGCCTGGCACATTCGAGTTTGGTTTGGTAGACCGGGACGACTAAGTCAATATTAAGTAAAAGGACCGCTTAGGGTCGTAAGCATTCTTTTTGTCAGTGAAAATGGGATTCCATTCATTGAAGGAGAACCCCATGAAACCGGATATCAATGAAGCAAAACCGTTCTTTCCTTGGAACAAGGGGAAGCTTGTTGGCCAAAAGGCTCCGTTGAAGCTGAAAGAAATCTGGGCGATCCGCATACGGCTACAGCTAGCTGAAAAAGTGCGGGATCTGGCGCTTTTCAACCTAGCCATCGACAGCAAACTACGTGGCTGCGATTTAGTCAGCTTGCGCGTTTGCGACATTTAACAAGGGAGGAGCATCTACCCACGCGCTATCGTCATGCAGCGCAAGACGCATCGACCCGTGCAATTCGAGATTACTGAACTGACGCGGCAGTCGGTGGCTGCTTGGATCGATCTGGCGCGTCTCGCTTCAGACGCCTACCTGTTCCCAAGCAGGGTGACAAAGTCGCCGCACCTTTCTACGCGGCAGTACGCACGCATCGTCGCGGGTTGGATCGTGTCGATCGGTTTAGACCCTGCGACGTATGGCACGCACACCATGCGCCGAACCAAGGCGACGCTGATCTACCGGCGTACGAAGAACCTTCGGGCAGTTCAACTCCTTCTCGGACATATCAAGTTGGAAAGCACGGTGCGATACCTTGGCATCGAAGTCGACGATGCGCTGGAAATGGCAGAGCAGGCAGAAACGTGAGGTTTGCTTACAATCGGACGGCGCATCTAGCTGGATGGTCGCTGTCCGGCCAGTTTCAGCCGTTCGACATAGCCATCCAGATCGTCGACAATTAGCCACTTCCGATTGCATACAAGATTAATTAATGGGCAGCTTCTTGAGTGACCTCTATGGGTGCCATGCGGCACACGGTATGGTCAGCGGCCAAGTGCCCGAAACGAAGATCCCCATCAGCGGCTAGTTAATCGAACCATGGAAAAGCCTTTAGCGTCGACGATTACCTCGCCTATTTGGCGGATGGGCTAGTACAAAATTTTAATAGAGCCGGCGCCGCGACAACTCCGCCGCCGCAGCAGCACCCCAGACTATTGCGGGAAAAGCCCGGGTGTAGCCGGGTGTACTTAGTTTAGATGTGAGGAAATGCATGCAGGAGGGTTGGTACGGCGACGACTACCTAGTCTTTTTTTCCCTCGACCAAGCGCAGGCTTTCGCAAAAACTTGCGAGCTTGATTCGACTTTGCCCGGCTTTTCGCTTGTAGGGTTGCGCGGATGGCAGGATTTCATTGTCAGAGACTTGTCGGGGACCACATTTACGATTCCTACTGTCCCGCTTGATGCCGAGTATCTCTCCCGATTCGAACCGCCTGCCATTCAGGAACTTGAGTCGGACCCCGGCCTTGGCGGGAAGGTACGGTGGTTCATAAAGCCGCTAGTTTTCGGGGGAGATCCGCAAGCCGACGACAATGTGACCTGGCTTTCTCACCCGCAGCATATTGAACTAGTGCGTTGGTGGAATGACCAATACCGCGCGGCGAAGTTGGAGTTAATTGACAGGTAGTGTACTGGGGCAGACCCGCGTGCCGACTGATTGCCTTTTTATTTGGCGCTAGCCCATTTCGGGAGCGTGTCAGAAGCAGCTGACTAAGAATGACCGATTTCACCACGCTGTAGGCTCAGGCTTACGCGGATTGCAGGGCTGCAATGGGTCGAAAGCGGACGGCCAACAAGGTCTGCAACGAGCCGGGAGCGGTCATTCATATACCAAGCACAAGTACCAACACTGCGGAAACTGCAGCATGGAGTGAGGCACATTATTAACGCATCGGAGGCTTACAGAGTAGGCTGCGACCCCCATCCGCCCGAGGCTGCAAATCAACTCCGCGCTGTCACAGCCCACGACGTTACGGGAATGACTGCCGCCGCATCCAAGACGCACCAGTTGTACCGTGGGATGATTGGACTTCAACGGCGGTCGATATGGAGGACCTATGGGTCCAATGCACAATGCGCTACCGGCGGAGCCGGCGACGATACCACCAGGTTAGCCCTGCCCACACTAGTGCCCAAACGCCCAGGATCGCGGCGATGAAGGGCCAAAAAATGAAGGTGGAGACGTCGTCCCAGCCGGGCGCGGTACGCTTGAGGCCGATGGGGGTGCTGACTTCCAGTTCGATCTGCTCGCCAGAAAGCGTCGGCCCGATTTCTTCCACCGTGAAGGTAAGCGACGAAGTCCCCTTCGCCAGCTTTGGAAAGGACGGCACGGTCTCGGGCAGCACACCATCTATATGACTTTCAGGCCACAGCTTGCGATAGAAATGCGTCGAGCTGGCGCTGCTGCGCGCAGCCGCGACCATTACTACGTCTAGTCCCCTACCATCTCGTACACGAATCCGCACCGGCTCTCCAGGGTCTGCGAAGCCCGGCGCCGCATCAGGCGCGCCCACACGCGTCTTAGATTCTCCCAATTCGGGCCGCTGTCTGCCCATCGGTCCGCCGAAACGCGCCTCCATCCATAATGGCGCCTCGCGAATGCGGTATACCTCGGCGTGCGCCGTTTGCCCTGGCGTAAGGGTGATCGGCGTCAGCGTCGCATCCGCGGATGGTACATACCGCAGCATGCCCACCGCGAACCACGCCATGGCAGCCAACCAAAGCGCCCAACCCACCAGCAGAGACATCTTGCCTAACTTGCGCCACATATCGTGTTGTCCCGAATTTTCCAGCATCGGAGCGTACCCGATTTCGAGTGGGCGATTGGCAGCCCTGCAGGCTCATTCACGCATCAATATCCCCAAGAGCGCCAGACTTCGGCAAGGAGGATTGCCGTACGAGCTAAAGACAGCTACGCCTTCATATCAGCGATGCGATAATCCCGCCTTCGGCGCAGCGATCGCGGATGATTCGTTCACTCGTCGTTGAATAGGCCTTCAATATCGATAACTAGAAAGGAAACGTCGCCTTGCCGCACGCTTTTCGAATTCTCTCGGCGCCGGCCTTGCTCCTCGCATTACCCGCCTTGACGCTGCTTGCGGCTGCGCATTGCGAGACGAGCTACGCCGATACTCAGGCCGAGGTCGGCGCCAACTCAACGGCGCCCAAGCCAGCGCTGCGCAAGCTGAACCCCGCTCCAGCCGACGCTTATGAAGTCCGACTGATCCTTGACAATGCATCGGACCTCGCGAGTGCAGCCGACGGCAAATCGGCATTTAGCGTGGTAGAAGGTACCGCACAGTTCGACGCCAGCAACGCGCCCCGCTGCGCTGCATCGGACGCCGTATCTGGTCACGTGCCGACGATATCCAGCCACGAACCATTCCGCATGGTCCGCATATCGCCTACCGAATACGTGGGCATCGTGTATGCCGACATGCTGCTTGACGAAGACTATTACGGAAGGGGGGTATGTCATTGGAAATTGGCCGAAGCACGTGTCGCATTGCGCGCGCGGCAGGATGCTGCTGACACGCGCTTCGTGGCAGGATTGCCGGCTCAAAAGGTGTTCGCCGGCGGAACACAGGCACGCTATTTTTGGAAGGGGTATTACCCCCGTTTCGAGCAGGGGAAACACACCGACTTTGGGCGTGACAAAATGGACCGCGTTCCGGCCGATAAGCGTGGGGAGTTCTTGACCGTGATCCTGACGGCCAAGAGAATCGCGAGCGACGTGCAAGTCAGGTGAGTAATAAGCTTGCGGCAAGCACGGCCCGTTTTAGACGACGGGTGTATGGAAAGCGAACAGGCTAGTCTGCCTGTTCAAGCCTTACTCAATACCGGAAAAAAAGGCGCACTGCCCCGGAAACCCAGGTCGTGCGTCACATGCCTTCAAGCATCCCGCCTTTCCCCCTGGAAACGTAGCCGCAACCGACATACCAAACCCATAAGTCGGCGTAGTCACATCAAACCGGCTCTCGCAAACCTTCTTCGCGCTATAAGAAAACGTCATCCCCTCGCGCCGCCCGTTGACCGCGAACGACACCTGGAAGCTGTTCATACTGCTCCACCCTGCCCTAGGCAAAACCACGAACCGGTAATGCGCAGCATCCAGGCGCTCACCAAAAATCTTCAATTGCGCGGACGTGGTCCGCGTCGTAGGCGATGGATACGGCAAGGCCAGCAACGTCCGCGGATCCCCTACCACGCCCAGGTCGAAACCCACGCCCTTCTGATAGAACGGAACCTCGATACTGGGATAGCCTGAATATTCCACTCGCTTTACCGTCGACCCGTACTCCAGCGTACGAGGCTCGTAGTCCGGCGCCCGTGCGAACGCCACGTCCAGCGTCATCACGACCTCCGCCGGATTGGCGTCTTCGGTGCGGACATGTTTTTCATACACGTCGGCGTTGCTTGCGCAGCCGGCAAGTGCCGCCGTGCACACGAGCACCAGCCACCGCAACCCACTTACCGCGGAAATCGGCGTCATCTCATTGGTCCTTGCGCGGTTGAACGGGCAGCGCGACGGGATGCAACCCCTGCCCAACAAATTGCCAGCCGCCCTTCCCTTCTTGCCATCGAAAATTCCGGTTGATCCATTCCGCCTTCAGGTTGTCGTAGAGCCGCCGCTGGTCGATATGCTTACCTTCGTCGAGCGCCCTGCGCGCACGTGCGGCGCTTTGGTCCCACGCCGTTTTGAAAGCATCGCGCTGCATTGCCTTGGTGAATGGGACGCTGGCGTACGGACCTTCGTCCGCGACGCTCAGGCGGATCTCGTTGTCGAGCAGCACGGCGCCGTGGCGATTGTCTGGCGACACCGACACCAGTAGCGGGGTCGACTGCAGGCGCTCCTTGGGTTGCAGATGTTCAAACCACAGCACCTTTCCCGTCGACGTCACGAGCGCCCGCGAACCGGCGGTGAACAGCAACAGGTCCTGACGACCGGGCTGCGCCAGACCCATGTCCGGGTCGCGCACATCGACGGAGGGACTCAGCACTCGCGCGAGCGGCGTGTCGTTCTGCACCGCGATCAGGATGGTGCCCACGCCCATGAAATCGTTCGAGACCGCCAGGAGGATCGGCTGGCCGCCTTGGGTTGGACCCAGCGCCCCGACGTGCGCGAACTTGTACGCGTTCAGAGGCCGGTATGGCTTGCCGCGGAATGTGAGCTGGTGGAGGGTCGAAGCCGGCTCGCCTACCAATTCAAAGTCGCCGCCTAGCGGCGCCAAGCTGTTCGGGGAGGAATCAGTGACCGTTGCTGGCCTTGCCTGCGCGTAGGCCACTATCGGCAGCGTCATGAATAGCGATAGCCCTAGCGCGACGGTCGTGCATATCCTCGCAAGGCGAGGATCCGGTGGAACTGTTTTCGTAGGAGGCAGCAAAACGGCATCGGCGGCGGCGCCGCACATGAGAGTGATGCGGGCATTCTAGGTCAAATGCACTATCCGCAGCAGGATCGCCGCCCAATGCCCCCCGCGTCACCTTCCACCCGATCCTATATGACCAAGTGTCCGAATCGGCTGGACGCGCTGCGGTACGCCAAACCCATTTCGGAACAGGCAACGCCAAGCGATTTACCTGTTGGCGATCTCGCGCACATATCAACGCCTGTGGACATATCAGCGCCCACGCGACACATCATCGCCCGCGCAACACATCAGCACCCGCGCAACATATCAGCGCCCGCGCGACACACCATCCCCCGCGCGCTGCAGAAACTCCACGCCCAACTCCTTCAAATCAACCACCCCCAACAGCCCCATATTGCGCCGCACTTCTTCGGTGATAAGTGCTATCGCGTGCGCCACGCCGCGTTGGCCAGCCACCGTCGCGGCATAGTTGAACGGACGGCCGACGAACACGCAGCGCGCGCCCAGGGCCATCGCCTTCAACACGTCCGTGCCTCGACGCACGCCGCTGTCCAGCATCACTTCCATGGGACCTGCGGCATCCAGGATGGCGGGCAAGGCGTGCAGGGGCGACACACTACCGTCCAGTTGGCGCCCGCCGTGGTTGGAGACGATGATCGCGTCCATGCCCATCGCGCGGGCGGCGCGCGCGTCGTCCGGATGAAGAATTCCCTTCAGCACCATGTGCCCTTTCCAGCGACGGCGGATGGCCGATACATGCTGCCAGTTCAGGTGGCCTCGGTCGGAGAAGTCCCGCAGGACGCTGGACGACATGATGGGCGCGCCGCGTGTGGCGTAGTTGTTCTCGAAGTGCGGCATGCCGTGGCGCGCAAGCGTTCGCAGGAACGTGCCGAACAGCCATCGCGGATGCGTCACGCCCTGCCAGGCGAGGCCAAGACTGGGCCGTAGCGGCGTGGAGAAGCCGGCCCGCACATTGTTCTCGCGGTTGGCGGCGACGGGCGTGTCTACCGTCAGCACCAGCGTGTTGACGCCGGCGGCAGCCACGCGGTCGATCAGCGCGGCGATCTGCGCTTCGTCGCCGGGAAGGTATGCCTGAAACCAGGTGTCCGGCGCCGCTTCCATCACGGTCTCCAGGCGGATGAGCGACGAGCCGCTCATGATGCAGGGCACGCCGGCCTCGGCTGCCGCGCGCGCCAGGACAACATCGCCGCGATAGCTGGAGATCGCGGAGATGCCCATCGGGGCAACGCCCACGGGCGCCGCATAGTCGCGGCCGAGCACCGTGCACCGCGTGCTGCGCGCGGACACGTCCACCAGCACCTTCGGCCGGAAAGCAAATTCCGCAAACGCGTCGCGATTGGCGCGTTCCGATTGGCCGTCTTCGACAGCGCCCGACACATAAGCGTAGATGGGTGCGGGCAGAAGCGCTTTGGCTGCGGGTTCGAAGTCGTGCAGGCTGAGCATGCGGCGCAGGGGATCGGACATGTCTGGCTCCTCCGGCGGCCACTGCGGGGAGTGGCCGTCTATTGTTTTTTCGATATCGCCGGGGACTATAGGCGCGCGTGCCGTTTGAATAAAGTGACTTTATCGAGCGCCTTTCATACACTTTTGTTCACTCTCGATGCCGTCCAGCCTACTGCCCCCCATGACGCTAAAGCAACTTGAGGCCTTCTACTGGGCCGCCACGTGCAAGAATTTTGCGATCGCCGCGAATCGTCTCAATATTTCGGTTTCGTCATTGTCCAAGCGCATTGGTGAACTGGAATCATCGATCGGCGCTGAGCTCTTCAGCCGCAGCGCGCGCAGCGCGACGTTGACAGCGCTGGGCGAACAATTGGTCCCGCACGCCAAGGATCTGCTGCGCAACGCCGACCAGTTCATGCAGCAGGCCAGCAACAACCTCAGCTACTCGGGCCGCTGCCGGTTTGGCGCGGGCGAACTGACGTCGCTGACCTGGATGGCCAAGCTGATCGAAGTCATCCAGCAGGCCCACCCCAACCTGCTCGTCGAGCCATTCGTGGGCGTCGGCGAATTGGTCGAGCGCGGTCTGGAGGAAGGCGAACTGGACTTCGCCGTGATCGCCGGCCCTTCGTCCCGCCCCGCGATCGCGTCCCGCGTTATCGGCAGCGCGCAATTCGAATGGGTCGCTGCGCCAGGCGCCGTGACGAATCCCGCCGCGGTCACCCCGGCCGACCTGCCAGGCCTGACGCTTATCACGCTCCCGCAAAGCTCGGGCGCCATCCGCATTCTCGATGACTGGCTCACCGAGCAGCGCGTGTCGCCCGGCCGCAACCAGTGTTGCAACGGCTGGGGCGGCATTGCCGCCATGTTGCAGCAAGGCCTGGGCGTGGGCTTCCTGCCATCAGCGTGGGCCGGCATCCTGATCGAAAGGGGCCACTTGCGACCCCTGCCTGCATTTCCGCCGTTGCGCCCCCTCACCTACACCTTCCAATGGCGCCGTGACGATACCCGGCCGATGCTTGAAACCCTGCGCGCGCATGCCGAGGCGTGCCTGGATTTCCACGCGCCCACCGGCATGATCTGACCGCGAAGCACGCTGACCCCGGTTGCCACCGTTTCTAAAAAGCGTTGTTTCCGCAGTCAAATTATTCGCTTTATCTCCGGAATATGCGGGCGTAGAGTCGCCACAAACAACCACTCTGGAGACGAGGCGACATGCCGGATTTTGGATTCACCCTGCACGACTGCCCGCCCGGTCCCAGCCGCGAGACGCTCGCGGCTTACCAAGACCTGGCGGTGGCAAACATCAGCGATGCGATGAGCCGCAGCACGGGCACGTCGTCCTTGCGGCCCATGCACCGGACGCGCCGGATCCTGGGCCGCGCCTTCACGGTGCGCACCCGGCCTGGCGACAACCTGATGGTGCACAAGGCCATTGATACCGCGCAGCCCGGCGATGTCATCGTGGTTGACGCGGGCGGCGACATGAGCAACGCCATCATCGGCGAAATCATGGTGGGTTGGGCAGCCAAGCGCGGCTTGGGCGGCTTTGTGATTGACGGCGCCATCCGCGACAGCGAAACCATCGGCGAGGGCGATTTTCCCGTCTATGCCCGCGGCGTCGCGCATCGGGGTCCTTACAAGGACGGCCCCGGCGCCATCAACGTGCCCGTCACCGTAGATGGCATGGTCGTGATGCCCGGCGACCTGCTGGTGGGTGACGCCGACGGATTGCTGGCCATCCGGCCTGACGAAGCTCCGGCCATCGCAGAACGCGTTCGCGCCATCGCCCAAGCCGAGGCGCAAGTCCTGAAGGACATCGAGCGCGGCACGCTGGATCGCAGCTGGGTCGACGCGGCCCTCAAGTCGCGAGGCGTGCTGTGACGACCGCTACGCCCCGCCACCCGGCACGCCTTTGCAGGCTGGATCTCTGGCTCAATCCGGTGTTCGACGAGATCATCGGCGCCACGCCCGGAATCGCATTGTCGGTGCTTCCTGCGACCGGCGACGACGCCCGCACGCTGGCCGGCCTGAAGACCGCCCACGCCTACCATGTGTCCGCGGCCAAGGATGAGCTACCGCGCCGGTGGTTCGTCAACGCCGAGTTGATCGCGCAATGCCCGGATCTGGTGTGCGTGTCATCGGGCGGCGCGGGTTACGACACCATCGACGTGGCGGCCTGCACCGCGGCCGGCATCGCGGTCGTGAATCAGGCCGGCGGCAACGCGGAATCCGTAGCCGAACACACGTATGCGCTGCTGCTGGCCGTGCAACGGCGAATTGTCGAATCGCACAACCGCCTGCGCCGGGACACAGGTTTCACCCGCGAAGATCTGATGGGCCATGAAATCCACGGCGGCGTCATCGGTCTGGTAGGCATCGGCAAGATCGGCACCAGCGTTGCCCGCATCGCGCAAGGTTTCGGCCTGCGCGTCATCGCCCACGATCCGTTGCTGGACGCCGCGACCATCCGCAGCCGCGGCGCCGAACCCGTCGGGCTGGACGAGTTGCTGGCGCAATCGGACATCGTGTCGCTGCATTGCCCGCTGGACGCATCCACGCGAGGACTGATCGGCGCGAAGGCCTTTGCAGCGATGAAGCGCGGCGCAGTGTTCGTTTCGACGGCGCGCGGCGGCATCCACGACGAGGACGCATTGCATGACGCGCTGCGTAATGGGCATCTGCGAGGCGCGGGGCTCGACGTCTGGGAACAGGAGCCGCCCGATCGCTCGGCCCCGCTGCTGGCCCTGGACAACGTGGTCGCCACCTTCCACACCGCGGGCGTCACGCATGAGGCGCGCCGCAGCGTCGCCCGCTCATCGGCGACGCAGCTTGCCGCGATGCTGCGCGGCGAGCGGCCGCCGCAACTTGTGAATCCGGAGGTGTGGCCGCTGGCCGCCAAACGTATCGCCACGCTGACATAACAACGCGGCACACGCGCGGGTCCAGATACAAAGGCCGGCGCGGTGACCGCCAGAACCCCTGAGGAGACAACCATGCAACAACAAAACAAGCGCCGCACGCTGCGCACCCTGGCCACCCTGCTCGCGGGCGCCGCAATGTTCTCCGGCGCCGTGCAGGCCGCCGGCTATCCGGACCGACCGATCAACCTGATCGTGTCATACGGACCGGGTGGCGGCACCGATCTGGTGGCCCGGATGATGGCGCCCTACCTGCAGAAGCACCTGGGCGGTGACGCGCGCATCGTCGTGCTGAACCGGCCGGGCGCGGGCGGTGCAATCGGCTTCGCGGAACTGGCGCGCGCGCAGCCGGACGGCTACACCATCGGCTTCATCAACACGCCCAACCTGTTGACGATTCCCATCGAACGCAAGACCGCCTTCACCTGGCAGAGTTTTGACCTGCTGGGCAATCTGATCGATGATCCCGGCGCCTTCACGGTCCTGAACGACAACCCGGTCAAGAACCTTGCGGAATTGTCCGCCTACGCGAAGAAGAACCCCGGCAAGGTTACCGTCGGCACCACGGGCACGGGGTCGGACGACCACCTGGCCATGCTCCGGTTCGAGCGGGCGTCCGGCACGAAGCTCAGCCACATCCCGTACAAGGGCGCAGGCGAGGTGCGCGGTGCGCTGGCAAGCGGCGAGATCACGATCGGCGCGATCAACGTGGGCGAGGCGCTTCAATACCAGAAAGGCGGCACGCCGCTGCGCTTCCTGGGCCAGATGGGCAACACGCGCTCGGCCGCGCTGCCGGACGTGCCCACGTTCAAGGAACAGGGCTTCGATTTTGAACTGGCTTCGCTGCGCGGGCTGGCCGCGCCCAAGGGGTTGCCGGACGACGTGCGCACGAAGCTGGTCACGGCGGTCAAGCGTACGGTGGACGATCCGGAGTTCCAGGCCAAGGCCCGGGACATGTTCGCGCCGCTGCGTTACTTGCCGCCCGCCGAATATGCGAAAGAGCTGAAGGCGGGCGAAGCGCAGTTCCAGCAGCTTTGGAAAGAAGCGCCCTGGCTCGACAAGTAGGGATGTGTGCCCGGGGCGGCGGCCGATGGCTCGGCCCCGCGGCCATCGGCGTCAACGCATCGCCGCCAGCATCAGATCCAGATTCTGCACCGCCGCACCCGAGGCGCCTTTGCCGAGGTTGTCGAACACGGCCGTCAGCAGCACCTGGCCGTGCTGCGCATTGCCGTAGACGCCCAGGCGAAGATCGTTCGTGCCGTTCAGCGCCTCGGGATTCAGGTTCGTGTGCGCGGCGGCCTCGTCGCGCGGCACGACCTGCACGTGCTTCGCGCCGGCGTAATGCTGTTGCAGGCATTCGTGGATTTTTTCGGCATCCACACCAGCAGGCAGCAGGCGCAGGTGCAGCGGAATCGTCAGGACGATGCCCTGGCGGAAAGCGCCATAAGACGGCACGAAAACGGGACGCTGCGTGAGGCCGGCGTGCCGTTCGATCTCGGGGGTGTGCTTGTGCCCCAAGCCCAGACCGTAGACCTGAAACGCGGGACCGCGCGGGCCATCCGCGCCTTCATAGGCATCCACGCTGGCCCGGCCGCCGCCCGAGTAGCCGGACACCGCGTTGATGACCGCCGGATAGTCGGCGGGCACGAGGCCCGCCTGGACCAACGGCCGCAGCAGCGCAATGGCGCCGGTGGGGTAGCAACCCGGGTTGCTGACCCGCAGCGCGTGGGCGATGCGCTCGGCCTGGCCATCGCTCATTTCCGGAAACCCGTACACCCAGCCCGCATCCGTGCGATGCGCGGAGCTGGCGTCGATGATGCGCACCTTGGGATTGACGACGGACGCGGCCGCCTGGCGCGCGGGATCGTCGGGCAGGCAGAGGATTGCGATGTCGCTGGAATTGATCGCATCAGCGCGGCGCTGCGGGTTCTTGCGGTCGGACTCGGGCAGCGTCAGCAGTTGCAAATCGCTGCGGCCGTTGAGCCGTTCGTGGATCTGCAGGCCGGTCGTGCCCTGGTCGCCGTCGATGAAAACAAGTGGTTGGGTCATGATGCTGTCCGGGTGGTTCGGCGTTGCCTGATTCGTTCAGGAATGGACCTTATCTTCGATCTGCGGGCGAGATAAGAAAAGTCGAATATCATGATCGTTTGGTTCAGGATTTCTGAACTGAGCCGATATAGGATTTGACCCTGAATCCGCAACCGAAGCCGACACCCAGCCCCGGAAACTCTCATGCGCGAAATCAGCCTGGACCGTCTGCGCACCCTGGTCGCCATTGCCGACCTCGGCTCGTTCGCCGACGCCGCGCGCGCCCTGCATCTGGCGCCGCCCACGGTCAGCCTGCACGTATCGGACCTCGAATCCCGCGTCGGCGCCCCGCTCCTCACCCGGAAACGCGGCCAGGTCCGGCCGACGTCAATCGGAGAAACCTTGCTGGAACGTGCGCGCCGCTTGCTCGCGGAGGCAGACCAGGCGCTGGATGACGTGCAGCGGCAAGTGCAAGGGCTGGCGGGCCGCGTGCGGCTTGGGGCGTCAACCGGGGCCATCGCCCACCTGCTGCCGCAGGCGCTGGAAACATTGGGACGCGATCACCCCGGCATCGACGTGCAAGTCGCGGTGCTGACGTCGCAGGAAACCTTGTTGCGGTTGGCCGAAGGCACGCTGGATGTGGGACTGGTCGCGTTGCCTCAGCCGCCCATCGACGGTCTGGTGCTGCGTCCGTGGCGCCGCGACCCGGTGATGGCCTTTCTACCTGCGGCCTGGAAAGCGCCAGCGCGCCTCACGCCCGCGTGGCTGGCCGAACGGCCGCTGATTCTGAATGACGCCAGCACGCGGCTGTCGCGCCTGACCGGAGAATGGTTCGCGGCCGCTGGACTCAACCCTCGCGCGCGCATTCAGTTGAACTACAACGACGCCATCAAGAGTTTGGTGGCTGCAGGTTATGGCGCGACGCTACTGCCGCATGAGGCCACCGCGCCGCAACCCGATCCCCGCGTCATCATGCGGCCGGTGCGGCCCGCGTTGTGGCGTCCACTGGGCATCGCGCATCGTGCCGGGCAAGTGGAAGCCGCCACGCAGCACGTGCTGGACGTGCTGTGGGAACTGCGCGCGTCGGGCGGCAAAGTCGCTGCGGCGACTTAGTCAGACTGGCTTCTGTGCCCGGCGAAAGAACGCCGCCCGTTGGCTTTCCTCGCGCAACCGCCGCGCGCGGGACCGGAACAGATCCTTTCGTCCAACGATGCCCAGAAGGCGGCCGCTATCGCGATCAAGGATAGGCACGCGCCCCGCCCCGGACAACGCCATCCGGTCGGCGATCTGACTGGCCAGTTCATCAGCGTGCCCGTACACCAGCTCGCGCCCATCGAGCGCCTGCGCCAGCGTCCGTTCGTCCGGCGCACCTTGCAGCGCCCACGCCAGGGTGTCGGCACGCGTCACTTCGCCCACCACGACGCCCTGCCCGTCCAGCACCGGATAACTCGTATGCACCGGCTGCGCGGTCGTGAAATGGGCGACGGCCTGCGCCACCGTCATCGTGTCGGGCAACGTCTGCACCGGCGTGGTCATGACGTCGGCAACGCGCAGCAGATCGAACGGATCCACGCGGTATTCGCGGCTGATATGGTGGCCGCGACGCGCGATCTTCTCGGTCAGAATCGACCGCTTGAGCAACAGCACCGTCACGCCATACGCAAACACGCAGGCTGCCAGCACCGGCAGCAGCGCGTGCATGTTGCCGGTCAATTCGACGGCAAACAGCGTGGCGGTCAGCGGCGCGCGCATCGTGCCGCCCATCATCGCCGCCATGCCCACCAGCGCCCAAAAGCCGGGATCTGCCTGCGGCAGCACGGGCGACGCCAGCGCACCGATCGCCCCGCCAAAGATCAGCAGCGGCGCCAGCACGCCGCCGGACGTGCCCGAGCCCAGCGCGATCGACCAGATGGCGACCTTGACCACCAGCAGCCCCAGCACGGCCTGAAAAGCCAGATCGCCCGCGAGCATGTGCCGGATGTTGTCATAGCCCACACCAAGCGCGGCGGGCTCGATCAACCCGCCAATGCCGATCGCCAGCCCGCCGATGGCCGGCCACCACATCCAGTGGATCGGCAGCTTCTCGAACAGGTCTTCGGCTGCGTACACCAACGAGGTCAGCACGCCTGACCCCAAGCCCGCCAGCACACCCACGGCGGCGCAGGCCACCAGGTGCCACGGCGTGAAGGCCAGCGCGCCGGCATACGAAAAGATCGGGCCGGGCTCCATGATGAAGCTGCGCGTTGCGGCCGCCACCAGCGCCGCCACGGCCACGGGCAGGAAGCTGCGGGGCTTCCATTCGAACAGCAGCAACTCGACCGCCAGCAGCACGGCGGCGAGCGGCGTGCCGAAGATTGCGGTCATGCCGGCGGCCGCGCCCGCAACAAGCAGCGTCTTGCGTTCGCCGTCGTCCAGGTGAATGGTCTGCGCGAGCAGTGAGCCGATCGCGCCGCCGGTCATGATGATCGGCCCTTCGGCGCCAAACGGGCCGCCGGTGCCGATGGACACCGCTGACGACACGGGTTTAAGGACCGCCACCTTCGGCTGGATGCGGCTCTTGCCGATCAGGATGGCTTCCATGGCTTCGGGGATGCCGTGGCCACGGATCTTCTCCGAACCATAGCGCGCCATCAGGCCGATGATGAGGCAGCCGATGACCGGGATGAACACGGAACCGAGTCCGAGCCGCCCCGTCGTGATGGGCAGGTCGGCAAACGAAAACAGGCCGTGATAGGCCAGATTGGTGCACAGTGCGATGAGGCGAAGAAGCAGCCAGGCGGCGGCGACGCTGGCCAGTCCGACCGGTATGGCAAGGCCCATCAAGAGGACGACGCGACGGTCGGTGGTGAAGTCGCCAAGCCGCAGTCCGGGCTTGGCGGAAGAGGAAATGGGGGGCATGGTCAAGGAAGGGTTGGAAGTATTCGCACGGAGTTTGCGAAAAGTCATATAGATCGTAGCACGACATATATTAGAATCGCCGGGTGAACGCCTCCCCGACACCCACTCGCTTGTCTCCCGCCGACTACGAACTGCTCGCGGATTTCCGCTATGCGCTGCGAAAATTCGCGGCGTTCAGCGAAAGCGCGGCCGCGGGCCTGGACCTGATGCCGCAGCAGCATCAGGCGCTTCTCGCCATCAAGGGCACGCGCAAGACCGCGCCCGGACGGCGCGGACTGTATGTCGGCGAAATCGCCGACCGCTTGCTGATCCGGCCGCACACCGCCGCTGAACTGGTAGGCCGTCTGGCGCGGCTGGATCTGGTCAGCCGCGAAGCCGACCCCGAAGACGGACGCCGCGTCGAGGTCGTGCTGACTGCCAAAGCCGAGCGCATGCTCGAAGATCTGTCCGCCTCTCACCTCGAAGAACTGCACGCCATGCGCCCGCTGTTGACGCGGCTGCTGACACGCATGGGCGCCGAGACCGGCAAGGACTGATCCACCCGTTTTTCACCCTCGACTGCGTCTGTGCGACATAAGCTCATGCCGCCAGGAAATAAGCGGCGTGATAAATTGTCGCCCCGCGACATATCAATGCGTCGCGAGGAGAGATTGTCTTGGGTGTTGCATTCAAGCGCTGGCTGGGGTCGTTCGCGCCAGCGCCCGTCGGCGTCAACGGACGCGAAAAACTTTGCGGCGCGGTAGGCGCCCTGCTCGGCCTGCTCTGCACCGAGTGGGTGGGACGTCACGCGCTGGGCGCCGACAATCCGTGGTTCATCGCCCCGATGGGCGCGTCGGCCGTGCTGCTGTTTGCAGCACCTGCCAGTCCGCTTGCCCAGCCCTGGTCGCTGATGGCCGGGAACCTGGTGTCTGCCCTGATTGGCGTCTTCTGCGCCCAATTCATTCCTGTACCTGGTATCGCCGCGGCCGTGGCCGTGGCGCTTGCCATTGGCGCCATGTTTTCGCTGCGCTGCCTGCACCCGCCCAGCGGCGCCGTCGCGCTGACCGCCGTGCTGGGGGGCCCCGCGGTCGCCAAACTGGGCTACGCCTTCGCCCTGTGGCCCGTTGCGCTGAACTCCGTCATCCTGCTGTGCATCGCCGTGGTCTTTAACGGCGCGCTGAAACGCAACTATCCCCGCCGCCATGCGGAACCGGCTGCCGGCCACAACACGCGCGATCCGATTCCCAGTGCACGATTGGGCTTTTCGCGAACCGACCTGGACGAAGCGCTGAGCCAGCGCGGCGAGCTGCTGGACATCAGCAAGGAAGACCTGGAAGAGATCGTGCTGGCTGCGGAGTTGCGCGCCAGCGTCCGCCGTTTTGGCGACGTGCGTTGCGCCGACATCATGTCGCGCGATGTGGTGACCGTGATGGAAAAGGATCCGCTGGACTACGCGGTCCGCCTCTTCGACAAGCACCGCGTGCAGGCCCTGCCCGTGCTGGATTCAGCGGGCCGCTACGCCGGCATGATCGCTCAGGGCGATGTGCTGGCGAGAAAGAGCCGTCTGACCCCGGTCCCCACGGATACCGAATCCGCGCCCGACCTGCTGGTGGCCGACTGCATGCGCAGCGAAGTGCCATTCGCCACACCCGGCTTGCCCGTGATCGAGCTGGCCCGTCCGATGTCGGACAGCCTGCATTGCGTGCCGGTGCTGGACGAATCGCGCCATCTGCAAGGGCTGGTGACGCAATCGGACCTGGTGGCCGCGTTGTATCAGATGGCGGTGTCCGCGAACTCGCAGCCCGCGGGCGCCGCCGGGCCGCACAAGCTGGCCGCCTGACCCTCCGTAGCCCTACGGATTCCGGTGCGCATTTGCCGCAAGGCATAATTGCCGGCGTGAATCCCCTCTCGCGCACGCGCGCTTTCATCTGCTGGCTGGTCCTGTTCTTTCTGGGCGCAATCTGGATCGCGCGGCAGGAGTACGTGGACCAGTACGAGCGCTTCTTCCAGAGCACCAGCATCGCCCAGCGCATGCTGAGCCAGAAGACAGTGCAGCATGAAGCCGTCCTGGCCACGCTGGCCGCGTTGTCGCATCCCCCCGCTCCCGAACGTCTCTTCCCCAGCCTGCAGCCCGCCATGCCGCAGTTGCTGGGGCTTGGCCATCTGCCGGGCGGCGTCTGGGCGGGCAGCCTGCCCGCGCCGGCTGGCCTGCAACAAGCGGTGAAGCGCGCGCGGCAACTGGGTCGCCCCGTCACGATTGCCGTCGACGACGCGCGCTATTGGCTGGTATCGCCTTCCGGGTGGAGCCTGCTGATCGACGCGCGGCAGCTCGTGCCGGCCGCCGACTTTCCTCCGGGCCTGGGCAACCTGACCCTGACGGTGGATCGCACCCCGCTACCGCTGCTGGACAAGCAACCCATCGATGCGCTGCCCGGCTGGACGCTGGCGCTGCAAAAGCCGCTGGGCGCGGCCAGCCAGCCGTTTCAGATGCGCAGCACCCGCACGTTGACGCCCGGATTCTGGCCGTGGACCGCGTGGCTGGCCTGGGCCGTGGCCAGCGGCTTGCTGGTGGCCGGCGCCGCCGCCTGGCATCGCTCGCGCGCAGAAGCGCGCCGGCAGCAGGAACAGGTGCGTCTGGCGGCCATGGCGCGCCTGAGCACGCTGGGCGAAATGGCCGCCGGCATCGCGCACGAGCTCAACCAGCCGCTGACCGCCATCCTGGCGCAAACCCGCGCCGCCGCACGCCTGCTGGATGACGAGGACGAGCGCCCGGTCGTGCGCCACGCGCTGCTTGCCAGCGCCGAACAAGCCAAGCGCGCCGCCGACATCATCAGCCGCATGCGCGCGCTGGTGCAGCCCAGTTCGCCCACGCGGCGCGAAGCCATCGACCCCGACGCGCTGGTGGCCTCGCTGCGCTTTCTGCGCGAGCCGGAGCTTGCAAGACAAGGCATCCGCCTGACCTGGACCAACGCCAGTCCCGGCGCGCGGCCGCTTGGCGATCGCGTGGCCCTTGAACAGATCCTGCACAACCTCGTGCAGAACGCGGCGGATGCGCTGGACGGCGCCTCGGGCACGCGCCAGATCGCATTGGAAGGCCGCGCAGCCGATGGCAGCTATCAATTCAGCGTCAGCGATACCGGCCCGGGCATTGCCGCGGACGCCATGCCGCGCCTTTTCGCACCGTTCTTCACGACCCGCGAACAGGGCATGGGCCTGGGCTTGGCGCTGTGCGATACGTTGGCCGGTTCCATGGACGGCCGCATCGCCGCGCGCAACCTCAGCCCCGCTGGCGCCTGTTTTACCGTCAGCCTGCCGCAGGCCGGAGCCGCCGCATGAATCCCAACGATCATTCCCCGCTGGTCTATCTGGTGGATGACGACGACGCGGTCCGCGACGGACTTGGGCTGCTGCTGCGCAGCGTTGGCCTGCGCAGCGCGGGCTTTGCGGACCCGATGGCGTTTCTTGCCGCGCTGGCGCAGCCGGTGATCGGCTGCGTGGTGCTGGACATCCGCATGCCCGGCATCAGCGGACTGGACGTGCTGGCGCAGTTGGCCGAACGGTCCGACCTGCCCGTGGTCATGCTGACCGGCCATGCCAACGTAGACCTGTGCCGCCGCGCGTTCAAGGGCGGCGCCATGGAGTTCCTGCAAAAGCCGGTCGACGACGACGTCTTCCTCGATGCGGTCCAGGCTGCCGTGCGCACGCACATCGCCAGCCGCGAACGCCTCGCCGTCACGCAGGCGGCGGCGGACCGCCTGGCACGGCTGTCGGGTCGCGAGCACGAGGTGCTGGAACGCATCGTGCGTGGCATGAGCAACAAGGAGATTGCGCGCGAATTCGATCTGTCGCCGCGCACGGTCGAGACCTATCGCGCCAACGTCTTCGCCAAGCTGGAAGCCGAGTCGCTGGCGCAACTGATCCGCCAGTACGCGACGCTGCTCGATTGAAGCGCCGCCTCCGTAACGCTACGGAGGCGCGCGCGTAGTCGGGCGTATACCGCGCCCGCGGCCTTTTGGCCACACTGTCTGCTCCTACCGCAACACCCCCGAAAAGGATGCAGACCATGAAGAAACTGTCGCTTGCCGCCCTGCTCTCCACGCTGGCTTTCGCCGGCGCCGCCAACGCTGCCGTGCTGAGCGAAAACAACCTGTCGATGGCCGACGCGCAGAAGCTCGCGACCGCCACCGTCGCCGCCTGCCAGGCCAAGGGCTACAACGTCAGCGCCTCGGTCGTGGATCGCGCCGGCCTGCTCAAGGCCTTTGCGCGCGCCGACAACGCCGGCCCGCACACCATCGAAGCCAGCCGCGCCAAGGCGTTTACCGCGGTGTCTGCCAAGACCCCCACCCTGACCATGATGGAAAACGCGCAAAAGAACCCCGGCGCGGCCAACCTGACCGACATTCCGGGCTTTCTGCTGCTGGGCGGCGGCGTGCCGGTCAAGGCCGGCAACAGCGTGATCGGCGCCATCGGCGTGGCCGGCGCACCGGGCGGCAACCTGGACGCGCAATGCGCCGATGCGGTGCTGGAAGAGAACGCCGCGCTGTTCAAGTAAAAAGCGGCTCGGCTGCGGGCGATCTTCCGACCCCGCAGCCCGTTCAGTCCTGCCGTTCCCGCGCCACTGCGCGCGACAGCGCCAGATGCTTGTTCAGCAGCATCGCATCCGCTGCCGCCGGGTCCCGGCGCTGCAGGCGCTCGCTCTCCGAAGGCTCCAGCTCCGCGGCACGCACCAGCGACAGCAGGTCGCGCGTGCGGGTTTCAATCACGGGGGTCAAGGTGTCTTCGATCAGCTCGCCCTTCACGTACGACTGCACCCGCGTCGACAGATTGCGGGTATGCGTGAAAGTGGCTTCGGCCAGCGCGCCCAGCTCGTACTGGATGCCGGTCTGGCTGGTGACCTCGTCCTTGATCTGGATGAACTTGTAGTTCTGCGAGTCCTTGTCTTTGGACAGGTCAAGCGTCTGCTGCGGCGTCAGTGCCAAATGGTAGCTGGCGGTCAGATTGGCACGCTGCTCCTGCTTGACGCCCAGATCGAACAAGGGCCGGCCGCTCGTGCTGCTGCTCTGCGAGACCTGATAGGTGAACTGGTCGACTTCGCTGGTCTTGTACGGATTGCTCGCGTCCATGGTCTGCGAGATCGAGGCCGAGAAGTCCGCCACGCCCGACAGCAGACTGCGATACGTGTAGCCAGCGGCAACGATGCGCGGCGACTGGCTGGACGGGGCGGCGCCGGCTTCGTAGCTCTGGTGCAGTTCGGCGAATGCGTCCTTGAACACCGCCATCAGGGCCTCGTCGCCCTTGCCGCGGCTGCGGGCCGCGTCGAACTGCTGCAGATAATCGCTGACGGCCGCAGCGCGCTGCTGCGCATTGCCAAAGAGCGCGGCCTTGCTTACGTCGACGTCGACCTTCACCACGCCGTCGGCGTTCTTGATGGTCAGCGACCGCTGCTTGCTGTCCGCGGAAAAATCGATGGATTGCGAGACGACACCATCCGTCGTGGTCGTGGCCTGCAGCGATACCGACGACAGCACTGCGGAATCAAACTTGGCCAGGCTGGACCACGCCATGCGCGGCGGCACCGACGCCAGGCCGTCCACCGCGTCCTGGAACGCCTCGGATAGACCGGCGATGGCCTTGCGCTCGGTCTCGGACAGCTCGCCCTCGGCCACGTCGATCTGCACCCCAATGCCATCTGCAGTGTTGGTCAGGCTGACCTGGACTTTCACGCCGCTGGCCGTGGTGATGCGCAGCGTGTAGGCATCCTCGGCCTGCGCGGCCGAACCCGTCTGCACGTTGCCCAGGGCGTCGATCTGGCCGGCGCCCGGCGACAACCTGGCAGACTGCGAATAGTTGGTGCCGTCGGTCTGGAACCGGTCCAGCAGCGCAGAAGCCACGCCTTCCAGACGCCCGGCTAGCGTGCGCGCGGAAATCGTGTCGGCGATGACGGAGGACACCTTGTCCGCCGCGTCGCGCTCCCAGACCACGCCCGCGGCCGCCGGCTGCGAGGTGTAGGTCAGCGCGGGGGACGTGCCTTGGCCAAGCGTGACCGTCGTCGATGCAGGCACGGCCGCGATATCGGCCTTGTCGCCCGCACGGGTCACGCCGGTGGCGGGCGGCGCCAGACCGATCGTGGTCACGGGGCCGATGGAGGCAACGGATGTCATGGCGTCTCTTCCTCTGGAAAGCCGGAGGCAAGCCTGCCACCCGGCCGGGGTTCCTTCGAGAAATGTAACGGCAGCAAAACGCCAGACTTAAGTCCCAGGGCAACGCGGCGACCGGGCGATGCCGGTCCCTCCCCCTTCACGCATGGACCGGCGCGGTACGTGCCGCCTGGTTCAGCGCGTCAATCAGGCTGTCCGCATCGCGCGGGCCGTCGTACCGCACGCCATTGATGAAAAGCGTGGGCGTACCGTTCACGCCGCTGCGCACGCCCCCGCTGAAGTCCACTTCGATCTTGGAATCGAACGCCCCGCCAAAGGCGCGGTGCAGCACCTGCGGCGACAAGCCGATCTCCTCGCCATAGGCGAACAGATCGCTCTCCTTCAACGCGTTCTGGCGCTCATAAAGCATGTCGTGCGCCTGCCAGAACTTGCCCGCCTCCGCGGCGGCCTCGGCAAATTCCGCCGCCGCGACCGCGTCCGGGTGCAGTTCCGAAATGGGAAAGTTGCGGAAGACGAAGCGCAGCCGGTCGCCCAGCGCACGCTGCACCGCCTTCAGCACGGGATAGGCCTCGCCACAATACGGACATTCGTAATCGCCATACTCAACCAGCGTCACGGGCGCGGTGTCCGGCCCTTCGGCGTGATCTTGGGCATTCACGGGGATGAAAAGGCGGCTCATGATCGAACTCCTTGCAAAGCGGGGGCAAGCTTGTCCAGCGCGTCCAGGATGCCGTCAGCGCCCGGGTTGATGCCCAGCGGCGACACATAGCTCCACCGGATGACGCCCTCGGCGTCAATGACGAACAGCGCACGATCAGCGATGCCCTCCTGTTCGCGATAGACGCCGTAGCGCCGGGCGACCTCGCCCTTGGGCTCGAAATCCGCCAGCAGCGGGAAATGCAGCTTGCGGTCCGCGGCGAACGCGGCGTGGCACCAGACCCCGTCCACCGAAATGCCGACCAGCTGCGCGCCGGCCTTGTGGAATTCAGGAAGGATCTGGTTGTACAGCGCCATCTGGTCGCCACAGACAGGGCTCCAGTCCGCGGGATAGAACGCCAGGATCAGCGGCCGGCCGCGCAATTCTTCCAGCGCAACCGTCTGGTCCGGCGTGGCCGGCAAGGCGAAGGACGGAGCGGTCGTGCCGGCAGGCAGGACGGCCGCGGGATAGTCGTATGACATGAAACGTCTCCTGGACGCGCCGCGCGCGGCGCGAAGGTCAGGACTGCATGTGGCCGGGTCGGATCAGCGTGCGGCGCGGGTCGATTCGTAGAGGAACCAGGTGCGGCGCTCGGCCTCGTCGATCCAGTTTTCGATCAGGCTGGTCGAGGCGACGTCGTTGTGTTCCTCGCACACGGCGTGCGTGGCGCGCAGGAAGCCCGTCAGACGGCGGTTGTCGTCGGCCAGCTCGGCCAGCATGTCTTCGGGCGTTACGTAGTCGGCGTCGTTGTCGGCCAGCCGCTGCAGGCGCTGGATGTGGCCGATCGAACGCAGCGTCGTGCCGCCTACCTTACGGGCGCGTTCCGCAATGACATCCGTCGTGGCGTAGATCTCGTCGCCCTGCTCATCCAGCATCAGGTGATAGTCACGGAAGTGCGGACCCGACATATGCCAGTGAAAGTTCTTGGTCTTCAGATACAGCGCGAACATGTCGGCCAGCAGGCCCGTGAGGGCGGCGGCGATGTCGACCCTGGCCTCGGCGCCCAGGTCGGTGGGGGTGCGCAGGGGAGCGGTCATGCGGCTTTGAAGCGAAAGATCGTTCATGGAATTTCTCCGGGTTGGCTTCAGGGGTTGGCTTCACGATTCGGGCTTCGATTCCCGATGGAAACCAGAATAGCCACGGCGCCCCGCCAGCAAAATCGGCTCATCGTTTTCTCGGGTCATACCAAGGTTTACCCAGGAAATACGCGTGTCTTCTTCCAAAGATGGCTGATAATGTGCGGGTCTCATTGCGTGCCCCCGGTTTCCTGCCCGACGCGCGCGCCCTTACCCAGAGGTGGATCTTGCTCACGTCGACACTCGGCCGCGCACCTGGCCAGCCGCCGCAGCAGTCGCGTCCCGGCGCCCCGGAGACCGCGGGCCCGCATCGCATGCAATTTCTGTTTCGCGCGGCCGCCCTGCTGCTGGCGCTGGTCATTGCCGTGGTGGACACGTTCACCGACTTCGACGGCGCCGTGGCCGTGCTCTATGTCGTGGTCGTGCTGCTGGCGGCGCGCACATTCCGGCGCCTGGACATCATCGTGGCGGGCACCGGCGGCATCGTGCTCACCATCGCGGCCTATCTGAATTCCCACGGTCTGAACCATGTAGGTTCGCCCACGGCCCGCGCGCTGGTCAGCCTGGCCGCCATCGGCATTGCGGCGCTGCTGGCGCTTCAAAACCAGAGCGCTACCCGCAGGCTTGCCGCGCAGGCGCGCCTGCTCAATCTGTCGCACGACATGATCTTCGTGCGCGACCACCAAGGCGTGATCAACTTCTGGAACCGCACCGCCGAAGACGCCTATGGCTGGCCCGCCAGCATGGCGCTGGGCCGCGTTGCCGATGACCTGCTGCATACCCGCTACCCCGACCGCCGCGAGGCCATCGAGGCCGAACTTCTGTCTACCGGCAGCTGGGACGGTACGTTGGAACAGAAGACCCAGGCCGGCGCCACGCTGGTGCTGGAAAGCCGCTGGGTGCTTCAACGGGATCATCAGGGCCGGGTCACCGGCGTCATGGAAACGCATCGCGACGTCACCGACCGCAAGGCCGCCTACACCGCGCTGGTCAGCAGCGAAAGACGCTACCGCCGCATGTTCGACGCCAGCCGCATCGGTGTCATCCAGGAAGACTGGCGCGCCGTGCGCACCGAGCTGACCGCCCTGGGTCTGATGGATGGCCCCGCCCTCACCGCCCACCTCGCCCAGCATCCAGAATTCATCGGCCAGATGCGCAAGCTGACCGACGTGGATGACATGAATCCCGCGTTCCTGGCCATGGTGGGCCGGCCGGTCGCCCCAAGCGCGCCCTACTCCGTCGACGACATCCTGTGCGAAGACGACCGCATGTTTGCGCGGTCCCTGACGGCGTTTGCCCAGGGCGACGCCTTCCACGAAGGCGAGACCGAGGTGGTGCACGCGGACGGCTCGCGGGTGCCGGTGCTGTTCACCATCACCTTCCCGCCGGCCGACGACGTGGACGGTTCCGTGCTGGTCTTTGTCGTGGACATCACCGAGCGCAGGCAGGCGCAGGACGCGCTGCTGCTGGCGCAGACCGAACTCGCGCACGCGGCGCGTGTCGCCACGCTGGGCGAACTGACGGCGTCGATCGCGCACGAAGTCAACCAGCCCTTGATGGCGGTCGTCACCAGCGGCGACGCGGGCATGCGCTGGCTGCGCCGTCCCCAGCCCGATCTGCATGAGGTCGAGCTGGCCATGGAACGCATCATTTCCGAAGGCCGGCGCGCCAGCGAGATCGTCAAACGCATTCGTGCGTTCCTCAGCAAGGCGCCGGTGCAACAGGCCCCGCTGGATATCGGCGCCGTCATCGACGAAGCCACGCGCCTGGTGGCGCACGAGCTCACGCGGGAGCGCGTGGCGCTGCAGGTGGACATCGAGCCGGGCCTGCCGCTCATCATGGGCGATCGGATCCAGCTTCAGCAGGTGCTGGTCAACCTGATGGTCAACGCCAGCCAGGCCATGTCCGGCCAGACGCAGGCCCGCCAGTTGTCCGTCAGCGCCCGGCGCCACGACGACGGTCTGGTCGCCGTTTCCGTGGGCGATACCGGTCCGGGCATCGCGCCGGACGACCTGGAACGCCTGTTCGATCCCTTCTTCACCACCAAACCGCAAGGCATGGGCATGGGCCTGCCGATCTGCCGCACCACGGCGCAGGCCCATGGCGGCAGCCTTACCGTCGAAAACAAGCCTGGCGCGGGTGCGGCCTTCACGCTGACGCTCGCCACCACGCAGGGGAACCCTTCCACATGAACCACCTTACCGCCACCGGGGCCGCGCCCGCCGCTCCGCAATCCCAGGTGATCGTCGTCGACGACGAGGCCAGCGTGCGCGCCTCGCTTGACAGCCTGTTCCGCTCGATCGGCCTGCGGACCACCCTGTGCGCGTCGCCCGCCGAACTGCTGCAGACCCAGATTCCCGACGCGCCCGGCTGCATCGTGCTGGACGTGCGGCTGCCGGGCATCAGCGGCCTGGACTTCCAGGATCAGCTCATCCGCCAAGGCATCGACCTGCCGATCGTGTTCATCACCGGCCACGGCGACATTCCCATGACCGTGCGCGCCATGAAGGCCGGCGCGGTCGACTTCCTGTCCAAGCCATTCCGCGAACAGGACATGCTGGATGCGGTTTCGGCTGCCATCGAGCGTGACACCCAGCGCCGCTCCCGCGATGCAGCCATGGACGGCCTGCGCGCCCGCTACGAGACCCTGACCCCGCGCGAGCGGGAGGTCATGGCGCACGTGGTGTCGGGCTTGATGAACAAGCAGGTGGCGGGCCTGATCGGCCTGAGCGAGATCACCGTCAAGATCCACCGCGGCCACGTCATGCGCAAGATGGGGGTCCGATCGCTCGCCGATCTGGTCCGCCATGCCGAGGCGCTGGGCGTTTCCGCGTCCTGACCCGGGGATGGGACAAACCTCTGTATGATTTTCGCGCCAGGCGCAAAGGTTCATAACGGAACATGCCGGGCATCGGATGCGCATCGTGATCCGACCGGCCCGATGGATTTTCTTACATGAACCAAACACCCACTATCGCGGTTGTCGACGACGACGAGGGGGTCAGGATCGCGCTGTGCAGCCTGCTTCGCTCGCTTGGTTACGAGGTGCGCGCCTATGGCTCGGGTCCCGAGTTCCTGAACGACCCGCGAGGCAGCGACCCGGACTGCATGATCACCGATGTCCAGATGTCGCCCATGACGGGCGATCAGCTGCAGGCCGAGCTCATCGCGTCGGGGCGCCGCTTTCCCCTGATCTTCATGACGGCCTTCCCCACCGAGGCGGCGCGGCAACGGCTGCTGGCGCTGGGCGCCTGTGCCTACCTGGACAAGCCGGTGGACGGCGAAGCCATGGCGCAGTGCGTGGCCGACGCGTTGCAAGGCGCGCAGCCCGCGTAAAGGCGGGAGGTGGCAGATTGGACACATCCGCCGCCAAACCCCGCCTATACCTTTGTATGACGCGCCAAGCCCAGCGTAGGATTTCCCGGTGACGCATAAGGCCCTAGTCTATCCCTGCGGTCCAACTACCCCCCCGGAGAACCAGACATGAGCACGATCACTACCCCCGACGGCGTTGAAATCTTCTACAAGGACTGGGGCCCGAAGACGGCCCAGCCCATCATGTTCCACCACGGCTGGCCGCTGTCCAGCGATGACTGGGACGCCCAGATGCTGT
This sequence comes from Achromobacter sp. ACRQX, assembly GCF_022346505.1. Classification (NCBI taxonomy): domain Bacteria; kingdom Pseudomonadati; phylum Pseudomonadota; class Betaproteobacteria; order Burkholderiales; family Alcaligenaceae; genus Achromobacter; species Achromobacter sp. ACRQX. The sequence goes on from NZ_JAKRML010000010.1 coordinate 187,367, forward strand.
TCTTCCTCGCCCAGGGCTATCGCGTCATTGCGCACGACCGCCGTGGCCACGGACGCTCGACCCAGGTCAGCGACGGCCACGACATGGACCACTACGCCGCGGATGCCGCCGCCGTGGTTCAACATCTGGACCTGCGCAACGCCGTGCACATCGGCCACTCGACGGGCGGCGGCGAAGTCGCCCGCTACGTCGCCCGCCACGGCGAGCCGCAGGGCCGCGTCGCCAAGGCCGTGCTGGTCAGCGCCGTCCCGCCGCTGATGGTCAAGACTGAGTCCAACCCGGGCGGCACGCCCATCGAAGTCTTCGACGGCTTCCGCAAGGCGCTGGCCGACAACCGCGCGCAGTTCTTCCTGGACGTGGCCGCGGGCCCGTTCTACGGCTTCAACCGCGACGGCGCCAAGGTCTCGCAGGGCGTGATCAACAACTGGTGGCGCCAGGGCATGATCGGCGGCGCCAAGGCGCACTACGAAGGCATCAAGGCTTTCTCCGAGACCGACCAGACCGAAGACCTGAAGGCCATCAGCGTGCCGACGCTGGTGATGCATGGCGACGACGACCAGATCGTGCCGATCGACGACGCCTCGCGCCTGTCGGTCAAGCTGCTCAAGAACGGCACGCTGAAGGTGTATCCGGGCTTCCCGCACGGCATGCTGACGACCCACGCGGACGTGATCAACGCCGACCTGCTGGCATTCATCAAGAGCTGATCCAGTAGTTGCGAAATGAAAAAGGAAGGCACCGCGCCTTCCTTTTTTTTCGCCCCGATGACGGCGGCCTCAGCCGTCGCCTTTCAGCTCTCGCTCCACCACTTCCCGTGTCAGCGTGGGCACGAACATCTCCACAAAATGGAAGGCGTAGCCGCGCAGCCATGCGCCGCGCCGGATCGCCAGCCGCGTCAGGTTGATCTCGAACAGATGCCGCGCATCGATGGCGCACAGCCGGCTGTCGCGCTCGGCGTCCCAGGCCACCGCGGCCACGATACCGACGCCCAATTCCAGTTCCACGTACGTCTTGATCACATCCGCATCCATCGCGGTCATGACGATGTCGGGCGTGATGCCGGCGCGTGCAAAGGCTTCGTCGATATGCGCGCGGCCCGTGTAGCCGCGTCCATACGTGATGATGGGATAGCGCGATAGCTGCGACAGCGTGACGCCGTCGTGCTGGCGCGCCAGCGGATGGCCTCGCGGCACGATGACGCTGTGACTCCACCGGTAGCACGGCAGGTTCACCAGGCCTGGGTAGTCCGCCACGGCTTCGGTCGCCACGCCGATGTCGGCCTCGCCTTCTAGCAGCATCTCCGAGACCTGCCTGGGCGAGCCCTGGTGCAGATGCAGCACGACCTCGGGGTAGCGCTGGCGAAATTCCTTGATGACCGGCGGCAAGGCATAGCGCGCCTGCGAGTGCGTGGCCGCGATCGACAGCACGCCTGTCCGGCTGTCCGCATACTCCGCGCCCGCATGGCGGATGTTGTCGGCCGCCTGCAGGATCTGCTCCACCAGCGGCAGGATCAATTCGCCGGGCGGCGTAAGACCGATCAAACGTTTGCCCGAACGCACGAAGATGTCGACGCCCACCTCTTCTTCCAGTTCGCGGATCTGCCGGCTGACGCCAGGCTGGGAGGTGTGCAGGCTTTCTGAAACGTCGGTCAGGTTGAAGTCGCGGCGCACGGCTTCGCGCACGGATCGCAATTGCTGGAAGTTCATCGTGCGCGCCTCAGTCCAGGATAGCCAACTGATTGCCGGAAGGATCCTTCACGTACATGACACGCGGCAGCGCATCCGGCAGCGAGCACACGGGATGATGACCCGCCTGGCGCAGGCGCGACAGGATGTCGTCGTAGGCGCTGGCCTTGATGCCCAGGTAGTCGGGTTTGACCGCGCGGCTCACTTCGTCCACCGGCGACAGCGACAACGTGGCGTCGCCCAAGGCGAATCGCAGGCGGTCGCCGTCGCCCGGCATCTCTTCCAAACCGATGATCCGATGGTAGAAATCGCGGACGGCCTGATGCCGTTGCGACAAGAATGGAAGCTGTACCGATTCGATCGAAAGTCGCGATGACATGCCCTGCCGCCTGCTATGGAACAAGGCTGATTCTAGGCCGCGCAAGTACAACCAGACAAAGAGGTTGTAATTGCTTGGACATTGCCAGAAGCCTTAAAGACGCGGGCTTATTTGCATATGTTCGACGATCGTTTGCGCGCGTTCGCGTAACGCGCCACGCGGCGGCTTCAACAACAAAAACGGGCCCTCAGGCCCGTCTTGTTGCAAGCGGCATCGTGCGCCGCCGTCAGTTCGGTTTTTGGTCCTCGCCCGCATAGCCGTCGATATACGAACGGCCGGAACAACGCACCATCGCCACGCAAGCGGGGCTGCCGGTCTTGGCGCTGCAAGCGGCACGCGACTCATCGCGGGCCGTCTTCGGGTCCGGGTTGAGGACGGTGAAGTTGGTGCCGCGCCCCTTGGCGCCCTTGGGCCACGCGAGACCGACGCAGCTGTCGGTGTACGTCAGCACCTTCCGGCAGCCCTTGCAGTCTTCCCAATCCAGCAGCTTGGACAGCGCATCGTTTTCGTTGGGATAGCCGTCGGCATAGAGAAGGCCGCCTTCTTCGTTTTCGGCGATGGCGCCCCAGTATTCGCGCTGGTTCAGCTTGGCCGACAGGCGCTCCAGATCGGCGGGCGTGGCCTTCACGGGCGCCTGCATGTCGGCGGCGCTGTAACCCGGGCCCACGCACAGCGGCATGGTGGTCAGGCGGCATTTGCCGTCGGGACTGCCGGCGGTGCAGCGCCGGATCGCCTTCTTGGCGGCCATCTCGGGCGACACGCTGTTGCCCGGGAACAGATCCTGGACGGAGTTGCGCGCGTACACCATGCAGCTGTCGGAGAACCAGCTCAAGACCTTGCATTCCTTGCCGCCGGCCTTGCGGCATTCGGCCAGCGCGGCGGCTTCGGCCGCCTTGCCATCGGTCTCGGGCAGCACCCAGAAAATCCGGGAATGCTTGCCGTCCGTGGCGATGCCGCCGTAGAGCTTTTCGGCGGCGTGGGCCGTGGGCGATGCCAGCCCCGCCACCAGGGCCAGGGCCGCAAACGCGGCGCGGATCAGGAATTGAAAGCGAGCGGGCATGATCGTCGTGAAATCCAGTGGATTGGGCGGGGACGATCTTAGCGCAGCGTCCCCGGGGTCCGTCCCTCTATGGCGTTGCTTAACCGGCATATTAGGTAACAAATTTCACACTTCGGATTGCGAACTCCGGCCCCTTTTTTCGGTAAAAATGTCGCACTTTCCAGCGCGGGCCATCCTTGTCTCGGCCGCGCGAATTGCCGTCGAGGGCGCCAGCGATCAATGGACCCGTCACGAACAGAAACAATCGGCGCCGTGTCCTCGCCTACCGAGGGACCTGCCACCCCGCAAGCCTGGACCACACACCATGAAGCCGACACCGCATTCCAACCGACACCGCAGTTCCTTCCTTCTGTTGACCGGCCTGCTCCTCACGCTGGGTCTGGCCGGCTGCGCGCCGATGCCCACCGGCGGCAGCTCCACGATGCCGTCATTGAGCCAAGTGTTTAAATCGGGCCTGTCGTTTTCGCCCAGCGTGAACGTCGCCAAGAACATGGAAGGCCGCTCCATCGACGACGCCATTGCGGCGCTGGGCGAGCCCTCCAAAATCCGGCCGGTGGGCAACACGATGGAGCTGGAATGGTCGGACTACCAGTCCGCCCCCTACACCGAATGGGTGGTGGACAGCACCAGCCAGCAGGTCGTGGGCATGATCCCCGCCACCAACACCACGGCGGCCACGCCGGTGTTCCAGAACAGCAGCACCGGCCACTACGCCAACCGCACGCGTGTGTATGAGTGCAAGGTCCTGATGCGCATGCAGGACAGCGTCATCACCGACACCAGCGTCGATGGCAACGTGTGCCCGGAGTTCATCAGCGCGCTGCGCAAGTGGGCGGGCGAAGCCGAGGCGAAGAATTACGTCGTCAAGTAAGTAGCGTGTGCAATGCTGCGCCATCGTTAGAAGATGATTTTGATCCCGGCGTTGAGGTTGTAGTTGCTGGACCTGCGGCTACCGATGCCTTGCTCCGTGCCGGCTTGAACATTCAGGAAGGTATTTCCGCCCAGCAGGCTGTCGTATCCCAGCGTCAAACCCGCTCGCGGACCCGCAAGTTTGTTCTTGAAGGTGATGTCGCCCTGCGTGGCCGTCGCATAGCGGCTTGACGAGTGGCCTGCGGTGGTTAGAAGGTTGACCGTCGCCCAAGCCGTACTGGCCTTGGCGGAATCGGCATCCCATGTCCGGGACAGGCGCAGGCCCAGTCGGCCCGTCAAGCTGTTCACGCCGGGAAACTCCACCGCGCTTGCGTCGTCCTGGCTGCCCGAGAACTTGATCCGCTGATAGATCACCTGCGCCTGGGGCTCAAGCCGGAGGTTGCTGGCGTCGTCGCCGACGACGAATGATTTTCCGGCCTCCGCGGAAATCAAGCCGCCCCACCCCGTGGTGGTCAACTGACCTGCGCCCGCAGCCGAATTGGCCTTGACGTCGTAGCGGCTGACCTGCGTGACCAGATCCAGATAGCTGCCCTTTCCATCCAGCAGCGTGTAGTAGCCGCCCAGGCTATACGCCGTCTGCTCGCTGCGCCCCGCGTCGACGGTTTCTTTGCTGACTTCCAGATAATGGTCCACGTCGGTCTTCATGGTGCTGGCTGACGCAAAGACCCCCGCACTGCGCCGCGACAAGCCTTGAAAGTTCACATAGACGTCGGTTCCAAGCTGGACGCCCGCCAGCCTGGAGCGCGTCGCGACGTCTTGCGCGGCCAGTCCGGCGCTGCTGCCGTGATTACGCCCCAAGTCCGCCAGGCTGCGTGCCCACACGAGGGGGTAAACCTTGCGGGCCAGGCTTTCCGTGGCCCCCATCCGGTCATTCAGCGTGCCGACGGTCAGTTCTCCGTGGCGCGCGGCCTGATTGCCCAGTTGGGAATACAGGGAAACCTCGGGCCGCGCTTCGCTGCGCACATACCAATTATGCGGAGCAACCTGTACGCCATTGACAACATTTGATCCGTGTTGCAACCGGTAGAGAAAAGCCCCTCTGCGGTTTGCCCCTGGCGTTTCCTCCCGTTGCACGAACGCGTTGTCGGTCGGGCCATTTGCCTGGACAACCATCGCGCCGTCGCCGGTAAGCGCGTCCCCAACGGAGGATTCATCCATTTGCAGAACCAGATGTGTCGTTCCGACGGCGCCGCCGTTGAGCCGAATGAGATCGGTGAATCCGGTTTCCGTCGACTGCACATGCAGTTGGACGATACCGTCCTGGCCGTTCAGGTTGTCGGCGACCAGCACGCTGCCGCCGGATAGGCCATTGGCCGTGCCGGGCGGCATGAAATTGATGCGGCCGGCAAGGTTGATCTCGCCAGCGAAGCTAATTATGGTCCCGTGACTGGTGGTCGCGTATACGGGGTTGTATGCGGGATTGTCCGGCCCGGTGAACATGTTCCAGCGGCTGGAGGCATCCACGTTCAATGTGTCCGGCACATGCATCCAGCCGTTCAACTCTGCATTGCGCAAGGTCAGCGTGTGTTGCGGCGGGAGCTTTGCCATGACGCCCGCCGCGCTTGACATCGAGCCCAGCGTCGTACCGTCAATGGCCAGTTCTCCCTGGTTCAGCAGTGTCAAGCCGGTGTAAGTCAGCGGCCCCGTCAGCGTCGTCAGGCCCGGGCCCGCTTTCACCACGTTCCCTGTGCCGGCGATCGCATTGCCGAACACAAAGTCATCCGCGCGGTTGAACGCCAGCGTGCCGTGGTTGATGAAAGCGCCGCTGCCGATGGCGCCGCTTGTGCCGCCCGCGCCGAGTTGCAGCGTGCCGTCGTCAATGTGCGTGACGCCGTGGAAGTTGCCGTCGGCTGCGATGGCCAGGGCGCCCCCGCCCGTCTTGGCAAAGTCGCTGCCGTCTCCGGTCAGCACGCCGTGCAGCACTGACTGCTGTCCGTCGTCGACGCTGATCGCGCCCGTGCTGTCAACGACCACATCATGGTGGAGGGCCGCGTTGTCCTGGAGCTGCAGCGTTCCGCCGTCCAGCGTCACGGCATCGAGCGTGCTGCCAAGACTGTCGCCGCTGGTAATGGCCAATGTGCCGCCCGTGATGCGCCACGCGGTGCGTGCCTGCGTGGGCGCATGGACCAATTGCCAGGCGCCTTCGGAGGCTTTCTCGAAAGCGGAGAAGCCCTGGTACACGTCCTTGTTGGCGCCAACGCCCCCCGCAGCGCCCAACTTCGAAACGTCGAAAGCCATTGAAGCGCCGGTCGTCGGGTCGACGCCTGCCGCGCCGTCAAGCACCAGCGTGTTGTTGGTGGATCGGGTGGCATCCACGGTGCCCTGGATATCGCTGCCGCCTTGCAACCGCAGCACCGAATTGTGGGCCGTGTCGGCATACAGGATTGCCACCGATTGCGCCGACCCCGTTCCCGGGACAATGCGGCCGGCGTTCGTGATCACGGTGTTGGCGCCCACGACGTGTATGCCATAGCCGCCTAACGACGTGCCGCCAGCGCTTGACCCCGTAGGCCCGCCTTCGGCGCCGCCGCCTCTGCCCCCCAGGCCACCGGGCGCGCCGCCACCCCCGCCTCCGGCGCCCGTCCGGGAAGAAACGATGTTCGCGCCGTTCGTGCCATTCAGGTTGTTGGAGGCGCCAGGCTGCCCGCCACCCGCGCCGTAGGCCAACCCGCCGCCGGCCCCGGCCGCTCCACCGCAACCACTATCGGCGCCATTGGCGCTTTCGCAGCCAAACGGATTAAGGCTGCCGCCCGCACCGCCGCCGCCGGCGCCAAAAAAAGCGGAGCCCACGGTGCCATCCAGCCCTGGCTGACCGCCGTTGCCGCCGTCGCCTGGCAGCATAGGCACTCCATTCAAGGGAATATCGCCGCCACCGCCGCCGCCGCCGCCCGCGCCGCCCACGCCATCGCCGCCTCTCCCGCCGGGGGCAGCGCGTTCAACATGGGGTCGGCCGCCGGCGGGTGAGGCGGCGATGGGGTGGGCGGCGCGGGC
>NZ_JAKRML010000011.1:0-164471 GCF_022346505.1 Achromobacter sp. ACRQX
CATCGCACCGGGCCTCATGATGGGGCTGACGCCGAAGTAGACGGGGTCGATCCCTGCCTTGATGACGACGGGCATGAGTACGGGCCCGAGGATCAGGATGGTCGGCGTCAGATCCATCACCGTGCCGACCAGCGTCAGCAGGATCAGCAGCGCGAACATCAGCATCTTTGGCTGATCCATGACCGGCTCAAGCAATGCGATCAGGTCCTGCGGCAGGTCCGCCAGCGTGATCATGTAGGACGAGACCATGGCGGCTGCCACCAGAAACATGACGACGGCGGTGGTGCGCGCCGCGTTGATGAAGAGCGGTCCCAGGTCGCGCCAGCCGATTTCGCGGTAGACGAAGAGGCTGACCAACAACGCATACACGGCGGCGACGACGGCCGCTTCCGTGGGGGTGAAGATGCCGCCCCGCAGGCCTCCGATGATGATGACCGGCAGGAACAGCGCCCATAGTGAGCCGCGCAGCGCCTTCAGGCGGTTGCGCCAGGGCTCACGCGGCGCGGGCTTGATGCTGCCGTGCTTGCGCGCCACCCAGGCCCACACCGCCACCAGCGTCAGCCCCATCATGAGGCCCGGTGCGATGCCGGCGAAGAACAGCTTGGTGATCGACACGTTGGTGGCGACCCCGAAGATGATGAACGAGATCGACGGCGGAATGATGGGCGCGATGATGCCGCCGGCGGCGATCAGGCCCGACGCCTGGCCGGCCTCATAACCCTTTTCGCGCAGCATCGGGATGAGCAGTGATCCCAGCGCCGCGGCGTCTGCCACGGCCGAGCCCGACAGCGACGCCAGCAGCACGCTGGCGAAAATGGCCACATATCCCAGGCCGCCCTGGATGTGGCCCACGAACGTGTTGGCCAGATGCACGATGCGCCGCGAGATGCCGCCGGCGTTCATCAGTTCGCCGGCCAGCATGAAAAGCGGCACCGCCATCAGCGTGAAGCTGTTGGCGCCGGACAGCATGTTCTGGGCGAGGAGCTGGGTGTCGTAGAAGTCCAGCTGGAACATCATGACGATCGCGCTGATGATGAGCGCGAAGGCGATCGGCATGCCCAGGGCGATCAGCCCCAGCAGCACGACTAGGAAGACGGTCAGGATCATTGCGGATATCCGGGCAGATGATTGGGGGCGGGGAGGGGCGGGTTCAGACCGCCGGGTCTTCCGGACTGGACTCCGCCGGCAGCGGGCCGCCCGCAATCACGCGGACCAGGTCGATGAGGGTCAGAATGCCCATCGCCACTGCGGCATACAGGCCGGCCGCGTTAAAGACGGCCAGCGGCATGCCGGTGACCGGCAGCACGGTGTCCATGCCGATCACCGTCTGGACCCAGCCGCCTTCGGCCATCAGCCACAGCACCCAAAGGATCATCAGCTGGCAGGCAATGTGCGACACGCGGCGCGCGCCCGGGCCAAAGCGTTCCACCATCATGGTGACCCCGATGTGCTGGTGTTCGCGCAGCGCGATCACCGCGCCCAGGAAGATCATCCAGACAAAGGCCAGGCGCGAGACCTCATCGGACACGTTGATGCCGGAGTTGAAGAGATAGCGCAGCGCCACGTTGCCGAACAGCAGCACGACCATCACGATCAGACAGGCCACCATCAGCCAGGTCTGCAGCACAAAACACCAGTCCGCGGCACGGGCCAGCGGCGACCGGCCCGGGCGCGATGGCCCCGGCCGCCCCAGTGGGGAAGCTTGCATGGTTGTCTCCTCTCCGTTCTTCCGGAGCTTTTTTAATCGTTTGATGCAGATCATGTTAGCGCTAACATTTTTGCTTTGGCAAGCCTCTTTTTTTCCGTCAGACTACGCGCTTGCATTCACCGCGAGGGTCCATGTCCATCCGCAAACCCCGAAGCTCGCGCGCCGGCCGCGTCACCATGCAGGACGTCGCGCGGCGCGTCGGCGTCAGCGCCATCACGGTCTCGCGGGCGCTGCGCACGCCGGACAAGGTGGGGGAAGACCTGCGCCAGCACATCGCGCGGGTGTGCCAGGAACTTGGCTACGTGCCCAACCACGCCGCCAGCGCGCTTGCGTCGGCGCGGTCGCAGACCATCGTGGTGCTGATTCCGTCGCTGAGCAACGTGGTCTTCGTGGACATCATCACGGGCATCAAGGACGTGCTGGACCAGCACGGCTACCACATGCTGATTGGCGTCACGGGCTACTCGCCGGACGAAGAAGAGGCGCTGCTGCGCAAGTATCTGCAGCACTCGCCCGACGGGTTGGTGCTGACCGGCATCGATCACAATCCGGGCGTCTGGGAACTGCTGCGCGCGCAGGCGATTCCCACGGTGCACACGATCGAAACGCTGGAAGGCAACGACGACATGAGCGTCGGGTTCTCGCAATTCGACTCGGGCTACGCGGCCGGCCGTCATCTGGTGGAACGCGGCTACCGCCGCATCGGCATCATCGGCGCGCAGTTGGATCCGCGGTCGCTGCGCCGTTGCGAGGGGTGCCGGCAGGCGCTACGCGATGCAGGCTTGTATGACGCGGCGCTGGAAATCATGACGCCGGAGAAATCGTCGATCAGCCTGGGGGCCGCGTTGATGCAGGACCTGCACGCGCGCCACCCGGATTGCGACGCCGTGTTCTTCTGCAACGACGACCTGGCGCAGGGCGCGGTGTTCCAATGCGGCCGCGATGGGTTGCAGGTGCCGGCGCAAATGGCGATCGTCGGGTTTCATGACCTGGCGGGCACGGCCTGGACCACGCCGCCGCTGTCTACCATCGCCACGCCGCGCTATCAGATCGGGCTATCCGCCGCGCGATTGCTCATGCAGCATCTGGCGGGCGAACCCGTGCCCGAGCGGCACGTGGATCTGGGTTTCGAACTGGTCCAGCGCGAAACCAGCTAAGCGCCCTCCAGCATCGCCATCAATCCGATGATCAGCGCCTGCATGCCCTGATCCAGTTCCACTTCCATCTCGGATTCTTCCGCCGTGCGCGCGGCGTCGACAACCGGCTCCAGCCCGGCAACCGAATACACCGTGTCCGCCACCGCAAGGCCGTGAAACGCCACGGTCGCCAGCAGGATGCGCGATTGTTCCTTTGAGATGCCATAGGCGTCGGCGATGTGGCGCTGATGCCCGTCGATCTTCGCCAGCATGGACGGCGTCGCGGCCAGCCGCCGGATGACGTAGGGCGTCACGCCCGGATGCGCCTTGACGAACTCGCGCACGGATGTCGCGAACACCGTCAGGTAGTCCTTGAGATCGCCGCGATCGTGGCTACAGGCCTGCGGAATCTGCCACCGATTGAAGATCTCCTCGGCGACCAGACGCTTGAGCTCTTCCAGGCTGGGCACGTGCTTGTACAGCGCCATGTGGCTGACGCCCAGCGCCGCTGCGACGCCGACGAACGTGATGTTGGGCAGGCCCACGGCGATGCCGGCATCGGCGATCCGCTCGCGGGTGATGGTGGGAGGGCGTCCCCGTGCGGGGCGGCGCTCTGGCGGCTGCATGTCTGATCCCTGGTGTTGGCGTCGGCGTTCCCGCACTTTAACCCGTCCCGCAATTATTTAGTTTATTGCTATGCAACTATTTCAAGATTTAGTTTATAGTGATGCAAATAATTATCAACTTCGTCCTGGTACTTCGTTCATGAGCACTTCCGGAGCCGCGCCGGCCCACGCTAAACACCCCGGCCCGCTCAGCCTGGTGTTGACCCCGATTCGCGGGCGACTCATTGCCGCAGCCGCGCTTGCCGCAGTTGGCACCATGCTCACGCTGGCGCCGCTCGCCGCCATCGCACACATTGCTCGCCTCTTCCTGGAAGGTCCCGAACCAACGGCTCCCGAGCTTTGGTGGACTGTCGCCGCTGCCGTCGCGTGCCTGTTCACGGGCATGGCGCTGGTGTCGGCTGCCGAACTGACCGCCCACCTGGCCGACAACCGGATCACGCATCATCTGCGTCTGGCCGGCGCGAGGCGGTTGGTGCAAGTGCCGCTGGGCTGGTTCACGGACCGGGCCTCCGGCGAGGTCAAACAGGCATTGCAGGACGACATGGCGACGCTGCACAGCCTCACCGCGCATTTCTTCACGGCGGTGGGACGCGCCGGCGGCGCCATCGCGGCGTCGGCGGTCTACCTGTTTGCGCAGGACTGGCGCCTTGCCATCGCGGCGTTGCTGCCGTTTCCGGGCTTCTTCCTCTTTCTGCGGCGGGCCATGAAGGCGGGCGGCGCGAACATGCCGGTGTTCATGGAACGCCTTGGCCGCCTCAACGGCGCGACCGTCGAATTCGTCAATGGCATACCCGTGGTCAAGGCGTTTGGCGATGCCGGCAAGGCGCATCGCGGCTACCGGGACGCGGTGGACGGCTTTGCCGCGGCTTTTGCCGACTTCACCCGGCCATTGGTCGCCGCGATGGCGCGGGCCCACGCGCTGATCGCGCCGGTCACGGTTCTGGGCGTGGTGCTGGGCGCGGGCGCGCTGTTCGTGGCGCTGGAGTGGATGGCGCCGGTGGACGTGCTGCCTTTCGCATTGGTGGCGCCGGGCATCTGCGCGCCGATGCTGTTGCTGCACACGCTGTTGCACGATCTGGGCAGCGCCACGGGCGCGGCGCAACGGGTGCTGGCGCTGATGAATACGCCCGTGCTGAAGGCGCCGGCGGCCGGCCACGGCCAGATTCCTAAAGGGCATGAAGTGCGGTTCGAGGATGTCAGCTACCGCTACGGCGATGGTCACGAGGCCGTGTCCGGCATCACGTTCACGCTGGCGCCCGGCACGGTGACCGCCATTGTCGGCCCGTCCGGCGCCGGCAAATCCACGCTCGCCCGCCTGCTGGTGCGCTTCTTCGACCCGGCGCAAGGGCGCATCACACTCGGCGGCGCGGACCTGCGCCAGATCGAGAGCGCGCAGATCTACCGGCGCATCGGCTTCGTGCTGCAGGAGGTGCGGCTGATCCACGCCAGCGTGCGCGACAACATTGCGCTGGGCCGGCCGGGCGCCACCCAGCAAGAGATCGAAGCCGCCGCGCGCGCCGCAAACATCCACGAACGCATCCTGGCCCTGCCGCGCGGCTACGACGCCGTGATCGGCGAAGACGCGCAGCTCTCGGGCGGGGAACGCCAACGCGTGAGCATCGCGCGCGCCGTCCTGCTGGATCCGCCCGTGCTGGTGCTGGACGAGGCCACGGCCGCAGCCGATGCCGGCAACGAAGCGGCCGTCCAGGAGGCGCTGTCGCGCTTTGCCCGTGGTCGCACGCTGCTGGTGATCGCGCACCGGCTGGACACGGTGGTGCATGCCGATCACATCCTGGTCCTGGAAGACGGGGCCATCACCGAACAGGGGCGGCACGACGCGCTGCTGGCGCAAGGCGGCTGCTATGCGCGGCTGTGGGCGCAGGACGGTCATGCGATGGCGACGGCGCAAGAGGAGCCGGCATGCTGACGACCCTTGTGCGCCTGCTTGGCAACGACGTTGCCTTCCTGCGCCGCTACGGGTGGCTGGCCGCCGCCTATGGGCTGGCCTGCGGGCTGACCATGGCAGCCACGGCGCCGCTGCTTACGCATCTGCTGGCCGGCGACACGCGGCTGGCCGCTGCGTGGCTGGCTGCGCTGCTCGCCGGGGTGGTGTGCTGCGGGGCGCTACGCCTGCCGGTCGAACGGGCCGGCGTGCGTGTGGGCGTCGCCATCCTGCAGGCTGGCCGCCATCGGCTGGGCGACCATGTGGCGCGCCTGCCTGTCGGCTGGTTCACGCCGCAGAACACCGCGCGTCTCAGCCATGTCGTCACGCAGGGCATGATGACCGTGGCCCAGTTGCCCGCGCACGTCTTCACGCCGCTCGTCGCAGGTGTGGCGGCGCCCCTCGTGCTGGTGGCGGCGCTGTTTGCGCAGCATTGGCTGCTGGGGCTGATCGCACTGGCGGCGCTGCCGCTGCTGGCGGGCGTGCTGGCGCTGACCGCGCGGTTGGCGGGGCGCGCCGACGCCGAGTTTCATCGGCGCTTTGCCGAAACCAGCCAGCGCGTGGTGGAGTTTGCGCAGGCGCAGTCGGTGCTGCGCGCCTTCAGCGCGGAAGGCGGCGGCATGCGGCACATCGAGCAATCCCTCGACGCGCAGCGCCGATCGGGCACGCGCCTGATCTGGCGGTCGGCGGCCGCGGCCGTCCTCAACGTCTGGGCGGTCCAGGCCGTCTTTGCCGCCCTGCTGATCGCGGCGGCTCTGTGGCTCAACGGATTGCTCGCCGCCGGCGCCGCTACCGGGGAATTGGTGGCCGCCGTTGTCGCGATGCTGCTGGCGGTGCGCTACATCGACGGCTTGCTCGAGGTTGCCGGCTACGGCGAGGTGCTGCGCGGCGCGCGCGCCCAGCTTGATGAGATCGACGCGCTTTTTGCGGCGGCGCCCTTGCCGGAGCCCGCCGCACCGCAGACGCCGCGCGACGCGTCCATCGAATTGCGCGACGTGCGCTTTCGCTACGCGCAGGACACGCCCGACGTGCTGCACGGCCTGAACCTGCGCATCGCGCCGGGCAGCATGGTCGCCCTGATCGGCGCATCGGGATCCGGCAAGACCACGCTGGTGCGGCTGATCGCGCGATTCTTCGACGTGACGCAAGGCAGCGTGCTCATCGGCGGCGTCGACGTGCGGCAGATCGCCAGCACGCAACTGGCCGGCCACATCAGCCAGATATTCCAGGACACCTATCTCTTTACCGGCACCATTGCCGACAACATCCGCGCTGGCCGGCCGGACAGTGATGATGCCGATGTCCTGCACGCCGCGCGGGAAGCGGGCGTGGACGAGATTGCCGCCCGCCTGCCGCAAGGCATGGACACGCCGGTGGGCGAGGGCGGCGCGCGGCTGTCGGGCGGCGAGCGCCAGCGCATCGCCATCGCCCGCGCGCTGATCAGCAACGCGCCCATCCTGCTGGTGGACGAGGCCACTGCGGCGCTGGACGCGGGCAATCAGGCCGTCATCGCCAGCACGCTGGCGCGCCTGCGCGGCAAGCGGACGCTGGTGGTCATTGCGCATCAGTTGTCGACGGTGGCGATGGCCGATGAGATCGCTGTGGTGGAGGACGGCCGGATCGTCGAAGCGGGCGCGCCGGCGGCGCTGCGCGCGAGCGGCGGACGGTACGCGCAATTCCTGACGCAGCGCGAGGCCGCCAAGGGTTGGCGCATCGCCGGAGACCGCGTCTGATGCGTGCCGGGCTGTCGGTGCTGTTCGTCGTGCTGTGCGGCGCGTCCCTCCTGGTCGGGGCGCGGCAGTTGGCCTGGACGCAGCTGTTTACGTTATCCGGCGACGCGTGGCTGACGCTGACCGCCAGCCGCCTGCCGCGGCTGGCCGCGCTGGTGCTGACGGGCGTCGGCCTGTCGGTGTGCGGCGTGATCCTGCAGCACATCGTGCGCAACAAGTTCGTCGAACCCGCCACCTGCGGCGGGCTGGACGCCGCCAAGCTGGGCATCCTGGTTGCGCTGACGGTGGCGCCGTCGATGGGGCCGGGCGGGCGGATGGCGTTTGCGCTGGCATTCTGCTTTGCGGCCAGCCTGGCCTTCGTCATGATCGTGCGCCGCATCCGGTTCAAGAACACGGTGCTGGTGCCCGTGATGGGGCTGATGTTCGGCGGCGTGCTGAGCGCGCTGGCCGAATTCCATGCCTATCGCAACAACATCCTGCAAAGCATGCAGGGCTGGCTGCTGGGCGACTTCTCAAAGATCGTGCAGGGCAATTACGAGATCATCTATCTCATCCTACCGATCGTCGTGCTGACGTACCTGTATGCGCACCGCTTCACGGTGGCCGGCATGGGCGAGGACATGGCCGTAAGCCTGGGGCTGAATTATCCGGCCACCGTCGCGCTGGGCCTGATGCTGGTGGCGGTCACGGTGTCGGCCACAGTCATCACGGTGGGCGCGATTCCGTTCGTGGGTTTGGTGGTGCCCAATCTGGTCGCGCTCCACTACGGCGACAACCTGGGCCGCACGCTGCCCGTCGTCGCCTTGGGCGGCGCGTCGCTGCTGCTGGTCTGCGACATCCTGGGGCGCGTGCTGATCTATCCGTTCGAAGTGCCCATTGGCCTGACGGCGGGGGGCGTGGGCGGCGTCCTGTTCCTGGCGCTGATTCTCTGGAAGCACCGATGATGCGCGCAGCTTCCCGGAACGCGGTCTGGATGGCGGTCATCGCGTTGGCCGTGGTGTTCCTGTTTTTCCGGTCGGGCCTGGACTTCGACTACATCATCCCCAAACGCCTCGCGCGGCTGGCGGCCATGGTGATCGGCGGCGTCTGCATCGCGTGGTCGTCGATCGTGTTCCAGACCCTGACCGGCAACCGGATCCTCACGCCCGCCATCATGGGCTACGAGGCGGTGTACCTGCTGCTGCAGTCCGTGTTGATCCTGGCGCTGGGCACGCAAAGCCTGGTGCTGCTGGGGCCGAACGGCAACTTCCTGGTCTCGGTCCTGGTGATGCTGGCGTATTCGTGGATCCTGCATCGCTGGCTGTTCCACCGCGGCAGGCAGAACGTGTATTTCCTGCTGCTGGTGGGGCTGGTGCTGACCATGGTGATCGGCACTTTCACGCAGTTCGTGCAACTGAAGACCAGTCCGGGCGAGTTCTCGATCCTGCTGGGATTTACCCAGGCCTCGTTCGGCAAGGCCGAGCCGGCGCAGTTGCTGGCATCCGCCGCCGTTGTTGCCGTGGTATGCCTGGCCGGACGCAGGCAATTGCCGACGCTGGACGTCCTGTCGCTGGGGCGTGACCAGGCCATGTCGCTGGGCGTGGATCATCCGCGCGCCGTGCAACTGCACCTGGCGTTGATCGCGGTGCTGGTCGCGGTCTCCACCAGCCTGCTGGGGCCCACGGCGTTCATGGGCATCTTTGTGGCCAACACCGCGTATGCGCTGGCGCGTACACGCCGGCACGGCATCACGTTGCCCACCGGCTGCGCCATCGCTGTCGGCATGTTCATCCTGGCCCAGCTCGCGGTCGAACATATCTTCAACTACAAGACCACCGTCGGCATCCTGGTCAATCTGGTCTGCGGCGGCTGGTTTCTTGCGCTGATGGCGCGCACGCGGGGCACCGCATGATCACGACCAGAAATCTCTCAAAAAGCCACGGCGCGAAGGCCGTCCTGCGCGACGTGAACCTGCAGTTCCCCGAGGGCCGGCTGACGTCGCTGATCGGTCCGAACGGCGCGGGCAAGACCACGCTTTTGATGATGATGTCGCGGTTGATGGAACCGACGCAGGGCGACGTCTTCATCGGCGACCGCAACGTGGCGGACATGCGCCGCGCCGATTACGCGCGGCGCGTCGCCACCTTGCGCCAGTCTCCCGACTTCAACCTGCGGCTCACGGTGGAAGACCTGGTGGCATTCGGGCGCTTTCCCTACAGCCGCGGCGCCTTGACGCCGCAGGACATGCAGGCGATCGACGAGGCCATCACATTTCTATCGCTGGAGCCGCTGCGCCGCGCCTACCTGGACGAACTGAGCGGCGGCCAGCGGCAGATGGCGTTCATGGCCATGACCATCGCGCAGCAGACCGATTGCCTGCTGCTGGACGAGCCGCTGAACAACCTGGACATCCGGCACGCAGTCCAGATCATGCGTGCGCTGCGCCGCCTGAGCGACGACCACGGCCGCACCGTGATCCTGGTCGTGCACGACATCAACTTCGCGGCCAGCTATTCGGACCATGTCGTCGCGCTGAAGGGCGGGGTGGTGCATTGCGCGGGCGCGGTGCATGAGGTCATGACCGAAGACCGGCTGCGCGACCTGTATGGACTGGATTTCGAGATCACGCAGGGCGATCGCGGTCGTCTGTGCAACTACTTCAATCCCCCTGGAGAACTGAAATGATCCTGTCGCACTGGCCGAGGGCGATGCTGCTAGCCGCGGCATTGGCCGCAACAGCGGCGCTGCATGGCTGCGGCCAAGCCACGGACACGTCCAAGGCCGCCGCGGCAACGGCCGCCGCGGCCGCCGCGGACGCGCCGTCGCAGAATGCTTATGTCCCGATCACCGTCAAACACAAGCTGGGCGAGACCGTGATCGACCGGCTGCCGCAGCGCGTGGTGGCCCTGGACATGAACGAAGTCGATTTTCTGGACGAGCTGGGCGTCCCCGTCGTGGGCATGCCCAAGGACTTCGTGCCGCACTTCCTGGTCCGCTACCGCGACGCGCCCGACGTGCAGGACATGGGCGCCATCGTCCAGCCGAATCTGGAGCGCGTGCACGCGGCAAAGCCGGATCTCATCCTGATCACCTCGCTGCAGGCGAACCACTACAAGGAGCTGAGCCAGATCGCGCCGACCATCCACTTCGACGTGGACTACCGCGACAGTCAGGCCGACCACATCGAGATCGTCAAGGACCATCTGCTGACGCTGGGGCGCATTTTCGGCAAGGAGGACCTTGCCCGCAGGAAGGCGGCTGATCTGGACGCCAAGGTTGAGGCGGCCCGCGCGCTCATCCGCGATCGTCCGGAAACGGCGCTCGTCGTGCTGCACAACAACGGCGCCTTCAGTTCGTTCGGCGTGCATTCCCGTTACGGCTTCATCTTCAAGGCGCTGGGCGTGAAACCGGCCAGTCCCTTGGCCGATGGCGGCCTGCATGGCCAGCCGATCTCCAGCGAATTCATCCAGCAGGCGAACCCGGGCATCGTCTACGTGGTCGACCGCACGGCCGTGATGGAACGCCGGCCGGCCCTGAACGCTGAGACGCTGGGCAACCCGCTGCTGCGTCAGACGGCCGCGTGGCAAGACGGCCGCGTGGTCTTTGCCGACGCCGAGGCCTGGTATGTCACTGCCGCCAGCGTGAAGTCGCTGCATCTCATGATCGACGAAGTCAAGAGGCCTTACCGGAACTGATTTCTCAAGACGCCCCGCGCGTCATTGCCGATCCAAACGTAAATGATTCCCAGTCGCCCGGATTGCCGGGCGTTCCCAGCTCAACTGAACGGAGCATTCCATGAGCAAACGTCGCCATAGCGGCCGCGTCGCACGTCCTTCGCCGCTAGCCGGGCAGGCAAAGCCCGCCTTTTCCTTGAACCCTTTCGTCGCCGCCGTGTTCGGCCTTACGCTGGGCGCCGCGGTTGCGACGCCGGCGTGGGCGCAGCAGGAGACGGGTGTGAAGACCCTGCCCACGGTGACCGTTACGGGCCAGGCCGATGCGCAGGAAGCGCCGTCAACGCCCTACGCCGGTGGCCAGGTCACGTACGGCGGCCGTGTAGGCTTCCTGGGCGACAAGGACTTCATGGACACGCCGTTCTCCGTCATCAACTACACGGAAAAGTACATCGAGGACCTGCAGGCCAAGGACATCACCGATGTCATCGCCCGCACCGACCCGTCGGTGTTCAGCAACGGCGTGTCGGGCGCGTGGAGCGAAAACTACTCGATCCGTGGCTTCTCGTCCGCCACCACCGACATGACGTTCAACGGGCTGGCCGGCATGGCGCCTTACTACCGGACGTCGCCCGAGATGTTCGAGCGGATCGAGGTCTTGAAGGGCCCGTCCGCCTTGCTGAACGGCATGCCTCCCGGCGGTTCGGTCGGCGGCACGGTCAACCTGGTGTCCAAGCGCGCCGGCGCCGAGCCGCTGACGCGCCTGACCGCCACCTACATGTCGGACGCGCAGTTCGGCGGGCACCTGGACATGGGGCGGCGCTTCGGCGAGAACCAGCAGTTCGGCATCCGGTTCAACGGCATGTACCGCAACGGCGACGGTCCCGTCGACGACCAGAAAAAGCGCGCGCAACTGGCGTCGCTGGGCCTGGACTGGCGCGGCGAGCGGGTCCGCATCTCCGCCGATCTGTACGACACCGATGAGCGCATCGACGGCGTGACGCGCGGCATCAACCTGGCGCCCGGCATCGGCGTGCCCAAGCCGCCCAAACCCGAAACCCTGTTGAACCCGGATTGGGCCTACGTGAAGAACCAGGATCGCGGCGCCATGGTCCGCGGCGAATTCGACGTCACCGACAAGCTGATGGCGTACGCGGCCATCGGCACCAGCCGTTCCGAATACACCTACAGCGGCGCCATGTCGGCGCAGGTGTTCAACGATGCCGGCGACTTCCGCACGTCGATGGGGCAACTCAACATGGAGGTGGACAAAACCTCCGGCGACGCGGGCCTGCGCGGCAAACTGCAGACCGGCGCGATCAAGCATCAGTGGGTGCTGAACGCCACGTACTACTCCGATGATCAACACGATTACGGCCGCCGCTCGGTGCCCGGCGCGGACTGGGTCACCAACATCTACAACCCCGTCTGGGGTCCGGCGCCCGCCGGCGTTTTTCCCCCCATCATGCACAGCAAGACGCGCATGATCAGCTATGGCCTGGCCGACACCTTGTCCTTTGCGGAGGACCGCGTGCAACTGACGCTGGGCGCGCGCCGCCAGGAGGTCCGCACCGACAGCTTCAGCGTCGCCACCGGCGCGCGCACCAGCCGCTATGACGCCCACGCCACGACGCCCGCCGCCGCGCTGCTCGTCAAGGCGACGGACAACATTTCCGTGTACGCGAACTACATCGAGGGCCTCTCCAAGGGTCAGTCCGCGCCCGCCACCGCGGCCAACGCAGGCGAGCTCTTTGCGCCCTTCAAGACCAAGCAGAAGGAGATCGGCCTGAAGGTCGACCTGGGCGACTTCACCCATACGCTGGCGCTGTTTGAAATCGAGCGCCCCAGCAGCTACACCGATCCGGTCACAAACGTGTTCTCGTTCGGCGGCGAGCAGCGCAACCAGGGCGTGGAATGGGGCTTCTTCGGCGAACCGCTGCGTGGCGTGCGCCTGATCGGCGGCGTCGCCTATATCGATCCCAAGGTGACGAAAGCCGCCGTCGCGGCCAACGAGGGCAAGCAGGCCACCGGCATCCCGAGGCTACAGGGGAAACTTGGCGTGGAATGGGACGTGCCGGCGGTGCAGGGGCTGACGTTGACGGCCAACGCGACCACGGTGTCCAAGCAGTACATCAGCGCGGACAACTCGCTGTCGGTGGGCGGGCGCACCACGTACGACATCGGCGCGCGCTACGCCACGAAGGTGGCGGACCGCCAGGTGGTGCTGCGCGCCGCCATCAATAATCTGACGAACAAGGCCTATTGGGGCATGCCGCAGCTCTCCAGCCTGGCACTGGGCGCGCCGCGCACGTTCATGCTGTCGGCGTCGATGGACTTTTAAGGGGGCGCAGCGCCAGAAACACCCCGGCCGCCATGATGAGCCCCATGCCCGCCAGCGCCAGCGCGTCTGGCGGGCGCTGGAACCAGAATGTGCTGAAGCCCAGCGCCAGCAGCAACTGGAAGTAGTTCAGCGGCGCCAGCGTCGCGGCCGGGACGCGCTGGAAGGCGGCGATCAGCAGGATCTGCGCCAGTCCGCTGCACGCGCCCAGCGCAAGAATGATGGCGGTGTCCGCCGGTCCCGGCCAGGGATCGGGCAGGAAGAAGGGCGCCGGCAGCGCCGTCACGATGAGGCAGATGAACGCGGTGTACGCATACTGCACCGGCCCCGGCACCTTGTTCGACAGCTTTCGCGTCAGCACCTGGAAGATCGCGTAACTGACGGCGGACACCGCCATCAGCAACGTGCCCAGCAGAGGCAGGTCGCCGCCGGGCCGCACGATCAGCAGCATGCCGCCAAACCCCGCAGCCACGGCGCCCCATTGCGCCGCGCGGACGCGTTCGCCCAGCATCCAGGGCGACAGCGCCACCATGATGAGCGGGGCCGTGAAGTAGATGGCGGTGGCTTCGGACAGCGGCATCCAGATCAGCGCGGTCATGAAGCAAGTGGCCACCGTGGCCAGCATGACGCCGCGCAGCACCAGCAGCGGCTTTTCCGGCGCGTCGCGCAGGCGCAGGCCGCGCCCATGGCGCCACAGCATGCCCATCGCCAGCGTCACCACCGCCAGGTAGCGCATCACGTTCAGGAAGGGCGCGGGGTAGCGTTCCAGCAACTGCTTGGCGCCCGCGTCGAAGGTGGCAAACGCCACCAGCGCCGCAAAGAACAGCAGGATGCCGGTCTGGCGCGCGGGCGTTGATCCGGTCAGGGCGCTCATCCGGCGCACGTGCTCATGCACGCCTTTGCGCACCCCCGGGCATGGTCACTTGCCGCCACGGTCGAATCCTTCAAGAAACGCGTCCAGCGCCGGTCCGATCGCCTCGACCATGTAGCCGCCTTCCTGCACCACCACGGTCGGCACGCCCAGACCGGCGACGCGCGCGCCGATGTCGCGGTAGGCGTCGATGTCCAACCGGAGCACGCTGATGGGATCGTCCTTGTACGTGTCGAACCCCAGCGGCAAAACCAGCGCCTCGGGCGCATAGCCCGCCAAGGCGTCCAGCGCCGTGTCCAGCGCCTGCAGGAATTCCGCGTTGCCGCAGCCGTGCGCCAGCGGCAGGTTCAGGTTGTAGCCTTCGCCCGCCCCGTGGCCGCGTTCGTGCGCGTAGCCGGTGTAGAAGGGGTAATAGCCCGCCGGGTCGGCATGAAGCGACACCGTCATCACATCCGGCCGCTGGTAGAAGATGTTCTGCGTGCCGTCGCCGTGATGCGCGTCCACGTCCAGCACCGCCACCTTGGACCACGTCTGCAGCAGCCGGCTGGCCGCGGCGGCGCTGCTGTTCAGGTAACAGAAGCCGCCCGCGCGATCGCGATGGGCGTGGTGGCCGGACGGCCGGCACAGCGCATACGCCACCCCGCCACCGCCCGCAACATGATCCGCCGCCGCCAGCGCGCTATGGGTGGACCGCAGCGCCGAACGCCACGTCTGCGGCCCGATGGGGCAGGACAGGTCGCTCAGGTAATACCCGGTCTGCGCCACGATGGACGGCGAGGGGCAGGGGCCGCGCCCGGCGGTATCGATGCGGCCGTTGTAGTACGGCGAGAGATTCGGCAGAACCTCCGGCCCGGGATCGACCCCCGGCGCCTTCAACGCCTGCCAGCGCGCAAAGGCCGTTTCCAGATAATCCAGATAATCCGCGCTGTGGACGTGTTCGAGCGGCTTGCGTCCATAGTCGGCCGGCGCTTCGACCTTGATGCCGCGGGCGGCCAGCGCCTGCTGCAGGTTCTCGGCGCGCGACGGCAGGTCGGTCGGGGCGCTGATGCGGCCCAGCCGCATGAATTGGCGGGGCGAATGCAGCAGCTGTTCTTCGGAAAAAAAGGCCTTCATGGATATCCTCGCTCAGACCGTCCGGGTCAATGCCAGATGCGCGGGGCTCATGCCCGCTTCAGTTCGATCTCGACGAACACGAATTCCGTGTCGCTGGGATTGATGACGTTGTGCTCCACGCCGACCGGCCGGTAGTACGCCACGCCGGTGGTGAGCTGGCTGGTGACCTGGCCGGTGGGCGTGTCCAGCAGCAGCGGGCCGGTGGTCTGCGGCACCACCACGTAGTTCATGCCATGGCGGTGCCAGCCCGTCTCGCCACCCGGCGGGAAGCGCCACTCGGTGACGGTGACCTGCTCGTTGTCGATCTGCACGGTGGGGATAGCGGCGGGGCGTTGCATAAGCGGTTCTCCTGAATGACGATGACGGAATGGCGGTCAGGCGGCCTGCGCCTTGGTCGGGTCCCAATGCTGGCCCGGCACCGCGGCGATCAGCTGGCGCGTGTACGCATGCTGCGGGTTGTCGAAGATCTGGGCAGGCGACCCGTACTCGACCACCTTGCCGCGATGCATGACCAGGACCGAATTGCAGATCTGCGCCGCTACGCGCAGGTCGTGGGTGATGAACACCAGCGCAATCTTCAGCCGCTGCTGCAGGTCGTGCAGCAGTTGCAGCACCTGCGCCTGCACCGACACGTCCAGCGCGGAGACCGATTCGTCGGCCACCAGCACCTTGGGTTCCAGCGCCAGGGCGCGCGCGATGCCGATGCGTTGGCGCTGGCCGCCCGAAAACTGGTTGGGATAGCGATCGAAGGCAGACGGATCCATGCCCACCAGCGACAGCAGTTCGCGCGCCCGGGCCTCGGCCTGCGCCCGCGCCACGCCGTTGGCGACCGGGCCGTCGCTGATGATGCGGCCCACGGTGTGCCGGGGGTTGAGCGAGGCAAACGGGTCCTGGAAGATCATCTGGATTTCGTGCCGCATCGGCCGAAAGCGGGACTCGGGCAGCGTGGCGATGTCCTGCCCGTTGAACAGCAACTGGCCGCCATTGATGCCGACAAGCTTGAGCAGGCATTTGCCGATCGTGGACTTGCCGGACCCCGATTCGCCCACGATGCCCAGCGTCTCGCCGCGCCGCACGGCAAAGCTCACGCCGTCCACCGCGCGCACCTCGCGCTTGTTGCCCAGCCAGCCGTGGCCGATCACGTAGGTCTTCTTCAGGTCCTTCACTTCCAGCACCGGTCTGTCGTCCGCGATTCCGGCGCGTTCCTCGCCGCGCCGGTGAGGCACCGCCGCGATCAGGCGCTGGGTATACGGATGGCGCGGACGGTTGAGCACTTCGTCGGCAGGGCCTTGCTCGACCAGAATGCCTTTCTCCATGACAGCCACGCGATGGGCGATCTCGGCCACCACGCCGAAGTCGTGCGTGACGAACATCACGCCCATGCCTTTCTCTTTCTGGATCCGCGCGATCAGCGCCAGGATCTGCGCCTGCGTCGTCACGTCCAGCGCGGTCGTGGGCTCGTCCGCGATCAGCAGCGCGGGTTCCAGCGCCAGCGCCATCGCGATCATGACGCGCTGGCGCTGTCCGCCGGACAGCCGGAATGGGTAGACGTGATAGAGCGTCGCCGGGTCCGGCAGGCCCACGAATTCCAGCAGTTCCAGCGTGCGCTTCAGGCGCTCGGCGCCTGGGTAGGCGTCATGCACGCGCATCACCTCGCTGATCTGCTCGCCCACCGTCATCAGCGGGTTCAGGGCCGACAGCGGCTCCTGGAAGATCATCGCCATGTCCTTGCCGCGCATGGCCTGAAGCGCCGGTTCGTCCCGCTGCAGCAGGTCCTGGCCGCGGAACAGGATGCGGCCCTGCTGCGGCGTCAGGTAGTCGGGCAGCAGTCCCATGATGGCGTTGGCGCTCATGGACTTGCCCGATCCGGATTCGCCGACGATGCACAGGATTTCCCCGGCGCGGATGTCGTACGAGACGTCCTGTACGGCGTAGGGGCGGTCACCGCCCTTGGGCAGCGCGATGGTCAGGTTCTGGATGGACAGCAGCGGCGTCGATTCTGGGGTTGGATTCATGCCGGCCTCCTATTCGCCGCGCTTGCGCAGTTGCGGGTTGAGGGCGTCGTTCAGGCCTTCGCCGATCAGGTTGATGGCCAGCACGGTCAGCAAAATGGCGACGCCCGGCCACACGCTCATCCACCACGCTTCGCGGATCATCGTGCGCGCCGCGCCGATCATGAAGCCCCAGCTCATCAGGTTGCGGTCGCCCAGGCCCAGGAACGACAGCGACGATTCCGTCAGGATGGCGGTCGCCACCATGAAGGAGGCCGACACGATGATGGGCGACATGGCATTGGGCAGGATCTGCGTGCCCACGATGCGCGCCGGCGTCTGGCCAATCACGATGGCCGCCTGCACGAATTCGCGCTGCTTGAGCGTCATGAACTCCGACCGCACCAGCCGCGCGGCCGGCGGCCAGGACACCACGGCGATCGCGCCCATGATCGAATACACCGACGGGCTCAGGATGGCGACCAGCACCACGGCCATTGCCAGTTGCGGAATGGTCTGGAAGAACTCGGTGAAGCGCATCAGCGCGTCGTCCACGCGGCCGCCGCAATAACCGGCCACCGAACCCACCAGGATGCCGAACAGCAGCGCCACGGCGGTCGACAGCAAACCGACCATCAGCGACACGCGCGCGCCCCACACCAGGCCGGCCGTGATGTCGCGGCCCAGCATGTCCGTGCCGAACGGATAGTCCGCATTGGTGAACGGCGGGATCAGCGGATCGGCCACCATCATCCACGGCGATTCCTCGTACAGCAGCGGCGCCGCCAGAGCCACGGCCACCACGATCAGCATGATGACCAGGCCGGCCACCGCCCCGTAATTGCGCATGTAACGTTGGGCGAATGACTTCATGCGGAGGCTCCTTGCTGCGCACCCGCGCCGATGCGCGGATCGATCAGGCGGTACAGCACGTCGGTCAACAGGTTGAAGACGACGACCATGATGGACGTGACCAGGAAGATGCCCAGCAGAAGCTGGTAGTCGCGTTGCAGCAGGGCGTCAAACATCAGACGGCCGATGCCGGGCCACGCGAAGACGGTTTCGGTCAGGACCGCGCCGCCCGCCATCTGCCCGAGCTGGATGCCGGCAAACGTGATGACCGGCAGCAGCGCGTTGCGCAGCACGTGCGCGCGGATCACACGGCTGGGGCTCACGCCCTTGGCGCGGGCCGTTTTCACAAAGTCCATGCCGATCACTTCCAGCATCGACGCGCGGGTCAGCCGCACATAGACGGCCATGAAGAAGCAGCCCAGCGTCACGGTCGGCAGGATGAGGTGCAGCGCGATGTCGCCCGCACGTGCCCAGCCGGTCAGGCTGGCGCCCACGGTTTCCATGCCGAACGCCGGCAGCCAGCCCAGCACCACCGAAAACAGCAGAATGCCCATCAGCGACAGCCAGAAGAGCGGCGTGGCGTACAGGAGCAGGGCCCCGGTCATCACCGAGCTATCGATCCAGCGGCGCTTGTTGCGGTAGCGCGCCTTGGCCGCCACCACGCCCAGCAGCACGCCCAGCACGATGGAAAACACGAACGCGCACGACATCAAGAGGAACGTGGCGGGCAGGCGCTCGACGATCAAGTCCAGCACCGGCACGTGGTTGCGGTACGAAAACCCCAGGTCCAGCTGCACCACGCCCTTCAGATAAAGCAGGAGCTGCGTCAGGATCGGCTTGTCCAGCCCGAAAGCGACACGCAGCTGGTCCACGTAGGCGGCATCGCCCGCGCCGGCCTGGCCGGCGAGCACGGCGGCGGGGTCGCCGGGCGCCAGCCGTATCAGGAAGAAATTGATGATCACCACGCCCAGCACCACCACCAGGGCCTTGCCGATGCGGGAAAGCAGGAAAGACAGGAATCTCATGCTCGGGTCCTTTCAGGACGGGCTTTGCCGGCGGCAAGCGGGCCCATCGCGCAGCGGGGCGCCGCCGCGGGTCAAACCCACGGCGGCGCTTCGGCAGCGCTTACTTCTTCTCGATGTAGACGTCGTCGAACGACTCGTTCAGACCGATGGCGGTCTTGACCAGGTTCTTGACGTTGGCGCGAGACAGGGTGGGGAACTCCATGTCGACCAGGAATCCGTTGGCCACCTCGTTGACGAGGGTCGTCTGGATCTTGGTGTAGAGCTCCTGGCGCTTGGCCGGATCGACCTCGGAGGCGGCGGCCTCCCACAGCTTGTCGGTCTCGGGATTGCTGTATCCCTGCACGTTGGCGAAGGGCGAACCCTTGACGATGTTCGACGAGATGTACAGCCGCTGCACGCCCAGCGCGGGGTCGCCGTACTGGTAGGTGAAGGTGGTGGTCAGGTCGAAGTCCCAGTTGCCGGTGCGGCTGGCCCAGCCGCCCGCGTCGGTCGATTCCACATTCACCTTGAAGCCAAGCTGTTCCAGCGCCTGCTTGGTGTATTCACCCAGGCGATCCCAGGTCGAGCCATACGGAAAACTCAACTGGCGGATCGTGTAGTCGCCCGGCTTGATGCCTGATTCCTTGATCAGCGCGCGCGCCTTCTTCATGTCGAACGGCATCGGCGGCATGTTCTTGTCGTAGAACATCTCGGTCGTCACGAACGGGCTGGTCGACACCTTGCCCAGGCCGAAGAAGATGTTGTTGACAACCATGTTGCGGTTCATGGCCGCCATCACCGCCTGGCGCACCTTCAGGTTGTCGAAGGGCGGCTTGCGCATGTTGAAGATCAGGTAGGCCTGCGGCGAGAACATCTCCCAGCCGGCAGTGGTGTATTCCACGTTGGGCAGGCCGCGCAGGCGCTTGATGTCGACGTTGTCCACGTCGCCGCCGCGCAGCACATCCACGCTGCCGCGCTCAAAGGCCACGGCGCGCGAGGCCGCATCCGGAATCACGTTGAACACCAGCTCATCCAGATAGGGCTTGCCCGGCTTCCAGTAGTCGGGATTGCGCGCCAGCTTGATGTATTCGCCGCGCTTCCATTCCTTGAAGACGAACGGGCCGGTGCCCACGGGCTTCTGGTTGGCGGGGTTGGTCATGTAGTCCGTGCCGGCGTACAGATGCTTGGGCATCATCGGCGCAAAGCCGGGTTCGAACATCAGCATGAAAGCGGGGAACGGCGTCTTCAGCTTGATGACCACGGTCTTGGCATCCGGCGCCGTCACGGAATCGACGAACTTGTTCAGGATGACGCGGGCACGCGCATGGGTCTTGGGCAGCATCTCCGCCAGCGAGAACACCACGTCTTCGGACGTGAACGGTTTGCCGTCATGCCACTTCACGTTGTCCTGCAGATGGAAGGTGTAGGTCAGCCCGTCAGCGGCGGCTTCCCAGGACTTGGCCAGGCCAGGTTGCGGCTTCAAGTCGGTGGAGTAGGTCAGCAGGCTTTCGTAGATCTTGCCTGCAACGAATTGCGTTGGCCCCTGCTGATTGATGGCCGTCACGATGACCGGCGGTTCGGGCTGCACGATCATGTTCAGCGTGCCGCCCTTGGTCTGGGCGAACGCCTGCGTGGCGGGCAGCGCGGCCGCAAGGACCAATGCGCCGATGCTTAGGGAAAACCAGTTTTTCGATTTCACTGCGAGCCTCCGGGCTGGAAAGGGTCGGACAGGCGGCCGCCTGGACGCGGCGATAGCCGTGCCGAATCAAGCAAACCTCATGCCACCTGCGTTTCTCGGGTACTGCGGGTGGAGCTGCTGCAACAATGCTTCGTTCAGGTGCTGGTTAAGGCGCCGCGCACCAATGCGGAGAATTCAATGGTGCTTCGCCAGGGCGGCGAAGGCGGCGCGGTCGTCGGCTGCGGTGCGGTGAGTGTCCGGCTGCAAGTTTTTCCCCTTTGCATTTTTTGTTGGACGAATCAGGCGTGCTGGCTACGGCTTGGGCAAATCATTCAGGGCGCTGACTGGCGCCATTGGCCCGGGCCACCATGGCGTCGAGCAAGACGTTGCACCCGGCCTCCAGATGCTCGGGCCGGGCGTCTTCGATTTCGTTGTGGCTGATGCCGTCCTTGCACGGCACGAAGATCATGGCGGTGGGCGCGACGGCGGCCATGTAGACGGCATCGTGTCCGGCGCCGGTGACGATGTTCATCGCGGGCAGACCACGGTTCGCGGCGCCCTTGCGCACCTTGTCGACCAGATCGGGATCGAATGGCGTCGGCGGAAAGTACTGCACATCCTTCACCTCGACACGCACGCCATGCGCGACGGCGATGTCGTCGCAGACGCGCCGCCAATCCTGGTCCATGCGGTCCAGCGTCGCCTCGTCTTCGTGGCGCAGGTCGGTGGTGAAACGCACCTGGCCCGGGATCACGTTGCGCGATCCGGGAAATGCGTGGATCTCGCCCACCGTGCCGCGTCCATGCGGCTGATGGGTGTTGGCGATGTTCACGACCGCCTGGAGCAGGAAGCTCGTGGCAAAAAGCGCGTCGCGGCGGATCGCCATCGGTGTCGGGCCGGCGTGCATTTCCATGCCGGTCACCGTGACGTCGTACCAGCGCAGCCCCAGTGACCCCGTCACCACGCCGACGGTCTTTTCCTCGTGCTTAAGGATCGGGCCCTGCTCGATATGCGCCTCGAAATAGGCGTCGACGGGGCGGCCGCCCACGGGATCGGCGCCCGCGTACCCGATGGCGGCAAGCTCGTCGCGCACGCTGATGCCCTGCGCGTCGCGGGCCGACAGCGCGGTTTCCAGCGGGAATTTGCCGGCGAATACGCCCGATCCCATCATGACCGGCACAAAGCGCGAGCCTTCCTCGTTGGTCCAGATGGCCACTTCCAGCGGGGCGTCGGTCTGCACGCCCGCGTCGTTCAGGGTGCGGATGACTTCAAGCCCGGCCAGCACGCCATAACAGCCGTCGAACTTGCCGCCCGTGGGCTGCGTGTCGATGTGGCTGCCCGTCATGACAGGCGGCAGGCTGCCGTCGCGGCCCGCGCGCCGGGCAAAGATGTTGCCCACCTGATCCACGCGCACCGTCATGCCGGCATCGCGCATCCAGCCAGTCACCAGATCGCGCCCCTGGCCATCGAGCGCGGTGAGCGCCAGGCGGCAGTTGCCGCCCTTGGGCGTCGCGCCGATCTGCGCAAGATCCATCAAGGATTGCCACAGCCGGTTGCCGTTGATGGACAGGGTGGGTGTCGTCATAGATCGCCTCGGGGGTTGGAAACGTCGCCAAAGTCCTCGCGCAATCGCGCCAGGATGCCAAGCAGGTGTGCGTGCATGGCGTGGCGCGCCCGCATGGGGTCGCGCGCCACGATCGCAGTCAGGATGCGCTGGTGTTCGGCATGGGCGACGGCCCACACCTTGGCATCGACGAAGTAGTCCTGCATCCGGCGGTACACCGAGCTGGACTGGGTCAGGTTCCACAGGTGGCCCACCGCGGCGGCCAGCGCGGCGTTGCCGCAGGCGGCAGCGATCGCGCCGTGGAATTCGCGGTCGTGCCGACCGGGGTAATCCGTTAGCGACATGCCCTCATGGGCTTCGCGGATCGCCGCAAGCTGGGCGGGCGTGGCGTGCTGGGCCGCCATGCCGGCGCATTCGGGTTCGATCAGGAGGCGGGCTTCCAGCAGGTCGAACGGGCCGATGTCGTCGGTGCTCTGCGCCGCACTGGCGTTCGGCCCGGCGCCCCACGCCGCGCCGCCGCCTTCCTTGTCCGCCACGAAAACACCGGTGCCGACGCGGACCTCGACGTAGCCCTCGATTTCAAGTGCGATCAGCGCTTCGCGGATCGACGCGCGGCTGACCTGCAATTGTTCGGCCAGATCCCGCTCTGATGGCAACCGCCGGCCGCGCGGAAAGTCGCCGGCCCGGATGCGTCCAGCGATCTGGTCGGCGATCATGCGATACAGACGAGTGACAGCGACGGCTTGAAAGGTGCTCATCGGGCGGTCTGCGCAAAGGGTTGGCCTGGTGGTCAGGCCACCAATATAGGCACCTCGCCCTTGAAACAAAAGGGGAAACCGCCGCTTTCAGGGAAAACGATGTGAGGGAATCCACTGCTGTTCGTCTGGTGGTCAGGCCAGTTGGAGGTTATCGGCCTGAGTTCGACGCGTGTCTACTGCCCGTCGTCGTCCGGTTCCGGCGTTTGCGTAAACGCTCGGACCAGGCGGGCGATGCCGTCGAGTTCGTCATGGGCGCCCACCACCCATTCCGGCTTGCCGAACGGGCTGTCGGCCGGCGTGTTGTCCAGATTGGCCTTCAGGTCGCCCAGGAGTTCCAGCGCCATGTCGGTGGCCTGGGGGCTGCTGCGGGTCGACAGGGCGATCGCAATCGCCAGTGCTTGGCGCATGGCCAGCAGGCGGCCTTCCAGTTCGGTTTCCATTGATTGATCCTTGTTTGCTGCGGGAATCTCGCGGCGGGAGTCCGTGGCGGGAATCGGGCTGCGCGATTCTCGGCATGCACGTCTTGCCCGGTGTGTCGCGGCATTTTACGGGGCAGGGCGGCGCAGCAGGATGGCGCTCGCTCGCCGTGGCAAAGCTTGCCCCGCGGCAGACGCGGTGCTCGCCGTTTGCGCAAGATCAAAGTGCCGGGGGGCGGGCAGGCGAATAATCCGGGTTATGCAAGCCGCTCTACGCCCTCAATCTTCGGAATCGCCGGCGCCCGCCACCGCCGAGCCGTTTTTTCCTCCCCAACTGCTGGCCCGGTTGGACAAGAACGGGCCGCGATACACCTCGTATCCCACGGCAGACCGTTATCACGGAAGCTTCGGCGAGCAAGACTACCGCCTCGCCCTGCAGCGGCGGCGCGCAACCAGCCCGGCCGAGCCACTGTCTCTCTACGTGCACATTCCTTTCTGTGAATCGGTCTGTTATTACTGCGCCTGTAACAAGGTGGTGACCCGCCACCACGACCGCGCTGCCCGCTATCTGGATGCGCTGTCCAGCGAAATCGCGCTGCATGTGCAGGAACTGGGTCCGGGCGTGCCGGTATCGCAACTGCATTTCGGGGGCGGCACCCCCACGTTCCTGTCCAACGAGGAACTGGCGCGGCTGATGGGCGATCTGCGCGGCGCCTTCCGCTTTGAGCCCGATGCCGAAATTTCCGTCGAAGTCGATCCTCGCACCGCTACCCCCGAACGCCTGGCCTTCCTGCAGCAACTGGGCTTTAACCGCTTGAGCTTCGGCGTCCAGGATTTCGACGAACGCGTACAGGTCGCGGTGCACCGGGTCCAATCGTACGAAGACGTCGCCGCGCTGATGCATAGCGCGAGGGCCTTGGGCTATGCGTCGGTCAACGTTGACCTCATCTATGGGCTGCCGCTGCAAACCACCGAATCCTTCGCCCGCACCATCGAGCAGGTCATCTCGCTGCGTCCCGACCGCATCGCGCTCTATGCCTACGCGCATCTGCCCGAACGCTTCAAGCCGCAGCGCCGCATTCAAGAATCCGACCTGCCGGACCGCGCCACGCGAGTCGGCCTGCTCAGCTCCGCCATCCAGGGCTTTCTGAAGCAGGGCTACACGTATATCGGCATGGACCATTTCGCGTTGAACACCGACGCACTGGCCATTGCCAAGCAACGCGGCGAGCTTCACCGCAATTTCCAGGGTTACAGCACACAGCCGGATCGCGACCTCATCGCGCTGGGCGTGTCGGCCATCGGACGCATCGGCGACACCTACAGCCAGAACGCGAAGATCCTCGACGAATACTACGCGGCCATCGAATCCGAGAAGTTCGCCGTCGAACGCGGTCTGGCCCTTAGCCCCGATGATCTGGTCCGCCGCGAAATCATCATGGACATCATGTGCCAGGGCCGCGTGGACTTCGCCCGCATCGAGGCCAAGCATGGCCTGCAATTCGGCGACTACTTCAGCCGCGAGCTCTCGCAGGTGGCCAGCCTGGCCGAACTGGGCCTTGTGAATCTGCACCTGGGCGAATTGCGGGTCACCGGCCTGGGCTGGTACTTCGTGCGGGCCGTGGCCATGGCCTTCGACAAATACCTGCGATCGGCCATTCCCACCGCCACGTACTCCCGCATCATCTGAACTCTCGCGCGGCCAACCGGCCGCGCGTTTCATTCGGCAAACTTGTCGCGCAAGTACAGCGCCAGCGACAAATCATCCGACAGCCCCAGCTTGCGCATGGCGCGGCGCTTGTGGGTGCTGACTGTCTTCTTGCTGCGCACCAGCCTGCGGGCAATCTGTGTCACTGACAGGCCCTGCCTGATGTGGCGCAGCACCTCCACTTCCGACGTCGTCAGCAGCGCATGCGGCGCCGTCGGCTCCATGCTGCAGATCTGTCCGTCTTCGACCGTCAGGAACGGCGTATTGGCCTCGACCACGCCGCGGATCATGTCCGGCAGCAGGACCAGACCCCATTGTTTTGCCAGGTAACCGGCGGCGCCGGCCCGAAAGGCGGCGTACTCGGTCTCTTGGCGATTGCCTGCGGAAAAGGTGATGACCGCCATGTTGGGGTGATAGCGGCGCACCCGCCGCAGGTAGTTGACGCCATCGAAGGGTTCCAGGGGCAGATAGAAGTCGATCAGCGCGACGTCGCACGGCTGCTTGGCCAGTTTCTCCAGCAAGGAGCGCGCGGAGGTCTCGCGGTGCACCACGTGAAACCCAGGGCGGCTTTCCAGAAAGGCGCCAATGCCCAGCGCGACGACGGGATGGTCGTCCAGGACCGCGACCCGGATCACCGGCGGCGGCCGCGACAGCAGCAGGTGCTTGCGGGCCTCTAAGCCGTCCGCCGGCGCGATAAGCGGGCCGTGAAGCGAGCCGCCGGTCATCTGGCTTGCAGTCTCTGAAACGCGATTCATCGTTGCTCCACGATCGGATGGGGGGCCAGGGCAATCCGCGCGGCCACGACGCGGCGGTCGCTGACGCATTTCCGTGCGCGGCCCTGAAATTCGTGGGCAGATTACGTGTTCGGCGCGCGTTTGAGTTACCAAACGGGCCAAAATCAGACCGATCCGTCGGCACTAAACATCTCGCTGCGTCCCCGGTGCGCTCACTGCAATCCTCCGTGGCGTTTTCGCCACGGAAAGCCCGCAAACGGTGCTACAATCGGCAACGATCCATGCAGCTATTTCGGCTGCATTTGTTTTGCTGCACCTTGATTCGCGCCCCGCAGTGCGCGCACCAACAGGCCCAAACATGTTTTTCCCGCCCGCACGAACTACGACCCGGAACTTTCGCCCCATGTCGCGTTAGTTTTTTCGTGCGTCGGGTTTCACCGTGTCAGGTCAGCGGTAGGACTCATCAAGACAATCAAATGAACGCGGCTACCAGGCCGCGTTTTTCGTTTCTGTTTTTGTTTTTCAGTTCCAAGAACCCCAGGAAGCACTCCCGATGGTACAGATCACATTGCCCGATGGTTCGCAGCGCCAATATCCGGAACCGGTAACGGTTGCCGAAGTGGCGCAATCGATCGGTACGGGCCTGGCGAAGGCTGCCCTGGGCGGCCGCGTGACGTTCGACGGCGCGGAATCCAAGCTCGTCGACACCAGTTTTCGCATCGCAGAAGACGCCCGTCTGGCCATCGTGACGGCCAAGGATGCGGACGGCCTGGATCTGATCCGCCACTCGACCGCCCACCTGCTGGCCTATGCCGTCAAGGAGCTCTTCCCTGATGCCCAGGTCACCATCGGCCCTGTGATCGACAACGGCTTCTACTACGACTTCTCGTACAAGCGCCCCTTCACGCCGGAAGATCTGGCCGCCATCGAAAAGAAGATGGCCGAACTGGCCAAGAAGGACGAAGTCGTCACGCGCGAAGAATGGTCCCGCGACGACGCCGTCGAATTCTTCAAGGGCATCGGCGAAAAGTACAAGGCGGAAATCATCGCCTCGATCCCGTCCAACGAGACGCTGAGCCTGTACCGCGAAGGCGACTTCATCGACCTGTGCCGCGGCCCGCACGTGCCGTCCACGGGCAAGCTCAAGGTTTTCAAGCTGATGAAGGTGGCAGGCGCCTACTGGCGCGGCGACAGCAAGAACGAGATGCTCCAGCGCATCTACGGCACCGCCTGGGCAACGAAAGAAGAGCAGGAAGCCTACCTGCACATGCTCGAAGAGGCCGAGCGCCGCGACCACCGCAAGATCGGCCGCGAACTCGACCTGTTCCACTTCCAGGACGAGGCCCCGGGCCTGATCTTCTGGCATCCCAAGGGCTGGGCCCTGTGGCAGCAAGTGGAGCAATACATGCGCAGCGTGTACCGCGACAACGGCTACCAGGAAGTCAAGGCGCCGCAGATCCTGGACATTTCGCTCTGGAAAAAGACCGGCCACTGGGACAACTACCGTGAAAACATGTTCACGACCGAGTCCGAAAACCGCGTCTATGGCCTCAAGCCCATGAACTGCCCGGGCCACGTGCAGATCTTCAACGCCGGCCTGCATTCCTACCGCGAACTGCCCCTGCGCTACGGCGAATTCGGCCAATGCCACCGCAACGAGCCCTCCGGTTCGCTGCACGGCATGATGCGCGTGCGCGGCTTCACGCAGGACGACGGCCACATCTTCTGTACCGAAGACCAGCTCCAGGACGAATGCGCCGATTTCACGGCGCTCTTGCAGAAGGTCTATCGCGACTTCGGCTTTACCGAAGTCCTGTACAAGGTCGCCACGCGTCCTGAAAAGCGTATCGGCACGGACGAAGTCTGGGATACGGCCGAAGCCGCCCTGATGGAAAGCCTGCGCCGCACGGGTTGCGAATTCGAAATCTCGCCGGGCGAGGGCGCCTTCTACGGTCCGAAGGTCGAATACACGCTCAAGGACGCCATCGGCCGTCACTGGCAGTGCGGCACGATCCAGGTCGATTTCTCCATGCCCGTGCGCCTGGGCGCCGAGTACGTGGACCAGAACGACCAGCGCCGCCCGCCGGTCATGCTGCACCGCGCGATCCTCGGTTCGCTCGAGCGCTTCATCGGCATGTTGATCGAAAACCACGCTGGCGCCATGCCGCCTTGGCTGGCGCCCGTGCAAGCAGTTGTATGCTGCATTTCCGAACCTTCGGCCGATTATGCTGCCGAAATCACGCAAAGCCTGAAAAAACAAGGCTTTAGAGTAGAGTCCGATTTGCGCGGTGAAAAAATCACTCGTAAAATTCGGGAACACAGCCTGCAAAAGGTGCCGTACATTCTTGTCGTCGGCGACAAGGAAAAGCAAAACGGCACTGTCGCGGTACGTGGATTGGGCGGCCTGGACCTTGGCGCCATCCCGTTCAACGACTTTGTGTCCCGGTTGTCCGAAGACGTCGCCACCCGTCGCGACGTCAATCAACCCGATAGCAGCGCTGCTTAACATTTCTAGGAGCTTTCAACATCGCCACTGAAAAAGCCAATCGCATCAACGGTGAAATCCGCGTCCCCGAGGTGCGCCTGATAGGTCTGGACGGAGAACAGCTGGGCATCGTCAAGATTGCCGACGCGTTCCGTCTTTCCGAGCAAAACGACGTGGATCTGGTGGAAATCGCGCCGAACGCCGAGCCGCCGGTCTGCCGTCTGATGGACTACGGCAAGTTCAAGTACCAAGAGCAAAAGCGCCAAGCCGAAGCCCGCTCCAAGCAGAAGGTCATCCAGGTCAAGGAAGTCAAATTCCGTCCGGCGACCGACGAGGGCGACTATCAGGTCAAGCTGCGCAACCTGCGCCGCTTCCTCGAAGAGGGCGACAAGGCCAAGGTGACGTTGCGTTTCCGTGGCCGTGAAATGGCTCACCAGGAACTTGGCATGCGCGTCCTTGAGCGCGTGCGCGACGATCTCCTGGAGCTTGCCCAGGTCGAAGCCATGCCCAAGCTCGAAGGCCGTCAGATGGTCATGGTGCTGGCGCCGAAGAAAAAGGCTGTGCCTGCAGGCAAGCCCGAATCGGCAGCCTGAGCGCCCGCCGTATCCGGTTCATGCAAGGCTCCGCCTTGCGGTCCTGCAACCCGCCGTGTCCGTCTCGTGACCGGCGGGTTCGCTTATTGACCGGCTCTACGCTACGATGTCACAAAGCATAGCCGCCTTCCCACCAGGGGAGGCGGCGTCCGTTCAGGGTGTCGCGATGCACGTTTTGTTCGTTTTGGATCCCTTGCCGCTGCTCAAGGCGTACAAGGATAGTTCGGTCGCCATGATGCGTGCCCTCGTGGCGCGCGGTCACACGCTCAGCGTGGCCATGCAGGGCGACCTCTACATCGAGGCGGGCGTCGTCAAGGCGCAGACCACGCCGATCGAGCTGGTGGCGGATGCCGACCTGCACGGTCACGACTGGTGGCGCGAATCCGCTTCCCAGGATCTGCCGCTGGCGGATTTTGGCGCGGTCGTGATGCGCAAGGACCCCCCGTTCGACATGGAATACGTGTATTCCACGCATCTGCTCGAATACGCCGAGGCGCAGGGCGCCTGCGTGTTCAACGGCGGTGCGGCCATCCGGAACCACCCGGAAAAGCTGGCAATCACCGAAATCAGCGAGTTCACCGCGCCCACGCTGGTCACCCGCAACATGGCGCGTCTCAAGGCGTTCCACGACAAGCACCAGGATGTCATCGTCAAGCCGCTGGACGGCATGGGCGGCACGGGCGTGTTCCGCCTGCAGCCCAAAGACCCCAACCTGAACGCCATCCTGGAAACGCTCACCGACAATGGCGCGCGCACCATCATGGCGCAGCGCTTCATCCCCGACATCGTCAAGGGCGACAAGCGCATCCTGCTGATTGGCGGCGAACCCGTGCCGTATTCCCTGGCCCGCATTCCCCTGGCCGGCGAAACGCGCGGCAATCTGGCCGCCGGCGGCCGTGGCGTCGCGCAGGAACTGTCTGCCCGCGACCGCGAAATCGCCGAAGCCGTGGCGCCCAAGCTGGCGGCCCGCGGTCTGCTGCTGGTTGGCCTGGACGTCATTGGCGACTTCGTTACCGAAGTCAACGTCACCAGCCCCACCTGTTTCGTGGAAATCGCCGAACAGACCGGCTTCGACGTGGCCGGCATGTTCGTCCAGGCGCTCGAAAAGGCCGTGGCGGCCAAGGCCGCCAGCGCCGCCTCCGTCGCTGCCTGATTTTTCGGAACCGACATGACCACGGGTATTGTGATCGTCGTGCACGCGCCTCTGGGCGCGGCAATGCGCGAATGCGCGAGCCACGTCATGGGCGATCTGGACGGCATGCTGGCAATTCATGACATCCTGCCTGAAGACCTGCCGGATGACCTGGCGCCGGATGTCCTGAAAGACATCCTCGAGCAGGACCACGGCGCGGGCGTCCTGGTGCTGACCGACCTGATCGGCGCCACGCCCGCCAACATCTCCAAGCGCGCGGTCGCCGATGCGCAGGCACAGGGCATCCAGTGCTGTGTGCTCGCGGGTCTCAACACGCCGATGCTGTTGCGCGCGTTGACCTACCGCAACCTGCCGCTGGCCGAAACCCGCGAAAAGGCGCTTGCTGGCGGGGTGCAGGGCGTCTTGCGGGTAGACTGACGGGCGGAAAATTGCCCTATTATGTCGGCTATTATTTCAAGCCGACGATCGGTACGACGATTGGCTGCGATCAACACTGCGGCATAGCCCGCGGTCACCACCTTTCCTATGCCTAATACTGACATTGTCATCAGCAACAAACTGGGATTGCACGCCAGGGCCGCCGCCAAGCTGACGCAGCTGGCCAGCAAGTTTTCCAGCGAGATCTTCATTTCGCGCGGTGCGCAACGCGTGAACGCCAAGAGCATCATGGGCGTCATGATGCTGGCAGCCGGACTGGGCGTCACCGTCAAGCTGGAGGCCTCCGGCAGCGATGCCGAGCAAGCGCTTTCCGAAATCGAAACTCTGTTCGACAGCAAATTCGGTGAGCAGGAATAGACCCTCTCCTGAAGCAACCGGCCCGGCTCGGGCCGGTTCGCCCGTAGCGGCAACCGGCGTGCCCACGACCGGCGCGCCCGCGACCAGCGCACCTCAAGCGGCTGGTTCTGCCGGCCCCGTTGTGTGCCTCTATGGCAAGGGTGTCGCCAAGGGCTACGCCATCGGCCGCGCCGTCGTCATGGGGGCTGCCGCCCTTGAAGTCGCGCACTACCGGATTTCGCCGGAAGACGTGCCCGCGGAAAGCGCCCGCCTGACCGAGGCCCTGGCGTCAGCTCAGCAGGAACTGCTGCAACTGGCCGACACGCTGCCGGCCGACGCGCCGCGCGAGCTGGGCGCGATGCTCAACGTACACAGTCTGCTACTGGGCGATCCGCTCCTGGCCGAACAGACGCTCGCCTTGATCGCCGAGCGCCATTACAACGCCGAATGGGCGCTGACGACGCAGGGCCAGATTCTGGGCCAGCAGTTCGACGCCATGGAAGACGAATACCTGCGCGAGCGCGGGGCGGATGTGCGCCAGGTGATCGAGCGCGTGCTGCACGTCCTGGCCGGCACGTCGGCGATCCTGCCCGACATGTCCCACATGGGCGGCGACGACGCCCTGGTCGTGGTGGCGCACGATATCTCGCCCGCCGATATGCTGCGCTTGCGCGGCGGACGTTTTGCCGCCTTTGTCACTGACCTGGGCGGACCGACCTCGCACACCGCGATCGTGGCGCGCAGCATGGGCGTGCCCGCGGTGGTGGCAATGGGCAATGTGCGCGAACTGGTCCGCGACGGCGACATGCTGATCATCGACGGCTCGGTTGGCGTCGTGGTGGTCAATCCG
Source organism: Achromobacter sp. ACRQX (assembly GCF_022346505.1). Taxonomy (NCBI): domain Bacteria; kingdom Pseudomonadati; phylum Pseudomonadota; class Betaproteobacteria; order Burkholderiales; family Alcaligenaceae; genus Achromobacter; species Achromobacter sp. ACRQX. The sequence goes on from NZ_JAKRML010000011.1 coordinate 31,675, forward strand.
TCCGAACGCATCCTCCAGGAATACCGTCGTCGCCAGGCCGCCTACGCCGACGAGCGCGCCGAACTCAGCCTCCTGCGCGACGAACCGTCCGTCACCCTGGATGGCATCGACATCGTGCTGCACGCCAATATCGAGCTGCCGGACGAGGCCGCGCTGGCGCTGGCTTCCGGTGCGCACGGTATCGGGCTGTTCCGCAGCGAATTCCTCTTCATGGGCCGGCCCGATCTGCCCGGCGAAGAAGAGCAGTACGAGGCCTATGCTTCGGTCGTCAAGGTGATGGCCGGCCGTCCGGTCACGATCCGCACGCTGGACATCGGCTCTGACAAGACGCTGGACGGCGAGGCCACCGTAGCCACCAATCCCGCCCTGGGGCAGCGCGCGATCCGCTACTGCCTGGCGCGCCCCGAGATGTTCGCGACTCAGTTGCGTGCCATCCTGAGGGCCTCCGCCCACGGACCGGTGCGCTTGCTGATCCCGATGATCGCGCATATGCACGAGGTCGTCGCGACCAAGGCCGCCATCGAGGCCGCCCGGCGCGAACTCGATGCCCGTGGCCAGGCCTACGCGCCGCACATGGAAGTGGGCGCGATGGTTGAAGTTCCCGCCATCGCCATCGCCATCGAACCCTTTGCCCAGGCGCTGGACTTCCTGTCCATCGGCACCAACGACCTGATCCAGTACACGCTTGCCATCGACCGCGGCGACCACGATGTGGCGTCGCTTTACGATCCGCTGCACCCGGCGGTGCTGCGCCTGGTCGCCAACACCATCAATGCCGGCGAGCGCGCGGGCAAGCCGGTGGCCGTCTGCGGTGAAATGGCAGGCGATTCGCGCATGACCCGCCTGCTGCTCGGGCTGGGTCTGACCGAGTTCTCCATGCACCCGCAGCAACTGCTGGACGTCAAGCGTGAGGTCCGCCGGGCGCACTCCAATGCGCTTCGCATCAAGGTGGCGTCGGCGCTGAACCGCGCCTTGCCCGTCGACCTGGACGCGCTCGGCCCGGTCTGATTCGTCCTTCGCGGCGATGGCTGAACCAGGTGTCTGACACCCGTCGAGTCGCTGCCACAAGCTGACGATCATCCCTGCCGGGTGTCTGACACCGTCCCAAGCAAGCAGACATAAAAAAGAGCCCTTCATGATGAAGGGCTCTTTCATTTTCCGATCCACCCCGCCGCGGGTCGCGGCGGGAGCATCGCTGCACCTTAGCTGTGATACGCGGATTCGCCGTGGCTGGTGACGTCCAGGCCTTCGCGCTCCTGGTCTTCCGGCACACGCAGGCCGCACAGAGCATTGGCGATCTTGTAGGCAATCCATGCCACCACGCCGGACCAGACGATGGTCAGCAGCACGCCTTCCAGCTGGACCCACAGTTGGTGAGCAATCATGGAGGGCTCGGCCAGGCCGGGGCCGCCGAAGACCTGCGCATTGAACACGCCGGTGAGCAGGGCGCCCACAATGCCGCCCACGCCGTGGATGCCGAACACGTCCAGCGCATCGTCGGCACGCAGCATGCGCTTCAGGCCGTTCACGCCCCAGACGCAGACCACGCCGGCAACCACGCCGATGATCAGTGCGCCCACCGGACCGACCAGGCCCGCGGCGGGGGTGATGCCGACCAGGCCGGCGACGGCACCCGAAGCGGCGCCCAGCATCGAGGGCTTGCCCTTGATGGCCCATTCCGTGAACAACCAGGCCAGGACGGCGCCCGCCGTGGCGATCATGGTGTTGAAGAAGGCCAGCGTGGCGTTCTCGTTGGCGGCCAGGGCCGAACCTGCGTTGAAGCCGAACCAGCCCACCCACAGCAGGGCGGCGCCCACGAAGGTCATCGGCAGGTTGTGCGGCTGCATGGCTTCACGGCCATAGCCCACGCGCTTGCCAACCACATAGGCGCCCACCAGACCGGCCACGCCGGCGTTGATGTGCACCACGGTGCCGCCGGCAAAGTCCAGCGCGCCTTGTGCGTTCAAGAGGCCAGGCGCCGTTTCAGAGGCGAACCACACCATGTGCGCGATGGGGATGTAGGCGAACGTGAACCAGATCACCGTGAACACCAGCACGGCCGAAAACCGGGCGCGTTCGGCAAAGCTGCCGACCACCAGGGCGCAGGTGATGCCAGCGAACGTGGCCTGGAACGAGGCAAACAGCAGCTCGGTCAGGGAGTTCGACATGGCGTACGTGCCGTCGGCGGGATTGAACATGCCAGAGAAGAAAGCGCGCGAGAGGCCGCCGAAGAAGGCATTGCCCTCGGTGAACGCCAGGGAATATCCATAGATGAACCAGAGAACCAGGCCCAGCACGAACGTGCACAACACTTGCAGCAAGACGGACAGCACGTTTTTGCTGCGCACCAGGCCGGCGTAGAACATGGCCAGGCCGGGTACGGCCATCATCAATACAAGCAGGGTAGAGACGAGCAACCAGGAAATATCTGCTTTATCCATTTTCAGGCTCCATTGAGTCTTTATTTATTTACAGCGCAGCTTCGCCGGCTTCGCCAGTTCTGATACGGATGACTTGTTCAAGGGGGGCGGCAAAGATCTTGCCGTCGCCGATCTTGCCGGTGCGGGCGGCTTGTTCGATCGCTTCGATGACCTGGTCCACAAGGTGGTCGGGCACGGCGGCCTCGACGCGCAGCTTGGGCAGGAAGTCAACGGCGTATTCCGCCCCGCGATAGAGTTCGGTGTGGCCTTTTTGGCGGCCAAAGCCTTTGACTTCGGTGACGGTCAGGCCCTGGACCCCGATTCCGGATAGAGCCACCCGCACTTCGTCGAGCTTGAAGGGCTTGATGATGGCGATGATGAGTTTCATGGCATTTCCTCTCTTGGTTGCACGCTCAGTGGTTAAAGCAATATCCATGCCATGTTGGCCAGCGCTGGCGATGCCCGGGAACGGCGCAAAAGTTGTGCAAAACGGCACCGTTGTGGTGCGCTATGCACCGCAGGCCGGCCTCAATTTGGTGCGCAACAACGCGTAGCAGTCACATGCAACCACATGTGATCCGCAAGAGGGATTTGTAGCCATTTAATGCGAGCGGTTGGGGTGCGGATGTGTGCCGACACTTGTGCGTAGTCGCGTCAACAAAGCGTGTCGTCCGGCGCTCAGCCTTGCGGGCTGCGGTTCTTTGCCCGCCGACGGCCTTTCCACCCCAGCTGGAATTCGTTGGGACCCGTCCAAATTGGGGCGCGACCGTGATACGAGGGTTTACACGGGTCGGCTTGTTGACCGGTGTGGGCTCGAGTTGAATCGGACTCAGGACGTGCATCCGCCATATGGACGATGCACTGCGCGGTCGGATAGACCGGCGGCAAGGTTAGTGGTGTTGGTAGGGGGTTGCCGTCAGGCAGCCCGGTTTTCTCCTGTGCTTTGAAGGGCGGTCACCGCATGCGGCCCGCCCTTTTTTTTGCGGCGGCGCAACCGGCCCCGCCTGAAACAATCTGGCCGACGCACTACACTTGAGCCATCAAGAACATCGAGAGGCCCATATGAACAATCGCACCCAGTGGATGGAAGACCTTCAGAAGAATATTTCCGACCTGATCGCGCGCAGTCCCGCGGCGGACGTCGAGCGCAATGTGCGCGCCATGATGATGCAGGCGTTTTCCAAGCTCGATCTGGTCACCCGCGAAGAGTTCGACGTGCAGGCCGACTTGCTCGCACGTACGCGCGCCCGGGTCGATCAGCTGGCCGCCCAGGTGCAGCAGATGGAACAGCGCCTGACGGGTCTGGACAAGGGTCCGGCGACGGGCCTGGACAAGTAAGCAAGCGCCGCGCACCCGCCACGCGCGGGTCCAGCGCGAGATCGTTTTGTCACGGCCGCTCTCCGCGGCCGTTTGTTTTTGCGGATACTGGCGTCCCGAACTCATCCGGAGACCCCCGTGACGCTTGCCGTACTCGCCAGCAGGGCCCTCAGCGGCATGCACGCCCATGCGGTCCGCGTCGAAACACACCTCGGCCCCGGCTTGCCGGGATTCAACGTGGTCGGGCTGGTTGATACCGAGGTCCGGGAAAGCCGCGAGCGGGTCAGGGCCGCCATCATCAATAGCGGTTTCGAGTTTCCGGCGGGGCGCATCACCGTCAATCTGTCGCCGGCAGACATGCCCAAGGAGTCCGGCCGCTTCGATCTGCCGATCGCGCTGGGCGTGCTGCTAGCGTCCGGTCAATTGGCCGCGCCTGCCCAAGATGGCGCGCAGGCGGGCCGGCAGCGGGGCGGACGTTCCGGTGGGGATTCGGGCGAACAGTCCGTAGACCGCTGCGCGGGCCGCTCCGGCGAACTTCCTGGCGAACGTCCCGGTGAGCATCCCGGTAAAGATCCCGACGGCACTTCCAACGAACCTGCCGGCGACAGCCTCGGCGCACATGCCGCGGGACCTGCCGGCGAGCGTCACGCAGATCAGCCTCGTGCGCCCGATCCCGCGCTCTCCCGCCTGGTGCTCGCCGGCGAACTGTCCCTCACCGGCGCGCTCGTGCCGGTCGCCGCGCCGCTGGTGATCGCCTTGAGCGTCGCCCGCGACGCGCCCGATGCCACGCTGATCCTGCCGGCAGGCAGCGCCGAGCAGGCCGCCTGGGTCCCGGGGTTGCGCGTCCTGTCGGCGCGTTGCCTGGCGGACGTGGCGGCCCATGCTGCGGGCGCGTCGCTGCTGCCCGATGCCGTGCCCGCACCGTGGCCTCCGGTTGCGCCCGTCCCGTGCCTGTCCGACGTGCGCGGCCAGCCCGGCGCGCGGCGCGCGCTGGAAGTCGCGGCGGCAGGCGGGCACAGCCTGCTGATGCTGGGGCCGCCCGGCGCGGGCAAGAGCATGCTGGCCGCGCGCCTGCCGGGCCTGCTGCCGCCGCTCGAGCGGAGCCAGGCGCTGGAAGCGGCGGCGGTGGCGGCAATGGCCGGCATGCCCGACGCGCTGACCGGCCAGCCGCCTTTCCGGGCGCCGCATCATTCGGCGTCGGTGGCGGCGCTGGTGGGTGGGGGCGGGCGGCCGCGTCCCGGCGAAATCAGCCTGGCGCATCACGGCGTCCTCTTCCTGGACGAACTGCCCGAGTTCAGCCGCCGCTCGCTCGAGGCGCTGCGAGAGCCCCTGGAAGCGGGTAGGGTGGTCATCTCCCGGGCGCTGCACGCGGCGCAGTTTCCCGCGCGTTTTCAGCTCGTCGCGGCGATGAATCCGTGTCCCTGCGGCTGGCGGGGCCATCCGGCGCGGGCGTGCACCTGCACGCCGGATCAGGTGGCGCGCTACGCGGGCAAAATCTCGGGGCCGCTGCTTGACCGGATCGACCTGCATGTTGCCCTTCCTCCCTCCGATCCCGCCTGGATGGCCGCGCCGCCGGGCGAAGCGTCTCAGGCTGTCCGGGAGCGCGTCGTCCGTTGCCGCGAGCGTCAGCTTGCCCGGCAGGGCAAGATCAACGCCGCGCTGGCCGGGGCCGAGCTGGACGAGTTCTGCGTCATGGACGCCGACGCGCAGGCGCTGTTGCATCAAGCCATGCGGCGCCTGACTGGCTCCGCCCGGGCCATGCACCGGGCGCTCCGTGTGGCCCGCACGATCGCGGACCTGGACGGCCAGGCCGTGCTCGCGGCCAGTCACGTCGCCCAGGCGGTGCAGTACCGGCGAACAGCCGTATGATCCCCGCCTCCTGTCCCCGTTGTTCGCGGAGCACTCTCCGACTCGACAAAGTCCAGGAAATCACCATATAATCAAAGGCTTTTCCGGATGTGGGTAGCTATTTGTCCGCCTTCGGGAAAGATCCGCGAATCAACGTTGCAGTTCAAAAATCGTTGGTTGCGACCCCCAGAAGTGGCAACAGGTCTACAAGTTTTGGCGTCTTTGGCGTCAAGCACCTGGCGTCATGTAAATCAACAATGCGTGTTTTAGTTTAGGGAATCATCATGCCCAAGATGAAAACCAAGAAAAGCGCTTCCAAGCGCTTTAAGGTGCGCGGCAGCGGCTCCATCAAGCGTGGTCAGGCGTTCAAGCGTCACATCCTGACCAAGAAGACCACCAAGGCCAAGCGTCAACTGCGCGGCTCTGCAGCGGTTCATGACTCCAACGTGGCCTCCGTCAAGGCCATGATGCCTTTCGCTTGATCTAAGGGAGATCTACTATGCCTCGCGTCAAACGCGGCGTAACTGCCCGCGCACGTCACAAGAAAGTCATTGCCGCCGCCAAGGGTTACCGTGGCCGCCGCGGTAATGTGTTCCGTATTGCCAAGCAAGCAGTCATGCGCGCTGGCCAATACGCCTACCGCGACCGTCGTAACAAGAAGCGCACGTTCCGCGCTCTGTGGATCACGCGTATCAACGCGGCCGTCCGCGAGCATGGCGTCAGCTACAGCGTGTTCATCGCTGGCCTGAAGAAGGCTTCGATCGAACTCGACCGTAAGGTCCTGGCCGATCTGGCCGTGCGCGACAAGGCCGGCTTTGCCGCCATCGTGCAGCAAGCCAAGGCTGCCTTGGCTGCCTGATCGCGCGCTTTAACTCATCGCGCATCGCTGCAAACGGGGCTGTAATAGCCCCGTTTGCGTTTTGAAGGCTGGATTTCATGACTCGATTGGTTGACGACCTGGTAGACCAGGCGCAAGAACGGTTCGCCGCGGCCTCGGACGCCGCCGCACTTGAGAACGCAAAAGCTCGCTTCCTGGGCAAGGAAGGCGCCTTGACGGTGCTGCTCAAAGGCCTGGGCAAGCTCGATCCCGAGCAGAAGCGAGAAGCGGGCGCGCGAATCAACCAGGCCAAGCAGAAGATCGAAGAGCTTCTGAACTCGCGCCGCGCCCAACTGGCGCAGGCGGAGCTGGATGCCCGTCTGGCATCCGAAACCATTGACGTCACCCTGCCGGGCCGCGGTCGCGCGCCGGGCGGCATCCATCCGGTGATCCGGACCTGGGAACGTGTGGAAGAGATCTTCCGTTCCATTGGCTTCGACGTGGCCGACGGCCCCGAAGTGGAAAACGACTGGACCAATTTCACCGCTTTGAACAACCCGCTGGACCATCCGGCGCGTTCCATGCAGGACACGTTCTACGTCGACATGAACGACGCGGACGGCCTGCCGCTGCTGCTGCGCACGCACACCAGCCCCATGCAGGTGCGTTACGCCCGCATGAACAAGCCGCCCATCAAGGTCATCGCGCCGGGGCGCACCTACCGCGTCGACAGCGACGCCACGCACTCGCCCATGTTCCACCAGGTGGAAGGGCTCTGGATCGCCGAGGACATCTCGTTTGCCGACCTGAAGGGCGTGTACACCGATTTCCTGCGTTGCTTCTTTGAAAGCGACGATCTGGTCGTGCGTTTCCGTCCGTCGTTCTTCCCGTTCACGGAACCGTCCGCCGAGATCGACATGATGTTCACCTCGGGTCCCAACCGCGGCCGCTGGCTCGAAATCTCCGGATCCGGCCAGGTGCATCCGCAGGTGGTGCGCAACTTCGGGCTGGATCCCGAGCGCTACATCGGCTTTGCCTTCGGCTCCGGGCTCGAGCGCCTGACCATGTTGCGCTACGGCGTCAACGATCTGCGCCAGTTCTACGAAGGCGATTTGCGCTTCCTGCGCCAGTTCAACGAATAACAGACGGCTGATCATGCAATTTCCCGAATCCTGGCTGCGTACGCTGGTCAATCCTCCGATCGCAACCGATGAACTCGCGCACCGGCTCACGATGGCCGGCCTGGAAGTCGAAGAAACCGAGCCCGCTGCACCGGCATTCACCGGCGTGGTCGTCGCGCACATCGTCGAGATCGCGCCGCACCCTGACGCCGACAAGCTGCGCGTCTGCCAGGTCGACGACGGCTCCGGCGAACGCCTGCAGATCGTCTGCGGCGCACCCAACGCTGCTGCCGGCCTGAAAGTGCCGCTCGCCCGCGTGGGCGCAGAACTGCCCGGCGGCATGAAGATCGGCGTCGCCAAGATGCGCGGCGTGCAGTCCTCCGGCATGCTGTGCTCGGCCCGCGAACTGGGTCTGTCGCAAGACCATGCGGGGCTCCTCGAGCTGCCCGCCGACATGGTCCCCGGCCAGTCCATCCGTGAAGCGCTGGACCTGGACGACACGCTGTTCACGCTCAAACTGACGCCCAACCGCGCCGACTGCCTGTCGATCCTGGGCGTGGCGCGTGAAGTGGCCGCGTTGACCGGCGCGCCGCTGTCGGTGCCCACCGCGGCCGCCGTGCCTGTCACGCTCGACGAGCGCCTTCCCGTCAAGATCGAGGCGTCTGACCTCTGCGGCCGTTTCGGCGGCCGCGTCATCCGCGGCGTGAACGCCCGCGCGGCGACGCCCGAATGGATGAAGACGCGCCTCGAGCGCGCCGGCCAACGCTCGCTGTCCGCGCTGGTCGACATCTCCAACTACGTCATGCTCGAACTGGGCCGCCCGTCGCACGTCTTCGATCTGGACAAGATCGGCGGCGACATCGCCGTGCGCTGGGCGCGTGAAGGCGAAACCCTTGAACTGCTGAACGGCCAGACCGTCACGCTGGATCCGAAGGTCGGCGTGGTCGTCGCTGGCGAGCAGGTCGAAAGCCTGGCCGGCATCATGGGCGGCGAAGCCACCTCGGTGACGCTCGACACGCAGAACATCTACCTCGAAGCCGCGTTCTGGTGGCCGCAAGCCATTGCCGGCCGCGCGCGCCGCTTCAAGTTCAGCTCCGAAGCCAGCCACCGCTTCGAACGCGGCGTCGACTACGCCAGCATTCCCGAGCACATTGAATTCATCACCCGCCTCATCGTCGACATCTGCGGCGGTCAGGTCGGCCCCATCGACGACCAGATCGTCAATCTGCCCCAGCGTCCGCCGGTGCGCATGCGCCTGGCGCGCTGCCATCGCGTGCTGGGCGTGCCGGTCACACGCGAGCAGGTCGCCACGATCTTCGGCAGCCTGGGCCTGGACTACTCGGTCGAAGGCGACGACTTCATCGTCAACCCGCCGTCGTTCCGTTTCGATCTGGAAATCGAAGAAGACCTGATCGAGGAAGTGGCTCGCATCTACGGCTTCGAAAGCATTCCCGACGTGCCGCCGATGGCGCGCGCCAAGATGTTTTCGCAGCCCGAAGTGCGCCGCGGCGCGCATGCGCTGCGCCGTCTGACGGCTGCCCAGGACTACCAGGAAGTCGTGAACTACAGCTTCGTCGAAGCCGACTGGGAACGCGATTTCGCGGGCAACGACAACCCCGTGCGCCTCGTGAACCCGATCGCCAGCCATCTGTCGGTCATGCGTTCCAGCCTGATCGGCGGTCTGGTCGCCAACATCCGTCACAACGCCAACCGCAAGCAGTCGCGCGTGCGCCTGTTCGAACTGGGCCGCGTGTTTTTCCGCGATGCCTCGGCCGAAGACGGTCCGCTGCAAGTGGCCGGCGTGCGCCAGCCCATGAAGCTCGCGGGCGCCGCATGGGGCCCGGCAGTGGAAGAGCAGTGGGGCGTGCCCACGCGCCACGTCGATTTCTTCGACGTGAAGATGGACGTCGAGTCGCTGTTCGGCGCCCGCGGCCGCCGCCTGCGTTTCGAGGCAGCGGCGCATCCTGCCCTGCATCCCGGCCGTGGCGCGCGCGTCATGCTCGACGGCAAGCAGGTCGGCTGGATCGGCGAACTGCATCCGCGCTGGGCGCAGCAGGCCGACCTGGCGCATGCACCGGTGGTGTTTGAGCTGGACGTGGACGCATTGTCCGAAGGCGAATTGCCGCAGGTGCGCGAGCTCTCGCGTCAGCCCGTGGTCGTGCGCGACCTGGCGCTGTGGGTCGATGAGGACGTGACCGTACAGTCCATGCTCGACACCGTTGCCGCCGCCGTCAAGGCCGATGCGCAACTGGCCGTCGTGCAGGATGCGCGCGTGTTCGACGTGTGGCGTGACAAGGCGCAAGGCAGCGAACCCGTCGCCGAGAAAAGCCTTGCGTTCCGTTTCTGGCTACAGGACACTGAGGTCACTTTGGACGAAGCCCGCGTGGCGGATTGCCTTGCGCGCATCAAGGAAGCCCTGGTTGCCGCGCACGGCGCGCGCCAACGTGGCTGAACATGGGGACCAGTATGCTTGCCGAGCAACGCACCCTCACCAAGGCCGAGCTGGCCGAACTGCTCTTCGAGCGGGTCGGCCTGAACAAGCGCGAAGCCAAGGACATCGTCGATACGTTCTTCGAGGAAATCCGCGACGCCCTGGCGCGCGGTGATTCCGTCAAGCTCTCGGGTTTCGGCAACTTCCAGGTGCGCGACAAACCGCCGCGCCCTGGCCGCAATCCCAAGACCGGAGAAACCATTCCCATCGCGGCGCGGCGCGTGGTCACGTTCCACGCCAGCCAGAAACTCAAGAGCGTGGTGGAGCAGGCCGTTCCCGCAGCACCGGAGGCCGCGGAGTGATACGCTTTGTCGGTAATTGTTATCGGCGCCCCACGCATCGCGCGCATAAAATCCGCTTATGACACGTACTGAATCCACCGTTACCCTACCGCCCATTCCCGCCAAGCGTTACTTCACCATCGGCGAAGTCAGCGACCTGTGTGGCGTCAAGCCTCATGTCTTGCGGTACTGGGAACAGGAATTCACGCAGCTCAAGCCCGTGAAGCGCCGCGGCAACCGCCGCTACTACCAGCATCACGAAGTGCTGCTCATCCGCCGCATCCGTTCGTTGCTCTACGAACAAGGCTTCACCATCAGCGGCGCGCGCAATCGCTTGGGCGACGCGCGCGATGTGCCGCACGATCAAGATGCCGCCGTGCGCCTGTCGGGCACCGAAATGCAGTCGTTGCGCAATGAACTCGGCAACGTGTCCGCGATGCTCGCCGAAGCATTGGGCACTGCGCCCGCTGCCAGCAGCACGACGCACACGGCGCCTGCCGCCTGAGCCGCTGTCACCGCGGTTCTTCGCTTGAAATCCAAAGCTTGATATCAGTACCCGCAGCGCGCGATGGCCTTCATGGCCGCGCGCTCTGCACAACGTAGTGCCTTGCGCTTTGTGCGCGTCGGCTCATCACATGCAGTCTTGTGAAGGGCGCACGCAAAGCGCAAAAATTTTTTCGAGTATTCAGCACTTTTTTTGCACCAATGCGTGCAAACATTTTTTAGTTCTGCTATACTCTTTTTCTTTCGGGGCGTAGCGCAGCCTGGTAGCGCACTTGCATGGGGTGCAAGGGGTCGCGAGTTCGAATCCCGCCGTCCCGACCAGTAGTTCCAAGGCCGTTAGTGAGAAATCACTAACGGCCTTTCTCATTTGCGGGCCTTAAGATTCCTGCGTCTAGCCAGGTGCCCTAAATGGCGTGGTGTACGCGCGTTTCGTGGTGTATGCGCGTCTCGCGATGCACGTACATTTCGTGCTGGCCCTTTCTACACAGCCTATAAAAACAGCAATGCGCCAGCCGCAACGGCTGTGGGCCCCAACGCACCCAGCAATAATCCGCCAACGCTGATCGTCTCGTCCGAGAATCCGCGTTTCAGCAGCGCCACGCCCGCAGGGTTCGGTGCGTTCGCGATAACCGTCAAGCCGCCGCCCGCAACCGCGCCCGACACGAGCATGTACTTCGATTCGTCGGATATGCCCTCAATCAGCGAACCCAGGTAGGTCAACGCGGCATTGTCGGTGATCGCGGTGAGCGACAGAGATCCGAAAAACAACGCTAGCGGTTCCAGACTCGAGACGATGGGTTGCAGCCACCAGCCCTGCATGCCTCCCAGGATGACCAGCCCAGCCAGGAAGAACCCAACGAGCAACGCTTCTTTGATGATCAGCGGATTCTGATGCCGTTCGTACGCTTGGGTGTAACCCAGGAACAGCAGGAAGAGGCCGATGAACGCGACAGGGTGGTGCGCCAGTGCCACGACCGCCGCCAGCACGGCCAGATGGACCAGAACAACCGAGAGCGGCACGGGAGGCCTTTCCGACCGGCCTACGCTTTCAGTCGGCAATTGCAGCAGATACTTGCGCATCATGAGTGTCGCAACGGTCGCGTTCACGATGACGGCAATCGCGGCTTTCCAGCCGAAGGTTGCCAGCATGAATGCCGAATCCCATTGCCAGGTTGCGGCAACCATCAAGACGGGAGGGGCGGCATAGGCCGTCAAGGTTCCTCCGATCGAGATGTTGACGAACAGCACGCCAAGCGCGAAGTACTTGGGAACAGCCGGGATTGCTGGCCGGAACAGTTGCGGCGCCAGCATCAGGGCAGCGATGGTCATGGCGGCCGGTTCCGTGATCAGCGATCCCATCAGCGGAACCGCGGCCAGGCCTAACCACGCTGTCGCGACGGAGGTGTGAAAGGGCACCTTCCTGGCGATAAGGTGGACTGCGGCCATGACAGTCTGGAGTACCGGGCGGGACGCCGCCACTACCATGACGACAAATACAAACAGCGGTTCGGTGTAATTGCGAGACTCGGCGTACGCGAGCGCTTCTGTGCCGCCGGCGGCCATCGCCATGACGATCAGCAGCACAAATGCCCAGAAGCCGAAGACGATTTCGACTTCGCCCAGAAGATGGAACAAACCGGCGTGGCGAGGGTAGCAGTGCGATAGCCGCTCGAACTGCTTGACGGTGAAAGTGTGGATCAGCGCCAGCGCAAAAATGATGGCGGCTGCAATGTCGAGGGCATGGGTGGTGCTGGTCTGCATGGACGTGGGGGTTCCGCGCGGCGGCCCGACCAGCGCTTTGACCTGCCAGCGCGAAGGAAGACGCCTGACACCCAGTCAGGCAGTGTATCAAACTGAAGGGACCGGACCGTGCAATTCGAGGGGGCGATATTGAACCTCACGGACCTCCAGTCCGACCGCCGCCGTACTCAATCAATTGAACACATCAATCAGCACATCCGCGACTACAGCCGTCGCAATGGCAACAAGTACAAGATCCGAGCCGGCGATTCGCCATTCGTACCCGGGATAGGCGGGGAGGCGAGCGAGCATTGGTCCGGGGACCATTTTTTTGGCGATACCTGGAGGCAGGGGCTTTCCGCGTGCAAGGTTTTTGCGGATGCCGGGCGGCAGTTGGCTGTAGCCCGACAGACCGTACTCATGTGCGTAGGTTCTGGCGGTTGAGACCGTGATGCCTGCAAAGCGCAGGGTGACGCTGGAACTATCGGAATTGCCGGTTTTGCCGTTTGATCCGCCGCCGCTACCGGAATAGCCTTTTCCAGCGCCGTTGCCGTTGTTATTGTTTTTTCCGCCGCCCTTGTTTTGGCCCTGCCCCTGACTCTGGCCTGGGTTGTCAGGTTTGCCTTTGCCCTCTGGCGGCGCGGCGAATGCGCCGGTGTTCAAAAAAATACAGGAAATGGCTGCAATAAATACCGGCTTGGCCCTGAATGTCATGACTCGCTCCTACTCAGCCTGAGGCTAGCAGGCTGATTCTAGGGCGGGCAAACATTTTTAGGGTTTGCGGACCTGATCATTTGTAAGCGACTGCGTGCGCAGGGGGGAAGGGGCCGCAGCGGCGAGAGGGAGGGAGTGTGCGTAACCGCCCTCTGCTTGATCGAAAGACAATCACGCCGCTGCGGTGTCAGTTCCGTAGCAAACCGCGTTCCCGACGACGGCGGACGCACTGCCCGCGGCCACGTCTTTAATCGAACGACTGCTGTATCAACCGGCGGCGGTGCAGTTCAGCGAGGCGGGCTTCAGTTTCTTCGCGCCAGCCTGCTTCCCAGGAGGCCAGCCTGGCGCGCCATATCGGTAGCGATTCGCCCGTATGGCCTGGCATGTTGGTTTCTTTCATGAGGGGGCAAGCGGAAAGCGGCACGCCATATCGGGCGGCTTCCTGGCCGGCTTTGTGGACGGGGTCATCCATTTTGCGCCTCCTGCAGGGAAAGGTCCTAAGCCGAAAGATGAGCGCGATCAGGATTCGTGTCCAGAAAAGTTACGCGAAGATATAGCGGGATGGATCAGGCATGCGCCAACGTCCCCGCATCCCCAATGCAAAGCGCCCCGTTTCCCGGGGCGCCTTTTCACTTTATCAAATGACCAGCAGCGATATGGCGCGCGGCACAAAACGTGTCCGGATGCCGGGTGGGGCCTGGCCGCCGCCGGTGGCTTCCATCCATCCGGCTTCCCAGGCCTCGACCTTGCCGCGCCATTGCGAAATCGATTCGCCGGTGTGACCCGGCATGGCGGCGGCACGGTAATACGGGCAGTCCCACAAGCTCAATCCGTCGCGGGCCGCTTGAGCGCCCAGCTTTTGGATGTCTTCGCGTTGCATGGCAATACTCTCCAAAAGTAGATGCACGGGACGCAAAGTATTCCGCAGGCATCTGCGATTTTCAATAGTCTGGGCGCATCAACCGAGGCGGTGCGGGTGTCATGCGGGCCGCGCACGTGATAGACCACGGACACCCCGCGCCTCGTCTGTTATGCGCGCAATTTCGCGGCTCTGTGCCTTTCGCGACCGCCTTGCGGCACGCACAATTTCCGCTTCCCGCCGGCTTCAGGCGGATCTTGAGGATGCTTGGATGCGCTACCGCTACGTCACCGCCGATGTGTTCACCGGCCACGCCTATCAAGGCAATCCGCTGGCTGTTGTATTGGACGCGCAGGGGCTGGACACCCGCCAGATGCAGTTGATTGCGCGCGAATTCAATTATTCGGAAACCAGCTTCGTGATGCCGCCGCAAGACCGCGCCCACACGGCGCGTGTACGCATCTTCACGCCGGACCGCGAGGTGCCGTTTGCCGGTCACCCGAATGTCGGCACGGCCGTCGTGCTGGCGCGCGAGCAGATCGCGGCAGGGCTGTCTGCGCCGCAAGCGTTCGAATTTGAAGAAGAAGCCGGCCTGGTGCGGATTGCGTTGGCGTACGGCGAAGACGGGCTGCAGGGCGCGGAGCTGCGCGCGCCGCAGCCGTTGTCGTGCGGCCGCGAGGCGGCGTTGGATGCGGTGGCAAGCGCGCTGCGGCTGGATGTTGCGGACATTGACGTGTCGACGCACGCACCGATGGTGGCGTCGGTGGGCCTGCCGTTTCTGGTGGTGCAGCTTGCCAACCGCGACGCGTTGCGGCGCGCGGTGCCGGACTTGGGCGGTTACGCGGCCCTGATGCCGCAGCTTGGCGCAAAGTCCATCTACGTCTACACCACCGACACGGCGGGCGAGGCGATGGACGCGCCCACCGATATCCAGGCGCGCATGCTCACCGGCCGGATGACCGAGGATCCCGCCACGGGTAGCGCGACAGCCGCGGTCACGGCGCTGCGGGCATCGCTGGCGGGCAAGGGCGTTCTGCGGTTACGGGTAGGGCAGGGCGTGGACATGGGGCGCGCAAGCTTGCTGCTGGCGCATGCCGAACCGCGCGAGGACGGCGTATGGGCCAGCGTGGCGGGGCAGGCCGTCGTGGTGATGGAAGGCACGCTGCCTGCACCCGCGGCGGACTGACGGCGATGCGCGTTGCTGGCGGAAGACGGCCTCGTGTATGCTGCTGCGCATGAACACTTCGCATATCGCTGCCGCAACGCGCGCAGATTTCCGACGAATCACTCGACGTCTACGTTGAGTGGCCAGCCGTGTTCGGGCGCCGATTTTCTGGCGCTTATTTCAGAAGGCCACGATACCCCTCGTGGCTTTTTTGTTTGCCGTATTTCCCCCGCCGAGGCGTGTCGCAAGGCCTTCATTCTTTCATCACAAGGAATGAAGCATGTCTCATCAAGACCTCGCCATCCGGCCTTTTCATCCGACCGACGAGACGGCGCTTATCGCGCTGTGGCACGCCTGCGGGCTGACGCGTCCGTGGAACGATCCGCGCAAGGACATCGCGCGCAAGTTGACGGTGCAGTCTGATCTGTTTCTGGTGGGCGTGCTGGACGGCGAGATCGTGGCGACGCTGATGGGCGGATACGACGGTCACCGCGGCTGGATCAACTATCTGGCCGTGTCGCCCGAGCATCGGCGGCGTCAGTTCGCCACGGCGCTGATGCGGGCTGTGGAGCGCAAGCTGCTGGAGATGGGGTGTCCGAAAATCAATCTGCTGATCCGTTCGGACAACATCGCGGTAAAGCGCTTTTACGACAGCCTGGGGTTTCAGGAGGACGCGGTGATCAGCATGGGCAAGCGCCTGATTCCGGATCTTTGAAGATGGCGGGTACGAAATACCCGCCTCGAATCATCGGTCTTAAATCGCCTGCGTCAAATACACGGCTTCACGTCCGACGATCGGCATGCGCGTGGGCATGAAGATCGTGCACGCATCGCACGGGGAGCGGATTTCTTCCGTGCCGTTCATGGCAATCAGCTCGCCCTTGTCGAAGGTCTCGAAGCCGATCACGGGTCGCGTGAAGGTGAAGTCTTCGGACTTCACCATGTGGACCTCCAGCAGGCGATAGCGTTGCGGGGTGGGCGGGGGCGGCGTGCCGGCCGGGGTGTCGATGAGACCCAGATGCGCCAGAAAGCGCAGGGTGACGTCGGTGGCGAGGTCGGCGGCGGAGCGGGCGAAATGCTGGCCGCATTCGACGACGAGCGCGCCGCCACTGTTCGACAGCGGGTCACCGTGATGGCCGTAGCCCATGACACCGGTTCCCGGAAACTTGTCTTGCGGCATGACCAGATGGACCTGCGGTGATCCGACAGCCGCGGCCAGCGCGGTGTTGCGGTCCATCTCGTTGTAGACCCAGAACGGTTGCACGGGCGCGCGCGTGGAATGGATGTCCAGCACGAAGTCGGCGGCATCCAGGATGGGGCGCATTTCGCGGGCACGGCGCAGTTCGGGGCTGTCCTCCGCGCCGTCGAGCATGGCGGCGGACCAGATGCGATTCAGGTTGTGGACGAGCTGGCGGTTGTCGTAAGGCCGGTCGATGTCGAAGGCCTCGTAGGCCTCGACGTGGGCAAAGCTGACCGTCAATGTGCCGATCTTCGGGCGCACGCACGTGTCCAGCAGATGGGTGGCGGCCACCATGCCACAGATCTCGTTGCCGTGCGTGATGGCGTTGATGAGCACGTGCGGCCCAGGCTTGCCGGATTCAAAGCGGTGTACATACGGAATGCCGGTGTTGCCCTCGCGGTAGGCAGAGAGGTCACGCGGCAGGACTTCCAGCGGAGCGGTATCAGGTTCGAAGGCAGGTGTGGTCATGAGAGTTGGTTGAAGGTGGATGTTGAAGACAAGGCCAGAAAACAGCGTTTTTGATCGCATTTTTGCGATCTTCAAGATGCCTCAGCACTAGGAGGATTAGTACGTTTTTACCCCTAAAAAAGTTCGCTTTCCAAGCCTTTTTCTTTGGGGCATATTGCGGCCGGGCAGTCGGAATTCATAGGTGCAGCATGAGTGGGTGGCCACAGCGTCATATCAATGGTTTTCAAGTGCAGTGCGAAGTCGTGGACTTGAATACCGGCGTGTTGGCTATTGAAATACTTGTGAGCCGCAACGGCAACGAAACCGTTGCGCGGCGCTGGTCACTGCCTCGCTTCGTGACCTTCAACGACCCCGTCAGTGCACGGCGCCATGCCGAACTGGTGCTCTCCGGCATCCTGTCCGTGGACGAGTACACCGGTGAACCTCGCTACGGAATTCTCTAGCGCTCGCTAGTGTTTTGTTTCGTTTATCACATTCGTCTGACTTGTCGGATCTGGATTGCCCGGTACAGTTGTCCCTGTATGACAACAAAAGGAGAGCTCCATGTTCGACACTTTTCCTGTTCTGCGCCGCACCGGCATGGCGATCGCGATTGGCGCCGCCGGTCTCGTTTTTGCGGGTTGCACGACGACCACGCCCAGCAAGTCGCCGGCCGCCTCGACGTCCGAGCAGCGGCAGTCGATGAACAGCGCGGCCAACGCGACCCTCGCCAAGCTTTATGAAGCCGCTCCCCAGTCCAAGGATCTGGTGGCGCGCGCCAAGGGCGTGCTGGTGTTTCCGGACGTGCTGAGCGGCAGCTTCATCGTGGGCGCCGAACATGGCAAGGGCGTGCTGCGCGTGGGCGGGCAGAATGCCGGCTACTACAGCACGACCGCGGGCTCGATCGGCTTCCAGGCCGGCGCGCAATCGAAGGCGATGATCCTGCTGTTCATGACGGATGACGCCTTGAACAAGTTCCGCAACAGCAGCGGCTGGACCGTTGGCGCGGACGCCACGGTGGCAGTGGTCAACATCGGCGCCAATGGCCGCATCGACACCAACACGGCTCAGCAGCCGGTGGTGGGCTTCGTGATGAACAACGGTGGCCTGATGGCGGGCGTGTCGCTCGCGGGCACGAAGATCTCGAAGCTCGATCGCTGATCGGGCAAGCGCCCAGTCAAAACGCCGCGGATTCTTCCGCGGCGTTTTGTTTTATGCGGGGAAGGTTGGACCCGCCCCGCGAGGTGTGCCGGCCGTTCAGCCGATCACGTTGTCGCTGTTGTTGCGCAGGGCTGCTTCGCGCTCGATCTCGGCTTGCTCGATGTGCGGATCCAGCCCGCGCCAGCGCAGGATGTGGCCGCGCTCTTCTTCGGGCTCCCAGCCCAACATGCCATAGCGCGTGATTTCGGTTTCGCCGCTGGCGAACTCCACTTCAAAGTAACCCTGACGATCGGGTAGCGAATTGCCGGGGAACCATTCGGTTTCGGGCATGGTTTGCTCCTTGCTAAGCGATGGGAGGGATGCTGACGCCGATAAGGAAAAGCCGGCGTCATGCGTTTTCATTGTGGGCCGGCCCCCGCAATCCCGCAAGCGCCGGATGGATACGAAATGCGGCGTCAGGCAAGCGGCACGGCGGTGGTGTAGAGCACCTGCTTGAGGGCAAAGCTGGAACGGATGCTTGCCACGCCGGGGATGCGTGTGATGTGTTCGACGATCAAACGTTCCAGCGCATCGACATCCGGCACGAGCGCTCGGATCAGGTAGTCGGCGTCGCCGGACATCAGGTAGCACTCCATGATTTCGGGCAGCACCGCGATCTCGCGTTCAAACACGTCGAGTGCGGCCTTGCGCTGCTTGTCCAGCGAGATCTGGATGAAGACGTTGACCTTCAGACCCAATTTGCGCGCATTCAGCAGCGTGACGCGCCGATCGATGAGGCCTTCGGTTTCCAGTCGCCGCACGCGCGCCAGGCACGGCGAAGCGGACAGATTGACGCGCGCGGCCAGCTCAACGTTGGTGAGCCGGGCGTCGCGTTGAAGTTCATTCAGGATGCGGATGTCGGTGGCATCCAGGTTGATTTCCGGCATAAGTGACCTTCAAGCGGCGGGTTGGCATTGCATCTGTGCTGAGTATGCCGGTTATTGGCGCAGAAAGCGGTCAAAAATGCTGGGGTTTACCCTATAGACTGTTCCGTCCTTCGGTCATAGGGCCGAAATGCAGAATAATCAGCGGCAGAGCAGGGTGGTAATGAGTCAGCACGGCAGTCTTCGCAAGTTCCTCCCGCTCGCGGGTGCGGTCGCCATTTGGGGCGGAAACTGGCCCGTCATGAAGCTGGGCCTGGCGCACATGAGTCCGTTGTGGCTTGCCGCCAGCCGGTTCGGCTCCGCCGCGCTGATCAGCGTGCTGGTGCTAGCGGCGCTGGGTCGCTTGCGTTTGCCCTCGCGTCAGGAATGGCCGCTGGTGGCGGGCGTGGCCTTGCTGCAGATGGGCGCATTCACGGCGTTGGCGCTTTGGGCCCTGCAATACGTGGCGCCTGGCCGCGCCTCGGTCATTGCCTATGCGACATCCATCTGGGTGATTCCCTTGTCATCGATGATCTTGAAGGAACGCCTCTCGATGGGCCAATGGCTGGCGACCGCGCTCAGCTACGCTGGCATCGGCGTCATCGTCGCGCCCGCATTCAGCCCGTGGCAGGCGCATACCGTCATCGGTCTGGTGATGCTGTTGGGCGCGTCGTTTGCCTGGGCCTGCAACATCATCCAGTTGCGCGCCAATCGCCATGTGCGGCTGGGCGCCGACATGATTCCCTGGCAAACCGCGATGGCCACGATCCCGTTGGCCGCGCTGGCATGGCTGCGCGACGGCGCGCCGACCTTTCTGGGCGATGCGCAGGCCTGGCCGCTGATCCTGTACACCGGACCGCTTGCCACGGCGCTGACGTTCATCGTCGTGCTGGGCATGACGCAGAAACTGCCGCCTGCCGCGACGTCCATCGCGATGCTGTGCGTGCCGGTGATCGGTTTGATCGTGTCGTCCGTCGTGTTCCACGAACGCATCTCGGCAGACCTGGCGCTCGGACTTGCGCTGATCGCTGCCAGCGTCGCGGCTTCCGCGTTGGCCACGCGCCTGCGGCGGCCGCTCGCGCTGCGTCCGTCCTAGAACGCACTAGAATGGCGTGCGCCGGAAATGGTCCCGGCCGGTGATGCGGAACGCGCTGCAGATATGGACTCGTTATACGTAGTGGTCGTGTTGGGGGCGATGGCCGCGGGCTTTGTGCAAGGCCTGTCGGGCTTTGGCTTCGGCATGGTCGCCATGTCGTTCTGGGCCTGGACCGTAGACCCGCGGCTTGCTGCGGCGATGGCCGTGTTCGGCGCATTGTCCGGGCAGTTGCTGGCGGCTTTCACCGTGCGCCGCGGCTTTGCCATGGCGCATCTGCTGCCGTTCGTTGTCGGCGGATTGCTCGGCATTCCGCTCGGCGTGAAAGTGCTGCCGCATCTGGACCCCGTGGTGTTCAAGGCCTTCATCGGCGGACTGCTCGCCATCTGGTGTCCGATCATGCTGTTTGCCGCGCGCATGCCGCGCATCACGGTGGGGGGCAAGGTGGCCGATGGCGTGGCCGGCGCAATCGGCGGCGTCATGGGCGGGCTGGGCGGATTCACCGGCGTGATTCCCACGTTGTGGTGCACCTTGCGCGGCTTTGATCGCGACGTGCAGCGTGCGGTGATCCAGAACTTCAACCTGTCGATGCTGGCGGTGACGATGGCCAGTTATGTGCTGGCCGGTGTCGTCACGCGCGACATGTTGCCGCTGTTTGCATTGATCGTGCCCGCAATGCTGGTGCCGACGATCTGGGGCACGCGCGTCTATGTAGGCATCAGCGATGTCGCGTTTCGCCGGGTGGTGCTGGGCTTGTTGACGATATCCGGCATCGCGTTGCTTGCGTCGTCAGTGCCCCGCCTGCTTGCCTGAGTGCCTCCGCCTGAGGGGCGGAAAGGGCTTGACGGCCGTGCTATCGTTGACAAATTCAAGAGAGAATCAGGCATGGCATTGCATCGTTTCGAAAAGGGCGAACTGGGACATTGGCTACGCGTCGTGGCCGACAACAACGAGCCCGGCGCGGTCCAGACCGAAGTGCCCGCGCACGTCGCCCAGGCGCTGGAAACCTTGCGCTGCATTGCATCCGGCGCCGATGGCCGCTGGGTCATCACCGACAAGGGCAGGCTCTCGCTGCGCATGGAAGAGCCGGGCGCCATCCATTTGCGCTAAGCCATTTGCGGTCTTCGCGGCGGTAAGACAATCGCCCGATTACGCAGTTCACCATATCCGTCATTTGAACAGCCGCAGGCAAAGTACTGCATGGTTGCGAATGTTTTCGCAGTATTTCGTGCTGGATGCCATCCCTACAGTGCGGCAAGGCATATCCTGAGACGGAATGTGGGAATTGACATCTTTCGGACGTATTCCACCCTGCGTCCGACCAGTAAGATGAACTTTGCGTGACGGATGCAGGTCTATTGTTTTGCGCGGGTAATTTTGTCCTGTCGCACGTCACGCGTGGTTCGCGCGTTTAGGTAACCGACTGGGAGGTAGCACATGCAGCATCGTGACCAGGAAGTACTGATCGACGTTTCCACAGCGGCCATGGATACCGGCGGATATGGCGTATTGCTGACGGTTACGGCTGAGGGCGGCACCGAAGTGGATGCCGCGTTTTCCCACTTGGGCAACTGCGCTTCGTTGGACGAAGCACGTGATCGCGCGGAAATCTTCGCGCAAAACTGGGTAGAGGAAAATATCTTCCGATAGGGCTTGCACCCTGGACGGAGCTGATCGGCACGACCGGTCTGTGTGTGCATGAGCACGTGGCGCATACCTTCGAGATGGCGACGACGATTTCGGTTATCGTTGCTGCTCCAAAACCTGGGGCCCTCGTCGGGTATGCGTCGTTCCAAGATGACTGCCGCACAGACCAATTCCTTTCTAGCGGATGATATCCGCGCGCTGCGGGCGCATTTTGATTCGGTCGTGTTGCCCATGTGGTTGGGCCGCGGTTTCAACGAAACGCTCGGCCTGCCTTACGAATCTCTGAATTCCGCCAACGGCGAACCGTTGCCAGCAACGCGTTATCGCGCGATGGCTTGTGCGCGCCAGTTGTATGTTTTTGCGCAGGCGCCGGGCGAGGCGGCCGCGCAGCATGCGGACCGGTTGTTCGAATCCCTGCGCCGCGTGTTCCAGGACGAGCACGGCGGTTGGCGATACAGCGTCGATGCAGCGGGTCAGCCGCTGGACGATACGCAGGACCTCTACACGCACGCGTTCATCGTGCTGGCCGCTTCCGCCTATTTCCGGCGTAGCCGCAACGCGCAGGCGCGCAAGCTGATGCTGGCCACGGCGCGCACGATCGAGGCGCGTTTCAAGACCACAGATTCGCTGTATCACGCGGCGCTCAGCGCGGACTTCGCACAGCCGCTGAAACCGCCGGCGCAAAATCCGATGATGCATCTGACCGAAGCCTATCTGGCGGCGGCGCAGGTTGCCGAACCCGCCTGGTTTGCGCAGCATCTGCGCGAACTTGCGCAAGGCATCAGCCAGTTCTTCGTGCATGCGCCGACGCAATGCGTATCAGAGGCGTTGCAGGGCAGTGCTGCAAACCGGCTGGAGCCCGGCCATCAATTCGAATGGCTGTCTCTCGTGCACGAATCGGCGCAGGTGTTCGAAGGTCTGGACCTTGTAGAGTCCCTGCCGCGCGCCGTGCAGTGGTCGCGTGATCATGGCGTCGATGCCGCGGGCGTGATCGCCTCGCTGGACGAGTCCGGCAAGGTTGCGGACGATACCCGCCGAATCTGGGCCCAGACGGAGTACCTCAGGGCGTTGGCGGTGATGGGCGATCTACCCGCGCTGCAACCGGCGCTGGCAAATTTCCGCAGCCGCTTCCTGCACCCCACAGGCTGGTACGAATGCCTGGATACAAACGGAAACGTGACGCGGCCCGATATGCCCTCCACATCCCCCTATCACCTGGCAACATGTTTGACGGCGTTACAAAACGTTGTTTGCTAATCACGTTAACAATTTAGTTCCCCCTATGAAGGCGATTTAATAGAAAGACATTGGTGAAATCCCTTACAATTTGCTAACACTGTTTGTGGGGAAGCATCAATGAGCGTTATGTGTTTGGCTTGCCAACGCATTAATCCAGGACTTGCAGGCGTAGCGCCGCATTCGCACCTGGGACATCAAGGATTTACCAACCCAACGCAGAAAGGCCGGGAGGAAAGCCGCGAAGACCACTTCCGCTGCCTGAATTGCGGCGCGAAATGGCTGCGCGAGACCGACAAATGGGGCGTGGACCTGGGCTTCAAGCTCGCGCCTTGATCGGATTTCACCGGCACTCGTACGACACGGGCCCCTTTATGGGGCCCGTTGCTTTTGGGGCGGAATTCGGCGTGCGGAAAAGTGAGGACGATAGCCGGCGCGGCGCGATGCGCGGGGCGTTCAGCAAGGGGCGCGTGCCGCCATGACATCGGGATCGCGGCTGGCGGTTTCCAGCAGCCATTGGCGGAAACAGGCGAGGGCGTAGTGATCGCGCCGCTGTGCGGGAGCGCACAGGTGATAACCGCGGTCGATGCGGATGACCAGTTCCGGAAAGGGCGCGGCGACCCGGCCCGCCTGCAGTTCGTCCCGGACCAGGCAGCGTTGCAGCACCGCGATGCCCATGTCGGCCATCACCGCGCGTATCAGGATCGATACCTGATCAAACCCGTTCGACAGCGCGACGCTGCCGCGCGCCACGCCAGCCGCGCTGAACCATTGCGACCAGTTTTCCTGGCCGTTGGTATGAAACAGCAGCGGCTCGCCGAGCAACCCCTGCGGCGTGCTCCACAGACCTTGGGCGTGACGTTTCGCCAGTCGCTCCGGATGGCAGATCACCACCATCTCGCGACCGATGACGTAGTCCGCGTGCCAGTTGGGCCACTGCGCCGGCGTGCCAGACAGGATGCTGGCATCCGGCGTGGCGCCGGAAAAGTCTTCGCTGCGGCGGTAAGCCGAAAAGCCGAGCTGGATGTCGGGGTGGCGCTGGTGGAAGTCCGGCAGGCGCGGCACAAGCCACGCGCTGGCTAACGTGGGAACAGAAGAAAGCGTCAAGCGCAGCCGCCGGTCGTCGGCGCGTAACTCCGTGCTGAGCGTTTCGATCGCCTGCAGCGGCGCCCGCGCGCCATCGTAGAGCTTGCGGCCGGTGTCGGTCAGCGTGAGGCCGTGCGCATTCCTGTGCATGAGAGGCTGGCCGAAGTGCGCCTCCAGGCGCGAGATGGCACGGCTGATGGCACCCTGCGTGACGCACAGCACTTGCGCAGCCTGAGTGAAGCTGCCCAGCCTGGCCGCCGTCACGAAGGCATGCAGCTCGGACATCGACGGCGAATGCAGACGCATCTAGCATGACCTTTGGTAATGAAGGAGTGCAATATAGTCGTTTGAAAGGGGATCGTAAAGTTTGGACACTGGCGGCCTTCAGAACAACAACCCAGGAGTCGCCTCATGTCCCGCCGTCTTTTTGGCCGGTCCGCGCGCTTTGCGCTCGCCGGCATGTTTGCCACGTTGTCCTTCTGCGGCGTCACGCATGCCGCCGACTATCCCGCGCGTCCGATCAAGCTGGTGGTGCCGTTCGCGGCGGGCGGTTCGACGGACATCGTGGCCCGCCTGGTGGCTGAGTACGCAGGGCGGGATCTGAAGCAGACCATCGTGGTGGAGAACAAGGCTGGCGCTGGCGGATCGCTGGGCATGGAACAGGTGGCGCGGTCGACACCGGACGGGTACACCATCGGCATGGCGACCATGAGCACGCACGGGTCCAATCCGGCCGTGTTCCGCAAGATGAACTATGACCCCGTCAAGGACTTCGTGCCGGTGGCCAATGTGCTGGCCGTGCCCAGCATCTTTGCGATCAATCCGAACATTCCGGCCAGGAACATGGCCGAATTCGTGGCGCTGTCCAAAGGCGCGCCCGAGCGCTACAGCTTCGCGTCGCCGGGCGTGGGCTCGCTGGGACACGTGAACATCGAGAATTTCATGATGCTGTCCGGCATCAAGTTGCTGCACGTGCCTTATCGGGGCGCGGGTCCGGCGTTGAACGACGTGATGGGCGGGCAAGTGGATGCGATCACGGACAATCTGTCGTCGACGTTGCCGCAGGTGCTGGGCGGCAAGCTGCGTCCGCTGGCCGTGCTAGGCGCCGAACGTTCGCCCTTGCTGCCCGACGTGCCCACGTATATCGAACTTGGCTATCCCGACATGGGCACGGGCGGCTGGTTTGGTCTGGTGGCGCCCGCCGGCACTCCGCAAGCGGTGGTGGAGCGTCTGAACAAGGCCGTTCGCGTGGCGATGGAAAACCCGGAATTCCGCAAGAAGGCCGAAGACGTGGGTGGTACGCTGATGCCCACGACGCCGCAAGAATTCCAGGTGCAGATCGACCAGGCTTTGGCCCGTTATGCAAAAGTGGCCAAGACCGCCAACATCCAGGCTGATTGACGATGACGACCGCCGACTTCCCCGCTGTTTCCGTTCATGAACCCATCGGGCCCGCGTTGCCGTTGGTCTGTGATTCGCCGCATAGCGGCGAGCGTTATCCCGACGATTTCGGGGCCTCGGCCACGCTGGCGCAATTGCGCCAGGGCGAGGACACGCACGTGGACGCGTTGTGGTCGGCGGCGCCCGCACTGGGCGCCACGCTGGTGGCTGCCAATTTTCCGCGCGTCTACATCGACCCGAATCGCACGTTGCAGGATCTGGATCCGGAACTGCTGGCCGAGCCCTGGCCCGAGCCGCTGGATCCCGGCGAGAAGACGCGGTTGGGCAAGGGCCTGATCTGGCGGCGCATGGACAAGGCCACGCCGATCTATGACCGCAAGCTGACGCTGGCGCAGGTGCGCCATCGGATCCAGGCGTACTACGAGCCTTATCACGCGGCGCTGGCCAAGGCGATCCGGCACGTCGAGGAACGTTTTGGCGCCGTGTGGCACCTCAATCTGCATTCGATGCCGAACGATGCCTACGAACGGCTTGGACGTCACAGCGAGCATCCCCTTGCGGACTTCGTGCTGGGCGATCGGGACGGCACGACGTGCGAGCCGGAGTTCATTGCATTGATTGAGACGGCGCTGCGCGACAAAGGCTATACCGTGGCGCGCAACGATCCGTACAAGGGCGTGCAACTCATCGCGCAGATCGGCCAGCCAGCGTTGAACCGGCACAGCCTGCAAGTCGAGATCCGGCGTCCGCTTTACATGGACGAGGCGACGCGCGAACGCAATGCCGGCTTCGATTTGCTGCGCGCCGATCTGTCGCACGTGCTGGAACAGGTGGCGGCCTTCGTACGGGTACGCGCACAGGCGATCGCGTCGACAAAATAGAGTCGCTTGCATAACGGCGCGCGGACCGGCATTTTGCGGACGTGGCGCCCTTAAGTTTCCTTGCCGCAGGCCGTTGTGCAACGTGTCGGTGCGCTTGCATGAATGCGCTCAAGGAAACCGCAATGTCCGAGAAAATCATCAATGGATTTTCAGTGGTCGCGTATGCGACCCAGCCCGAGGGGCGCATCCCGCCGCGTGCGTTTCTGGAGACGCGGCGTCTGCCTGTAAAAGCCGCCGCGCCTGCGAACACTTCCGTAACTGCGACGACCGCCGAAGACGCGGATCCCACCGCGGAGCAGGCTGCGCCGGAACCCGAAAGCCTGGCGTTCGAGATTTTCGTGAGCCGGCGTTTTCGCAGCACGATCGAAGCGATGTCGGCTGCACGCAACGCGCTGGACCGCGTGAAATCCGTTGATGCGGACGGCGTTCCGGAGCCGTTGCCGGAGTAGCTGCACGGGGCGTTTCTCGCGTCGTTGCACGAGCCAATTTGCACGCGCCGGGAGCCCGCTCCCATATTGTTATCCCGACTTTGTATTTGTCTAACGCCTGAGCCCAGGCCGATGATGCCCCCTGGCAATCGTCGCCATTCTGGGTCTCTCAAAAGGAAGGTTGATGAATACGAAAGTCCATTCGGGCGCCGCTTCGGCGCACGGGATTTCTCGCCGCGCGCTGTTGCGCGCGGCCGGTGCTGCGGGCTTGGCCGCGCCGCTGGGCATGCTGGGCTCGCGCGTGCTGGCGGCCAATGCCGCGCCGCGCACGTTCAAGATCGCGTGGAGCCAGACCGCGGTGTGCCAGTCGCCGGTGTCGGTGGCGCTGGAGCGCGGCTTCTTCGATAAATACAACCTCAAGGTCGAACGCATCAATTTCAGCGGGTCCACGGACCAGTTGCTGGAAGCGATCGCGACGGGTCACGCCGATGGCGGCATCGGCATGGCGCTGCGCTGGCTCAAGCCGCTGGAGCAGGGCTTTGACGTGAAGCTGGCGGTGGGCACGCACGGCGGCTGCATGCGGTTGCTGACGGCAGAGGATTCGCCCATCAAGTCCGTGAACGATCTGAAGGGACGCCGCGTGGCCGTGTCCGATCAGGCCAGCCCCGTGAAGAATTTCTTTGCGATCCGCGTGGCGCAACTGGGGATTGATCCGGAGTCGGTGGATTGGCGCCAGTATCCGCAGGACCTGTTTGGCGAGGTGCTGAGAAAGGGCGAGGTCGATGCGA
Source organism: Achromobacter sp. ACRQX (assembly GCF_022346505.1). Taxonomy (NCBI): domain Bacteria; kingdom Pseudomonadati; phylum Pseudomonadota; class Betaproteobacteria; order Burkholderiales; family Alcaligenaceae; genus Achromobacter; species Achromobacter sp. ACRQX. The sequence goes on from NZ_JAKRML010000011.1 coordinate 59,262, forward strand.
TCGCGGGCGATGATCCGCTGATCTACACGCTGCGCGAGGACAATAAGCTGCGCGAGATCGCCACCAACATCGAGGGAGATTACGAGAACCGCACCTGCTGCGTGCTGGGCCTGCGCGGGGACCTGGTCCGCAAGGATCCCGAGTCGGCGGCGGCGATCACGCGTGCGGTGATCGATGCGCAGCGCTGGACGGCGTCGAATCCCGACGAGACTGCGCGCATCTTTGCAACCTACGTGCCCGGCAAGGTGCCGCCCGAGCGCGTGGCCGCGATCCTGCGCAGCCACAGTCACGGCCACGCCTCGACCGGCGCGGCACTGCGCGAGGAGATCGTGGGATACGCCAAGGACCTGAAGACCATCAAGGTCCTGAGCGCCAGCCTGGACATCAACAAGTATGCGCAAGCGGTGGTGCCCAATGTCCTCGGCTGATGCGTTGACGGTGGGGGCCGCGGGCCATGCGCCCGGCGCGGTTGGTTGGCGGCTATGGAAGACGGGCGTGGCCGCCGCGGCGCTGTGGGGGGCCGTGGGCGGCATCACGCTCGCGTGGCCCAACGTGGAAGTCGGCTTCACGTCGTGGGGATACACGCGCGAGTTCGGCGTGGCGGCCCTGGCGCTGGCCATCTTGCTGCTGCTGGCGGCTGTGTCGGGGGCGGAGCGGCTGCGGCCGATCCGTGCGCTGCATCGGGCCGGGCCGTGGCTGCTGGCGCTGGCGGTGGCGGTGGGCGCATGGGAGGTCGCGACGGCTAAGCTTGCACTGCTGCCCAGCCCGTTCTTCGCGCCGCCACAGTCGCTAATCGAGGTCTATGTGTCGGACTACAAGCGCCTGGCCGACAGCCTCGTCAATTCGCTGTGGCTGCTGGCGAACGGCTTCGTGCTGGGCGCGGCGGCCGGGTTTCTGACCGGAGTCGCGATCGGCTGGTCGCGCGGGCTGGGGTACTGGGTGCATCCGGTGCTGCGGTTTCTGGGACCCGTGCCGTCGACGGCGCTGCTGCCGATGGCGTTCTTCTTCTTTCCCTCCAGCTGGTCCGCAGCGGTGTTCCTGATCGCGCTGGCGACGTGGTTTCCAGTGACCGTGCTGACGTGGTCGGGCGTGGCGGGCGTGAACCGCGCGTACTACGATGTGGCGCGCACGATGGGCGCCAATGAATGGTTCCTGGTGCTGCGTGTGGCGATTCCGGCCGCCTTGCCGCAGGTGTTTGTGGGCCTCTTCATGGGGCTGGGCGCGTCGTTCTCGGTGCTGGTGGCGGCCGAGATGATGGGTGTGAAATCGGGATTGGGATGGTATCTGTCGTGGGCGCAGGGCTGGGCCTCGTACGCCAACATGTACGGGGCGCTGATCGTGATGGCGTTGGTGTTTTCCGGGCTGATCACGTTGCTGTTCCTGGGCCGTGACCGTCTGCTGGCCTGGCAGAAGGGAGTCGTGAAATGGTAGCGACTGTAACGGCGCACGCCAGCGCCCAATCTGCCGGCGCGCGCGGGGCCGCGCTGGCGGTGCGCGGCGTGAATCATCATTTCGATCTGGATGGCGCGGCGCTGCCCGTCCTTGACGACATCGACCTGGAGGTCAAACCCGGCGAGTTCGTCGCGTTGCTGGGGCCCAGCGGGTGCGGCAAGTCGACGCTGCTGCGGCTGGTGGCCGGGCTGGAATCGCCCGCGCAAGGCGATCTGCTGGCCGACGGCGCGGCGATTGAAGGCCCGTCGCCGTCGCGCATCGTTGTCTTTCAGGATCCGACGCTGTACCCGTGGCGCACGGTCTGGAACAACGTGGCGCTGGGGCTGCAGGCGCGGGGCCTGTTGAAGACGCAGCGGCACCGCGTGGACGATGCCTTGCAACGCGTGGGGCTGACGGCGTTCAGCCAGGCCTATCCGCATCAGCTCTCGGGCGGCATGGCGCAGCGCGCGGCGCTGGCGCGCGCGCTGGTCAACGATCCGCGCATCCTGATCCTGGACGAGCCTCTGGGCAAGCTGGACTCGCTGACGCGCATCGCCATGCAGTCGGAGCTGGTGGAGCTGTGGCAGCGCACGGGCTTTACCGCCTTGCTGGTCACGCACGACGTCGAGGAGGCCTTGTTCATGGCGTCGCGCATCGTGGTGCTGAGCGAACGGCCCGCGCGCATCAAGGACGAGATCGTCAATGACCTGCCATACCCGCGCCATCGTGGCGATCCGCGGTTGGCGGCGTTGCGGCATCGCGCGCTGGCGCTCTTGGGGCTGGATGCGACGTGGTGAACGCGGCGGGGCTTGCCTTGGCTGCCGCAGGGGCGGGCGGTGCATTGATGGCGTGGTCGGCGGTGGCGGGCAATGCGGGAGCGGCGGGGCGAGGTGCGGAACGAAGCCTGCCGTGGGTCGCGGCGGGGGCGCTCGCGGCGTGCGCCGTGCTGCTGGCGTTGGCATGGCAAGCGGTGCCGGGCCTGCCCGGATTGCTGGGATCTCGTGTGGGGCATCTGGCGCTGGGGCTGACGGCCCTCCTGCTCGTGGCCAGCCTGGCCGCGGCATGGCTGCACAGCCGCGCGGGGGAGGTGGCAGCCGCCGCCAGACCGGCGTGGCGGCGCGGCGTCGCGGCGGCGCTGGGCGCACTGGGGCTGTTGGTCTTGCTGCTTGCTCTGTCGATCTGGCGCCAGCCTGCGGACGCGCTGGCGCTGGTGTCGTGGCCGTTTGCGTGGCGGTATGACCCGGCCCTGCCCGTCAGTCCGTATACGTGGAACCGGCTGTGGCTGGCGCTGGCGCAGAGTGCGGTGGCATTGGGTCTATTGGTGGCCGCCGTGTTTGTGCGGCGATGGCGGCTTGCGCTGCTGGCGGTTGCCGCTGCGCTGGTGCTGGCGACGAGCTGGCCCCAGCCGCGCCTGCTGCTGACCGAGGCGCGGGACACTTCTTATCAACGTTCGCCGCTGGCGTTTTCGGACACGAACGTGCTGCAAGGCGGCCGGCTGTATGCGCAGCATTGCGCGTCGTGCCACGGCGCGGCGGCGGACGGACGTGGGCCGCTGGCGGCCGGTCTGCCGGTGTGGCCGAGCGTTCTGGGCGCCGCGCTGTTCGACAACCGGCTGGAAGGCGAGCTGTATTGGCGGCTGGCCCACGGCGGACACGCGTCCGCCGGACGCACCATGCCTGGCCCGGACGCCGCGCTGCGGCCGGACGAGATATGGCAGGTGCTGGACTTCCTGCGCCTGCACGCCTACGGGACGAGCGGCGGGGCAGGCATGCCGGCAATCCCCGCGCCAGGGGTGGCGCTGACCTGCAGGGATGGCCGCGCGAGCCGGCTCACCGGCCTGCGCGGATTGCCCGTGCGCGTCGTGGCGCACGCGGCAGGCGCGCCGGCTGAACCGCAGGATCCGCGCCTGTTGACGGTGGCGCTGACGCGCGGCCGTGCGGGCGCATCGGATGCCGATTGCGTGGCGGCGGATCCCGCGGCGTGGGACGCCTATGCCTTGGCCGCCGGCGTGCCGCCGGACGACCTGGCGGGCGCGCAGTTCCTGGTGGACCGCCGCGGCTGGCTGCGGGCGCGCCTGCTGCCGCATGCCGCGCCGGCGTGGACCAGCGCCGACGACGTCTGCGGGCCGGGCGGGCGCATGGAGGCCAGCAACGCGCGCGGCCTGGGCGAGATTCTGCTGGCGATGGACCGTGCACCCATTGCCATGACCGACCTGCGGCGCAACTGAATGCCGCGCGTCCTTCGCACGTTTTTCTTCCAAGCGAGGTCTGCAAGATGAGTACGTTGAACGAGTATCTGGACCAGAAGCGCGCCGCCGTATTGCTGCGCAACGGGCGCGACCCGAAGACCGTCGAGCCGGTGAAGCTGCGTGCACACGTCAGCGCGGAAGGGCGCAGCGGCGTGCGGCGCATCCGCATTCGCGATCATCAGGTGGTGAGCGACAGCCCGGCCGATTTTGCGGGCTACGACCTGGGGCCGAGTTCGCCCGAGCTGCTGCTGGGGTCGCTGGGCAGTTGCCTGACCCACATCTTTCTCATCAAGGCGGCGGAGCTGGAACTGCCGCTGGAATCGCTGGAGGTGACGATTGAAGGCGACCTGGACCCGCGCGGCGGCAAGCCGGGCTATGAAGCGGTGCCATTTTTTCCGCACAACATCCGCTATACCGCGCACATCGTGTCGCCGGCGGACGAGCACGCGGTTCGCGCCGTGCACGAGGCGGTGGAGGCGTGGTGCCCGATCCTGAACCTGCTCAAGCAGCCGCAGGCGCTGCACGGCAGCGTCGAGCACACGCGGTCGGCACCGCAATAAGGGTCGGTCAGGTCAGGGTGCTGCGCATCAGGATCTCGGTCAGCGCGCGCGTGGGTTTGCCGGGCGACGGGGCTGAGATGACGATGAATTCCACGGGCGGCAGCGTGGGCAGGTTGGCGGCGCCCGCGGGCGCCGACAGGCCTGCGGTGGACAGGTGCGAGGGCTGCACGGTGATGCCCAGTCCCGCGCGGGCTGCTGCCTGGCAGCCCGCGTAACTGGTGCTGGTGCAGACGATCTGCCAGCTCCGGCCTGCGCGGGCCAACGCGTCAAGCGCCAGCGTGCGCGTCACGCTGGGCTCGCGCAACAGGATCAACGGAAGGGGCTCGTCGGGATCCACGCGCAGACCTTCCTTCGCGCGCCACAGCAGCGCCTCCTTGTGCAACGTCTGGCCGCGCCGGTCGCCGCGCCTGCGCTTGCCGATCATCACGTCCAGGCGGTTGTCGTCCAGCAGCTTGTAGAGGTCGGTGGTGACACCGATGGTCAGGTCCAGCTCGACTTCGGGATGCGCCAGGCGAAACGCCGCCAGCACATCGGGCAGGGGACCCATCGCCAGATCGTCGGAAGTGCCCAGCCGGATCCGTCCGCGCAGGCGGGGCGCATCGAAGAGGCGCTCGGCCTTTTCATGCGCGGCCAGGATGATCTCGGCATGCACGAGCAGGCTGCGGCCGTCGCTGGTCAGTGCGAGTGAGTGGGTGTCGCGCTGGAACAGGCGGCGATTCACGGCCTGTTCGAGTTGGCGGATGTGCTCGCTGACGGTGGGCTGGGTCAGGCCCAGCCGGCGCGCGGCTTCGGTGAAGCTGGGCGCGCCTGCGGCGGCGGCGAAGGTCTTGAGCCAGAGCGGGTTCAGCATGGGCGGGATGCGGTCATAGGGATTTCAAATGACAGTTAAAGTACCCAGTGGCCTTCACGATGGCAAGGGCCGCGCCTATAGTGGGCGCAACTTTCTGAACACGCCTTTGCCATGCGCCGCTTCCTGCCAGACCAATTCACCCTCATCCTGATCGCCACGGTGGCGTTCGCCAGCTTCTTCCCGGCCGTGGGCAAGGGCGCGACGTTCATGATGGTGGCGAGCAACGTGGCGATCTCGCTGCTGTTCTTCCTGCATGGCGCGCGGCTGTCCACGGATGCCATCGTGTCCGGCGTGAAGGACGTGCGCCTGCATGGGCTGATCCTGGCCTGCACCTTCTTGCTGTTTCCCGCGCTGGGTCTGGGCCTGCGCGCGTTGTTTCCCGGGTTGCTGACGCCGTCGCTGTGGATCGGCGTACTGTTCGTCTGCACGCTGTCGTCCACGGTGCAGTCGTCGATTGCCTTCACGTCGATGGCGCGCGGCAACGTACCGGGTGCGATCTGCGCGGCGACGGCCTCCAATCTGCTGGGCACCGTGCTGACGCCGCTGCTGGTGGCGGTGCTGCTGCATCGGCAGGGCGGCGGGCATGGCCTGGCCGACGCTGGCCGCATCCTGCTGCAGCTGCTGCTGCCGTTCGCGGTGGGCAGCCTGCTGCGGCCGTGGATCGGGGCGTGGGCGCTGCGTAATAGCCGCACGCTGTCCAAGGTGGATCGCAGCTCGATCCTGCTGGCGGTCTATACCGCGTTCAGCGAAGCGGTCGCCCAGGGCATCTGGCATGCTTTCCCGGCCATCGACCTTGCCACGATGGTGCTGGTGAATGCCTTGTTGCTGGGATCCGTGCTGTTGATCACGACGTGGGGCAGCCGCAAGCTGGGGCTGAGCAAGGAGAACGAGATCACGCTGGTGTTCTGCGGATCGAAGAAGTCGCTGGCGTCCGGAATTCCGCTTGCGACCGTGCTGTTCGGCACGTCGCAGATGGGCGTGGTGGTGTTGCCGCTGATGATCTTTCACCAGATGCAGCTCATGGTCTGCGCGGTGCTGGCGCGGCGTTATGCCGAGCGGGCGGAGCCGGTGCAGGCGGTGGCGGCGCGGGCGTAAAGCTGGGCGCAAATCGGGGCGCAATCCCGGGCGAAAAGCCGGGCGCGATTCCGAACCATTGCGCCGCCCCGAAATCGATCAGGCGGCCGCGTCCGCAGGAAGGATCTTGCCCGCCGGCTGCCAGTAGACGCTGCCGTCGCGCTCGGACACGTCCAGCGCGGTCAGGCGGCCATTTCGACAGGGGCCGCCCACGCACAGGCCCGTGTCCGGCTGGTAGGTGGCGCCGTGGCGGGCGCACATGATGAGGTCGCCGGCGCGGGTGAAGAAGCTGCCTTCCCAGTCCAGTTCGACGCCGACGTGGGCGCAGCGGTTCAGGTAGCCATGCACCCGGTCCTGGTAGCGCACGAAGAAGGCGGTGGTGCGGCCCGCGCCATCGGTCACGGGCACCTTCACGCCGAGGCCGCCGTTGACCAGATCGCCGGCGGCGCAGACGCGGACTTCAGGGAGGGTGGGGGAATCCTGCATGGGAGGCCTGGCAATCAAAGGGTGCGATGTTCGGACAGGGGGCGCGGCTTGTCAATCCGCCGGCGCCGCCCGGGCGCTTTCCTGCTGGCGGGCCCACATGCCGGCGTAGATGCCGGCCTGGGCCAGCAACTGCGGATGGCGGCCGCGTTCGACGATGCGGCCATCGGCCAGCACGATGATCTCGTCCGCGTCCGCCACCGTGGACAGGCGGTGCGCGATGATCAGCGTACTACGGCCCTGGCTGACTTCGCGCAGGTTGGCCTGGATCTCGCGTTCCGTGTGGGTGTCCAGCGCGCTGGTGGCCTCGTCGAACAGGAATATGGCCGGATTCTTGAGGATGGTGCGGGCAATCGCCACGCGCTGCTTTTCGCCGCCCGACAGCTTCAGGCCGCGTTCGCCCACCATCGTGCCGTAGCCGTCCGGCATGGTCAGGATCAGGTCGTGGATGTGAGCAAGGCGCGCGGCGGCCTCGATTTCAGCGTCCGTGGCGCCCGGCCGGCCGTAGCCGATGTTGTAGCGGATGGTGTCGTTGAACAGCACCGTGTCCTGCGGCACCACGCCGATGGCCGCGCGCACGCTGGCCTGCGTGACGTCGCGCACGTCCTGGCCGTCGATCAGGATGGCGCCGCTGTCGGTGTCATAAAAGCGGAACAGCAGCCGCGCGATGGTGGATTTTCCTGCGCCGGAGGTGCCCACCACGGCCACCGTCTTGCCGGCGGGAATCGAGAAGCTGACACCTTTCAGGATGGCGCGGCGCGGGTCATAGCCGAAGTGCACGTCGCGGAACTCCACCGCGCCGCCCGATACCTGCAGCGGCGCGGCGCCGGGACGGTCCGCCACTTCGCGATCCTGGCCCAGCAGCTCGAACATGCGCTCCATGTCGATCAGCGCCTGCTTGATCTCGCGGTAGATGAAGCCGAAGAAGCTGAGCGGCGTGTAGAGCTGCAAGAGATACGTGTTGACCAGCACGAAATCGCCCAGCGTGTAGCGGCCCTCGGCGATGCCGTTGGCCGCCATCCACATCACCAGCGTCAGTCCCGTGGAAATGATGAGGGCCTGGCCGACGTTCAGGATCGACAGGCTGACCTGGCTGCGCACGGCGGCGCGTTCGTAGCGGGTGAGCGAGGCGTCGTAGCGCCGGGCCTCGTGTTCTTCGTTGCCGAAATACTTGACGGTCTCGTAGTTCAGCAGGCTCTCGATGGCCTTGGTGTTGGCCTCGGAGTCGGTTTCGTTCATCTGGCGCCGGAACTTGGCGCGCCATTCCGTCACGGCAAGCGTGTAGGCCATGTACAGCACGACGGTGGCGCCAGTGGCCAGCGCCAGCCAGCCGTCGAACATCTTCCACAGCACGATGCAGACCAGGCTGATCTCGAAGAACGTGGGCAGGATGTTGAACAGCAGGAACGACAGCAGTGTCTGGATGCCCTTGGTGCCGCGTTCGATGGCGCGGTTCAGCCCGCCGGTCTGACGCGCCAGGTGAAAGCGCAGCGCCAGACCGTGCAGGTGGCGGAAGATCTGCAGGCCGACCGAGCGGATCGCATGTTGGCCGACGCGCGCGAAGATGGCATCGCGCAGTTCCGAGAACAGCAGCGACAGCACGCGGGCGGTGCCGTAGGCGAGGATCAGGCCGAGCGGCACCGTCACCGTGCCGGGCGCGCCCTTGCCCAGTTCGTCGACCGCCTGCTTGTACAGCAGCGGCACGTAGACGGTTGCGGCCTTGGCGGCGAACAGGCACAGCAGCGCCGCCACGACGCGGACCTTCAGGCCGGTCTTGCCGGGCGGCCACAGGTAGGGAAACAGCGTGCGAAGCGTGGCAAGTCCGCCGCCCTTGCCGGGCCGCGTTTCAGGAGAATTCATGATCGGGATGCTGGGTTTGGGGCCGCCTCCGACCGGGGAGTTAGGCCGTTTGCAGGGCATTATGAGGCACCAGCGGTACTATTTGAGGGATAACCCCTGGTACGGAAGCACCAGCATCGGGGGATTGAAGGCTGTATTGCGACACGGGCGCAGCACGTCGGGCCCGTTTCTTTCTCTTCCAACCGGGGGTCCGGCCGGCTGCTCCCCTGGTTGCGCGACCGGGCGCGTTTTCGCCGCGCCTGGGTCGCGTCGCTTGCTACGGAGGGTCTTATGGCGAAGGTACCCGCAGTGAAATTGAACGACGGAGGCAAGATTCCGCAGTTGGGCTTGGGAGTCTGGCAGGTGCCGGACGATCAGGCAGCCTCCAGCGTGAAGGAAGCGCTGGCGGCAGGTTACCGGTCGGTGGACACGGCGGCGATCTACGGCAACGAGGCAGGCGTGGGCGCGGGCCTGCGGTCGGCCGGCGTGGCGCGCAAGGACCTGTTCATCACCACCAAGCTCTGGAACGACAAGCACGGCTACGACGACGCGCACAAGGCGATGGACGAAAGCCTGGAGAAGCTGGGGCTGGCGTACGTGGACCTGTACCTCATCCACTGGCCGGTCGCGGGCAGCGAGAAGTTCCTGGACGCCTGGCGCGCCATGATCGAGATGAAGGAAGACGGCCGCGCGCGCGCGATCGGCGTGTCGAACTTCACGCAAGCCAATCTGGAACGCCTGATCGACGCGTCCGGCGTCACCCCCGCCGTCAACCAGATCGAGCTGCATCCGGGGTTCACGCAGAATGCGCTGCGGGCCTTTCATGCGCGGCATGGCATCGTGACCGAGTCCTGGAGTCCGCTGGCACAAGGCAACATCACGAAGGAAAAGGTGATCCTGGACCTGGCGCAAAAGCACGGCAAGTCGCCCGCGCAGGTGACGCTGCGCTGGCATCTTCAGCACAACCTGGTCGTGATACCGAAGTCCGTCACGCCGGCGCGCATCCGCGAGAACATCGACGTGTTCGACTTCGAGCTGTCGGCGGCGGACATGGCGGCCATCGACGGCATCAAGGAAGGTCCGCGCCTGGGCCCGGATCCCGAGAAGTTCGCGTAGGGGAGACGCAGCCCCGGCGGGTGGCGCGCGGCGAGCGGGACCGCGCAGCCGGCCGGGGTAACTGTCCGGCCTTGATCGGCGGGGCCGTCATTGGCCGAGCCGCGATAGACGGGGCCGCCATCGGCCGGGCGACGGTCTGCGCGACTGCCGTCCGCCCAACCTGTTCGGCTAGTGCTTGAGCGGGAACACCCAGTACCGCACGATGACCACGAGCAGGATGCTCAGCGCGGTCCAGGACGCCCAATGCCAGGCGCCGGTGCCCAGCAGGGCCGCCAGCAAGCCAAAGATGCTGAGCACGCCCAGCAGGATCGGCACGCCCCACACGAACAGGAAGCCCCGGCTGCCTTTACTCGTTGAGCGGCTCATGCGGGCGTCCTTTGCGGGGTGGCAGCCTGGTGTTTCTTGATGAGTTCGTTGATGCGCGCTTCGGTGGCGCGGCGCCGGGCCAGCCACAGGTACAGTCCGCTCACCAGCACGACGATGGTGACGATATCCAGCAGCGCCCAGATGATCTTGAGTGGCAGGCCGCCGTAGTCGCCGAAGTGCAGCGGCCGCGAAACTTCCAGCGCGGTCAGATACCACGGCATTTTCGCCACGGTCGTCAGCGCACCGGTCCGCCCGTCGATCAGCACGGGCGTGTTCAGCTTGGACGTCAGGGGCGAGTCGCCACGCATCCACGCAATGAAGTGCTGCGGGCTGCCGAAGGCGTTGCCGGGGAAGGAGATGAACGACACTTCATTACCCGGCATGGCCTTGCGCGCGGTGTCGGCCACCAACTGCGCCGACGCGAGCTGCGTGGGGATGGGCTGACCCTTGTAGGGTTCCAGCACGCGCGGCAGTTCGGTGGATTGCCACAGACGGAAGAGCGGCGTGGACAGTTCGTTGATGACGCCGGTCAAGCCCACCACCAGCGCCCACACCAGCGTCACGATGCCCAGCAGGTTGTGCAGGTCCAGCCATTTCAGGCGCGTCGAGCGCGTGGCGCGCACGGTGCCGAATTCCAGCTTCTTCATGAAGGGGCCGTACAGCACGACGCCGGACACGATGGCCACGCAGAACAGCAGGCCCATGAATCCCAGGAACAGCTCGCCGGTCAGGCCCGCGAACAGGTCCACGTGCAGCGCCAGCATGATGCCCATGAACGAAAACTTGTCTTCGGTATAAAGCGGGCCATCGAGCAGCACATCGCCCGTGCGGGCATCCATGCGGATCGCGTGGCCCGAGGCCAGTCCGTCGCCGGGCATCTTCGCCATGCCGACGAAGACCTGCGGCTCGTCCGGGTCGAACGACAGGTAGTCGACGACTTCGTTCGGGTACATGGCTCGCGCGTTGGCCACGAGCTTGTCGAGGTTGGCGGGCGGGGTGTCCGCAGGCACCGCAGACAAGGGCTTGCCGTCGTCGAGCCAATGCTCGATCTCGTGATGAAACACGAGCGGCAAACCGGTCAGACAGATGATGAGCAGGAAGATCGTGCAAACCAGGCTGGTCCACTTGTGGACGAGATACCAGGTTTTGATGGTGGACGCGGCGGTCATGGCGACGGCGGGAAGCGGCTTGGCGCCACTCCTTTTCAGGGCAGTACGGGAAAGGAGAAAACATTATCACGAACAAGTTCGATTCTCGTAACGCTATTTGACCCTTTCGGTAACGAGGCTGGCCGTGGGGACGGACCAAAGCGGGTTAAAAAGAAGGGTCAGATTTTTCCTTGCGGTATTCCCGAATCATCATGGAGCAGCGTTTTCTCAAGGTTCCGCGCAACGAATCCGGCCGCGATTTTGCGGTAGGCGATGTGCATGGACATTTTTCGCGCCTGCAACAGGCGCTGGATGAATTGGGGTTCGACCCCACCCGCGACCGGCTTTTTTCCGTGGGCGATCTGGTTGACCGTGGACCCGAGAACGAGGCTGCGCTGGACTGGCTGGCCAAGCCCTGGTTCTACGCGGTGCAAGGCAATCACGAGGACTACGCGATTCGGCACGTGCGCACCGGCAAGGTGGATGTGACGAACTGGCGCGGTTATGGCGGTGGCTGGTTTCTGGATCTGCCCGCCGAGCGGCAGCAGGTGTTTGCCGAAGCCTTTACCCAGCTGCCGATTGCCATCGAAGTGGAAACGTCGTCGGGCGCGGTCGGACTGCTGCATGCCGACTGCCCGGTGTTGTTCTGGCCCCGGCTGGAGTCCGCGTTGCAGGACCGCTACAAGCGCACCAGCGCGGCGTGCCAGTGGTCGCGCGACCGTCTGCGCCAGATGGACCGAACCGGCATTCTGGGCGTGCGGGCGGTGGTGGCGGGGCACACCCCGGTGGCGTCGCCGCTCGCGCTGGGCAACGTGTATCACATCGATACCGAAGGCTGGAACGGCGGCTATTTCACGTTCCTGAATCTTGAATCCCTGCAGGCGTGGCCCCGCGAGGTCGTGACCGAGGCCGCGGCCGCCGAGTAGGACGGAACAAAGCAAAACGGGCGCCGAGGCGCCCGTTTTTGCGAGATGCGCAGCTTTTACAGCGGCCGGGCGGTCACAGCGCCGGGGGCGGTCACGGCGCTGGCGCTTACGCCGGCCGAATCGGCTGGCGCGGCTGCGGCAGGGACGGCTGGCGTCTGCACGCCGCCCGCAGCGGGCATGGCCTGCGCCTGCGAAACGGGGGCGGCGTCCGCACGGGGCACGGGGATCGGCATCAGCGGCGGCTGGATCGGACTGCCATCGGGAGCCGCGGCGCCGCCGGGAGGCAGCGGCTTGACCGAGGTGTCGACGCCGTCGGTCGAGCGGTTGTTGTTCAGGAAGTCGGTCAGCGCGTCGCCGGAAGACAGGTCCAGCGAGGCCACCGCCTGGCCCGGCGGGAATTCGGAGAAATAGTATTCGCCGTTGTCCACCAGCAGGCCGTCGGGTCGCGGCGCCGGCTTGGCTTGCGGCACGTCCTTCAGGACGGGCTGCATGTAGTCCAGCCAGGTGGAGAGCGCCAGGCCGCTGCCGAACTCGTTGGTGCCGAGCGACTTGGGCTGGTCAAAGCCCATCCAGACGGTGGTGGCCAGCGTCTGCGTGAAGCCCGAGAACCAGACGTCGACGGCGTCGTTCGTGGTGCCGGTCTTGCCGCCGATGTCGTTGCGCTTGAGCACCTGATGCGCACGGGCGGCGGTGCCGTTGACCGTGACATCGCGCAGGATGTCGTCCATGACCCAGGCGGTGCGCGGGTCGATGGCGCGCGCCTGCGCGTCGCCGGCCACGACGGGCTGCGTCTTCATCAGCACGTTGCCGGAACGGTCCGTGACGTGGTCGATGAGGTAGGGCGTGACGCGGTAGCCGCCGTTGGCAAACACGCTGTAGCCATTGACGACCTGCAGCGGCGTGGCGCCACCCGCGCCCAGCGCAAGCGGCAACACGGCCGGCCAGCGTGATTTATCGAAGCCGAAGCGCGTCAGGTAGTCCTGTGCGTACTGCGGTGAAATCGCCTGCAGGATGCGGATCGACACCATGTTCTTGGAGCGCATCAACCCCTGGCGCAGGGTCAGCATGGGTTCGTACTTGTTGCCGTCGTTCTTGGGCTGCCAGGCCTTGGAACCGGTCTGTTCGGCCGTCAGCATGAAGGGCTGATCGGAGATCTGCGTGGCGGGCGTCAGGCCCCGTTCCAGCGCAGCCGCATAGACGAACGGCTTGATGTTCGAGCCCGGCTGGCGCCATGCCTGCGTGACGCGGTTGAAGTGGCCGCGGTTGAAGTCGAAGCCGCCGATCATGGCGCGGATGGCGCCATCCTGCGGCACCATCGACACCAGCGCAGCCTGCAGCGCCGGCATGTTGATGATTTCCCAGTTGTCGCCGTTCTTGTGGATGTAGACCACCGAACCGCGCCGGATGCGCTGGGTGTCGCTGGCCTTGGGATTGAGCGCGCGGGCGACGACCGCCAGGGCCTTCTTGTCCGAAATGGTGATGATGTCGCGGCCGCTGCGCGCCACGGTGACTTCGGTGGGGCTGGCGGCCAGCACGACGGCGGCAAGCAGGTCTTCGCTGTCGGGCGACTTTTCCTGCACGCCGTCCAGGATTTCGTCGAGCGCCTGGGGGTCCTGTTCCACACCGTCGGGCAGTTCGACCTGGTCTTCCGGGCCCGGGTAGACGGCGCGGCGGGTGTAGTCGATGATGCCGTCGCGCACGGCGCGGTAAGCCGCTTCCTGCGCCTTGGAATCGATCGTGGTGTAGACGTCGATGCCCGACGAGTAGGTGTTCTCCTGGAACACGCCATACATCAGCTGGCGGGCCAGTTCTGCCGGATAGTCGCCGTGCACCGCAAAGCCGCGCGTGCTGCTGCCGTCCGCGCCGCGGATCGTGATGCGCTGTTGCAGGGCTTCGTCGGTCTGCTCCGGCGTCAGGTAGCCCAGCGTCTTCATGCGGCCCAGCACGTAATGCTGGCGGATCTCGGCGCGCGGGTAATTGGTGATCGGATTGAAACGCGAGGGCGCCTTCGGAATGCCGGCCAGCATGGCGGCTTCGGCGGGCGTGACTTCGGACAGCGGCTTGCCCAGATACGTGCGCGAGGCGGCGGCGAAACCATAGGCGCGATGGCCCAGGTAGATCTGGTTCATGTAGAGCTCGAGGATCTGGTCCTTGGTGAGCTCGGATTCGATCTTGAACGTCAGCAGCAGTTCATAGAACTTGCGCGAATACGTCTTTTCCGACGACAGATAGAAATTGCGCGCGACCTGCATGGTGATCGTGCTGCCGCCCTGGGACTTGGAACCCTTGACGATGTTGGTCAGCACGGCGCGCGCGACGCCCATCCAGTCGACGCCGCCGTGGCTGTAGAAACGGTCGTCCTCGGCCGCCAGAACGGCCTGCCGCATTACCGGAGGGATTTCGTCGAAACGCAGCACGTTGCGGTGCTCTTCGCCGTATTCGCCGATGAGCACCTTGTCCGCGGTGTAGATGCGCAGGGGCACGCGTGGCCGGTAATCGGTCATCGCGTGCAGGTCGGGCAGGCTGGGCCACGCCAGGGCCAGTGCGAGGCCAAGCACGACGGCGCCGCACACGGCTGCGCCGGCGGCGGCGATGCCCGCTTTGACCAGGAGAGGTTTCCAGGGGAGGCCCGATTTGCCGCCCGGGTTGGCGGAGGATTGCTGGGGATTGCTCATTGCAGGCGATTCTAGGGCAGAACGCTATAGACCGCCCAGGGCGCAATAAGGTTTCGGTAACGAAATCTGCCCATGTGAGCGGATATTCAGCTTTAGTTCAGGTTGGCGAGGCCCCGGGGACGGATTGCAGATAACGCTGGGGCGGGGCGCCGAGTGCCCGATGAAACATGGCGGAGAAGGCGCTGGCGCTGCGGTAACCGAGGTCCGCCGCAATGCGCGCCACCGGCACGCCCATCGACAGCCGGCACACCGCATCAGCCAGCCGCACCTGCTGCACCCACTGTCTGTAATTCAGTCCTAGTTCGGATTGAAACAATCGGATCAGCGTGCGCGCACTGGCGCCGACTTCGCTTCCCCAGTCCTCGATGCCGCGTTGCAGGCCGGGCTGGTCCAGAATGGCCGCGCAGATGGCTTGCAGGCGCCGGTCGCGCGGCCACGGGATCTGAATGGGCACGATGCGCGCGGCGGCCAGCTCAGCCAGGATCAACCCCGCGATCTGCTCGACCCGTCCCCCGAGCGGGTAGTCGATGGGCTCGGCCGTCAACGCCAGAATCAATTCCCGCAGCAGGCCGCTGACCTCGATCACCTGGCACTCGGGCCAGTAGTCCCGGGCCGCGTCGGCCTGAATGTAAAGGGAACGCATCGAGACCGTGCCAACCATGTCGACGCCGTGCGGCACGCCCGCCGGCACCCATAGCGCGCGCAGCGGCGGCAAGGCCCAGAAGCCGCTGGGCGTGGTGACGCGCATCACGCCTTCGACGGCATAGATGAGCTGGGCGCGCGGATGCGTATGGGGACCGGTCTGCGCGCCGGGGGAAAATTCCTTGGCCATCGCCGTGACGACGCGCGGACGATGCTGGTAGTCCTGCGCGTTGATGCTGCGGGCGGGATCGGGGGGAGGGCGGACGACCATGGTGTCACTTCCGACAAAAGGATGAGGAGGCGCCCGGAAGCGCATGGCGCCTATTCTGCCATTGGGTTGGCATAGCGGTTGTCACTTTCTCGACGAAAAATGGCAGATCACGCCGGCGCCGGATTTCTACACTGATGTCTGGTTCCGGCGTGTGGCCGGCTTGTCCATTTTCTTCGTGCGACTCATGAACTCCGCCCAGAATCCCGCTGCCGGCCTGTCTGCCTCAACCTCTGCCGCACCCGCCGTTGCGGGATCGCCCGCCGCCTCCGATCCCTCCACCGCCTTCAAGGTGCTGGGCGCGATCAGCGTGGCGCATCTGATGAACGACATGATCCAGTCGATCCTGCTCGCCATCTATCCCATGCTCAAGGACTCGTTCAGCCTGACGTTCACGCAGATCGGGCTGATCACGCTGGTCTACCAGCTTGCCGCGTCGCTGCTTCAGCCATTCATCGGTTTCTATACCGACCGGAACCCCAAGCCGTACTCGCTGCCCGTGGGCATGGGCTTCACGCTGGTGGGCCTGTTGATGCTGTCGATGGCGCCGTCGTTTGGCTGGCTGCTGGTGGCGGCAGTGTTGGTGGGCACGGGCTCGTCGGTGTTCCACCCGGAATCGTCGCGCGTGGCGCGCATGGCGTCGGGCGGGCGGCACGGGCTGGCGCAGTCGCTGTTCCAGGTGGGCGGCAATGTGGGGTCGGCGCTGGGGCCGCTGTTGGCCGCGCTGTTCATCATTCCGCACGGGCAGGGCAGCGTGGCGTGGTTCTCGCTGGCGGCGCTGTTCGGCATCGTGGTGCTGATGTGGATCGGGCGCTGGTATGGCGCCAACCGCGTGCTGCTCAAACCGCGTGCGCGGCGCGAGGGTGCGGGCAACGGGTTGACGCGCAATCAGGTGCTGGGCGCGTTGGGCGTGCTGGGCGTCCTGGTGTTCTCGAAGTATTTCTATCTGGCCAGCCTGAACAGCTATTTCACCTTCTACCTGATCGACAAGTTCGCGCTGTCGGTGCGCGAGGCGCAGCTGTATCTCTTCCTGTTCCTGGCCGCCGTGGCGGTGGGCACCGTGGTGGGCGGACCGGTCGGCGACCGAATCGGCCGCAAGATCGTGATCTGGGTGTCGATCCTGGGCGTGGCGCCTTTCACGCTGATGCTGCCGCACGCCAATCTCTTCTGGACGGGCGTGCTCGTCGTCATCATCGGCGTGGTGCTGGCGTCGGCCTTCTCCGCGATCGTGGTCTATGCCCAGGAGCTGGTTCCGGGCAAGGTGGGCATGATCGCGGGCCTGTTCTTCGGCTTTGCCTTCGGCATGGGCGGCCTGGGCGCTGCGGTGCTGGGCAGGGTGGCCGATGCCACCAGCATCGGCTACGTCTATCAGTTGTGTGCGTATCTGCCGCTGCTGGGCGTGGTGGCGATTCTGTTGCCGAAGATGCGGCGGGTGTAGGCCCGCCGTTCCGTCAGCCCGCCCGCAGCGATTGCAGGCGCGGCAGGCGGTGCTCGATGCCGTCGATCTGCCCCGCGCTGCCGTGGTGGATCACGGCGACGCGGGTGGCGCGCAGTTGCGTCAACTGGTCAGCGCTGACTTCAAAGCTCTTGGCCAGGCGCTGGTCGGTCAGCGGGCGGATCGGCTTGCGGCGGTCCTTGCCGCCGAAGCGGCGGTGGTTGTACACCGCCCATGCCACCAGCACCGCCGCGTTGACCACGGCCAGCACGGCGTAGCCCCACAAGGTCTGCACCGTCGGCAGAAAGACGGGCAGCAGCGGCGCGTCCGGACCGCTGGCGGCCCCGCGCAGAATGGCCAGGATGCCGGCGCCAAACAGGTAGACGAACGCGAACCAGCCAAAGGCGGTCAGCGCGAAGTCGAACAGATAGCCCGCGCGCGAGCGTTGCGTGGTGATGATCATGATGCCTCCGGTGATTTGATGCCGCGGTCGGGACTGGTCCAGCGGGCGCGCTGGGCCTGCTTGCGCAGCATGACCTTGGGGAAACTGACCAGCGTGGTGAAGAGACTCACCATCCAGTAGGCCAGCGGATACCAGATGACCCAGTAGAGCGCGCGCGCCAGGCCCGGCTCATAGCGGCGGTCGATCAGGATGCTGACGGCGAACTGCAGCAGGCACACGACCGCCAGCATCATGCCGGTAAAGGCCGGCGGCAGCAGGCTGGCGATCTGCATGTTGTTGGGCAGCGCGACGACCTGGCTGACCAGCCACAGCACCACCGACAACCCGAACGCAAATGCCCAGGCGGTCGACAGGCAGAACTCGGCCATCAGCGGCCACAGCCGGCGGTGGCGCCAGTTCCAGATCGAACGCAGGTTCTTCAGGAACACCTCCGCGCCGCCCTGCGCCCAGCGCAGCCGCTGCTTCCACAACCCGCGCAGGGTCTCGGGCATCAGAATCCAGCACAGGCCGCGCGGTTCGTAGAAGATGGACCAATGGTCGCGCTGCAGCTTCCAGCTGATGTCGATGTCTTCGGTGATCATGTCCAGGCTCCAGTAGCCCGCGCGGTCCAGCGCAACGCGGCGGAACGCGGCGACGACCCCTGACACCGTGAAGACCTGCCCGTACACGCGCTGCGTGCGCTTGATGAGTCCGATGATCGAAGAGAACTCGCCAACCTGGATGCGCCCGATCAGCGTGGAGCGGGTGCGGATGCGGGGGTTGCCGGTGACGGCGCCGACGCGCGGGTTGTCGATCAGCGGCGCCACCAGATAGGCGGCGGCATCGGGATCGAGCAGGGCGTCGCCGTCGATGCACACCAGGTATTCGCTGCGGGCCGCCAGCGCGCCCATGCGCAGCGCCATGGCCTTGCCCTGGTTCTGCGCCAGATGCACGACGCGCAGGCGCGGGTGTTCGGCGGCCATGCGGTCCAGCAGCGCGGCCGTGCCGTCGGTCGACCCGTCGTTGATGGCGATGACCTCGATGTGCGGATAGTTCTGGTTCAGCGCCGCAAGCAGGGTTTCTTCGCCGTTGTCGGCTTCGTTGAAGCACGGCACCAGAATCGACACCAGCGGCGAGCCGGCCAGTTCGGGCGGGGTGCGTTCGGCCCCCCATGCCCAGTGGCGCTCCCAGTGCCACCAGAAGTAGATGCCGCCCGCCATCCACATGCCGGACATGAACAGCGGATAGAAGAACACGAAGCCCAGCAGCGCTTCGCCGGTCAGCATCAGGGTGAATCCAAACGGCGCGCCGAGCACCGCGCAGAGAATCAGCAGGGCAATCAATCGATCAGTCATTGGAGGGGATACCAGGCTTCGGAGATGGCGGGCCGGATGCCTTGCAACCGGGGCTGGTCTTGCGAGAAGTCGTCGGGGTAGTAGCCGAAGCTGCGGGCGCCGCGCAGTTGCAGGCGGCGCATCCAGCCGGCCAGCACGTCGGTGTCCACCGGTGTGGCGTCGGGCCGATCGGGGCCGGTGCGCCAGTCGCGGCTTTGCAGTTCGAACACGGTCCTGGACAGCGCGCCGGGCCGGCGGGCGACGGTGTCGACCAGCGCGTCCAGCCACGCGTTTTCCTTGCCGGGCGCCACGTTTTCCATCAGCGGCATCGCCATCGGCGCGGTCCAGTCGTAGGCGGCCAGAAAGTCGTCCAGGTTCTGCGCGAACCAGGTTTCGCTTTCCGGATTCAGGATGGGCTGCGCGTAGATGTTGCGGGCCGTCTTGATCTGTGGTCCACGCACGGCGCGCACCTTCTCGGCGAGCGTCATGGTGAAGTCCACCAGATGGCGGCTCTTGTAGCGGGTCCAGCGCTGCATCGTGTCCGGATCCGCACGAAGTTCCGCGATGCTACCCGGCAACCCCGCCGCGCGGTACGCGGCCAGCGCGCCGGGGCTGGCGTCCTCGAAGTCCGAGAGCAGCGCGTCGTCGTGGAACAGGATGCCGTCGAAGATCGCCTGGCGCGCCAGGTCTTCGTACAGATCGCCGATGCGCGCGCGCACGGTGGCGTCAAAGGGCGACAGGCGGCGGTACTGGTCCGGGTCGGGCGCCACCTGTCCGGTGTCCGGATCCCAGCGCTCGACGCGCGGCAAGGCCGGGTCCATGTCGAAGGCCAGCACGGGCATCCAGGCGTAGACCATCACGTTGGCGCGGTTGTGCAGTTGCCAGGCGGCACGGTTGAAGAGGTCTGCGCGCATCGGCAGCCAGCGGTTCGGGAAGTACAGCGACTTCACCAGCCCATCGCCCTGCGGGTCGGAATAGGCCTGCAGGAACACCGTGTTGATCTGCATGTCCAGGATGCGCTGCACCAGCACGCCCAGGTTGCGGTCGGTCTGTTCCGGGTCCGGGTCGTAGACGTAGTCCAGGTCGATGTGCGCGACGCGCATGAAAGGGTCGGCCTCCATGCCCACCACGCTGTTGGCAAAGGACTTGAGCGCCGGATCGCTGGCCAGCAGCATGCGCGGCGTGGACATCAGGCGGGACAGGCGCCCGGGTCCGTCTTCCAGTGTCAGCGCCATCTCGTAGCCGTTCTCGGCGGTGATGCGCAGCGTGGAGCCGCCTTCCGCGCCATACGGCCAGACCCACACGCGCGGCTTCTTGCCGGTGGCCGCGCGGATCTTTTCCGTGATGGCGGCCACGTCGCGGCCCATGCGGGCGTCAAACTGCGCCTCGGTCTCGTACTGGCCGGTGCGCGCATCAAAGGCGCGGATGGCGGCGGCCGGCTCGGTGTTGCCCTGCGGATTGGCCAGCGCGCCGTAGTGCGAGGCGTCCGTGTGCGCGGCGATTTCCACAAGCCCGGAGCGCGAGATCTCGCGGATCTCATCCCAGTTCAAAAAGCGGTTGCGGGCCTCGGGCGTGCCGCCGAAATCCACCGGACGGTCGGACGGGGTATCCATCCAGACGCCCACGGGCGCCAGCAGCGCCGGCCATCCGTAGGCTTTCAGGATGGGCAGCACGCGGGTATGGAAGCTGCGATAGCCGTCGTCGAACGACAGCAGGACGGCGCGGTCGGGCAGCGGCTTGCCGCCTTGCCGGGCGGCCAGGATCTGATCCACCGACACGGCCTCATAGCCGTTGGCGCGCAGCCAGGCCAGCTGTTCAGCAAGCCGGTCCGTGCGCACGCTGAGAAAGGCCTGATCGGGGTCGTCGTCTTCAACGTCGTGATAGGCCAGGGCCAGGAACTGGCCATTGACCCACGGTTTGTCGATGGCCGCGACCGGGCGTTCGGCGGGCGGCGTGTAGACGGGGATGTCCTTGGCGCAGGCGGTCAGCGCCAGAATCATGAGGAACAGGATGCCGGCCAGGAGCAGCCGGGTATGCAGTTTGAGCATCATGTCGTTTCCGGAAAAACCAGGTCAGAAGCGGTAGGCAAGATCGAAGACGACGCGCAGTTCACGCTCGCGCTCGCCGTCATAGGGCCGGCTGGTGCCGGTGACCATGAAGCCCATGTCCAGAACGTCGTTCGCGCGGTAGCGCTGGCCGTAGCCCAGCGCGACGACGCCGCCCGTGCCGTAGCCCTGCTGGCTGTAAGTGCCGGCGCCCAGCGTGCCGATCTGCTCCCATGCGGTTTCGTAGCGGCGGTGCAGCGTGTGCGTCAGCCGCACGCCGGGCAGGGTCAGGAAATCGGCGCTGGGGTTGAAGTAGGGCGCGTCGTCGCGGTTGTTGTGCTGGGTGGACAGGCCCAACTCCAGGTCGGCCTTCAGGTGCGGCGCGGTGTAGACGCGCTCGCGGCCAGTCAGTCCGAATGCCCAACGGGTGTTGCCGTCGCTGAAACGGGACGGGGCGGCCGACAGGGTCCATTCGCGCCGCTCGTCGGCGCGCCAGCGCACGTACATCGACAGGCCGTTGGACGAGACGTCGTTGGTCAGCGCGCGCAGCGGCGTGTCGCGCGACAGGATTTCGGCCGAGCCGCCCACCTGCCAGTGGTCGTTCAGGTCGTAGGCGGCGGACAGCCGCGCGCCGGGCTTGACGCCGTGGCCGTAGTCGTTGGTGGAGACTTCGCCTTCCACGGTCAGATCGCGCACGCGCCATTCCACGCCGGTGCGCAGCCAGCGGTAGATGCCGCGGCCTTCCTCGAAGTCACCCGATGCGTAGCCGCCGCCGCCAAAGACCCGCCAGTCGTAGCCCATGGGCGGGGAATACAACACGGCGTCGATGCCGAAATCGCCGTTGCCGGTGACCGGACTGTCCGAGGCCAGGCCGCGGTAGCCGGTGATGCGCAGCTCGGCCTTGCGGTGGACCTCCCACTCGCGGGCCAGCCGCCGGCTGGTCAGATTTTCGGGCGAGCGAGCCAGGGTGTCGGCGGATAGCGCTTCGGCCTGTCGCCATTCCTGCAGGTCCATCGCCGTGAAGCCCTGGCCGTTCTCCACCGCCAGGTCGCGCGGCGCCAGCGTTTCGGCCAGCTTTAATTCGATTTCCGACGCGCGGGGCTGCGAGCGGGCGCGGTGGACGGTGGCCAGATCGCTGCGCAGCGCGGAATTGTTGGGCGCCTGCTGCACCATCTGCGCCAGGCGCTGGTGGGCCTCGATGGTGTCGTCGGCCTGAAGGTGCGTGGCGGCCAGCGTCTGGCGGCTTTCCAGGTTCAGGTCGTTGGGCATGCGCGTGGCCTGGCCCTTGTAGTAAAGCCAGGGGGCGTAGCCGGCCTGGACGGCGTCCGTGATCGGGGGCGTTTCGTCGAATTGTTCGCCTTCGGCCAGCGCGTAGTACAGGCCGGTCTGCGTGGCCAGACGCTGCGCCGGATCGTCGCCGGGCGCGCTGTCGCTGGCGGCCACCTGCCGGTACAGGTCGCGGGCGCGCTCGGGCTGGCGCAGGTACAGATAGGCGGAGGCCACGTCGCTCAGCGCGTAGCGCGGCACGTCGACGCCTTCGGCCAGCAGCGCCTCGTATTCCTGGATCAGCGCCTGCATCTGCACCCGGGCGTGCAGGGCGTGCAGGCGGTCGATGCGGGCGCGCAGCACGTCGGCGCGGGCGTCTTCGCCCAGTTTGCGCCACTCGGCAATCGCGGCGTCGTAGCCGGCCAGCGCGCGGTCGGCGATGGCAAACCGTTCGGCCTCGCCGCGCGCGGGCATGGCCGCCAGCCGCGCCTCCTGCGCCAGTGCGTCGGCCTGCAGGGCGCGCATCTGGGCGGGGGTAAACAGCGTTTCATGGCGACGCGCCCAGTCCAGCGCCACGTCGGCCATGCGGGCGCCCTGAAGCGCCCGGATGTATTCGCGCAGCACGTAGGGCGTGGCGGGCGCCAGCGCCTGTGCCTGGTCGGCCTGATGCAGGGCTTCAAATGGTTGGGACTGCCGTGCGTAGACGTAACTGAGCGCCAGCCGGGCGTCGGCGTCGCGCGGCTGGCGGGCGATGCGTTTCTCGCCTGCGGCGATCGCGGCTGGGAATTGCCCGGCGTCCGCCAGCGTCATGATCTCGCCCGCCGCGAAGGCGGCTTCGCCCGGATGGCGGCGCATCCCCTGGCGGTAGGCGTCGAGCGCCTGCGGCCAGCGCTGCTGGTCGCGGTAAGCCCGCGCCACGGCCAATTGGACGTTGGCCGGCGGCACGGCGCCGGCCGGCAGCGTCTCGTACGCGACGATGGCTTCGTCAGGCTTGCCCGCCCAGCCGGCGATGACGATCCGGTCGTAAACGGGCCGCACGCCCGCGGCGCTGCCCTGCGCGCGCAGCATTTCCAACGCAGGTTCGTAGTCGCCGGCGCGAGCGCGCTCGATCAGCGCGTCGTAGTGGCTTGACGGGGCGGCCAGCGTCAGCACGGGCGCGAGCATTGCGCTGGCCGCCATCAAGTTCAGTCTGGGTCCAACGGCGTTTGACCGCCTGGTTCGTTCGATTGGCATCTGTATGACATCCGCAGTGGCAATTCGGGGCGTCCATGGCTCCGCCACGCCGGACGGGCGCGAGCACCCGGCAAGGGCGGCCACAGGCGAACCAGGCGCCTGCAGCGCGGAAATGAACGTTTGATTGGGACTTGCGCGGCGCCCGCTACGGGGACCTTCGCACTCGCGCTATCGGAGTGCATGGCTAGTACGCGCCACGCCCGTGGGGCGTGATCGCGGCGCTTATGCTGCGCCGTCGACGGATGGAACTTTACGGAAAATTGCCGTGGTTAACTGTCAATTACTGCAAAGGGGGCGTCACGGCGAAGGCGCCTTGGCGTATTCTCTCGTCGCAGGCCGTGCAATCGTCTTGGCGCGGCGGTAAAGGTTCTGGTCGTACGGACGCGCGTTGCCCAGCAGGGCAAACGTCATGCGCGTCCTTTCGCCATTCTCGTAACAAAAAGCATCAAGAATGCTGACGTGTAACGCGCTTTGCTTGCGCGAACCCAGTGCAACTGCAGTCCCAACGGCGGGGCGGGCCGACGAGCCTGAGCCCGAGCGAACCATGACGACTAGCTTGTTTTTCCTGATGTGGGGCCTGGCCACGGCGCTGGCGTTGCCGTTGCTGCTGCCCTTTCACGTCCGCGGCGTTGAAGGCGTGCCTGCGTTCATGGCGGCCAATGCGCTGGCCGTGCTGTCCCTGCTGGCCTACGCGTCGGCCGAGATGATCCCGCCCGCCGCCTATGTGATGGTGTCCAACGCCGCCTGGGCCTGTTCCGCCGCGCTGGTGTACATCGGCGTGCGCCAGTTCTTCGGCATGCATCCGCATATCCTGCGCACCACCTTGTTGTGCTCGCTCTGCACCTTCGGCTTTGCCCTGCTGCTGTACCGCAGCGACAGCCTGGTGTGGCGCATGGTGCTGTATTCCGTCTACACCTGCGTGCTGATGGCAGCGACCGGCGCCGTCATCTTCCGGCAGCGCAGGCGCATCAAGACAAAAGGCGTCGTGCTGTATCTGCTGGTGGCATTTTTTGGGGTGGTGGCGTTGCACGCGCTGCGCGGATATGTCTACGGCGCGGGCGTGGAGACGCCGGTGTCGCTGCTGCAGCCGTCGGCCTGGAGCCTATTTTTCATTGTGTGCGGCTCGGTCACGGTGCCCGGACTCTTCCTGGCGCTGCTCTTCATGATCCAGACCAGCCAGGCGGAAAAGATGCAGGCCGCGCTGACGTTCGACAGCCTGACGCAAGCCTATTCGCGGCGCAGCATCATGGACGAGCTTGAACACGAGCTGCTGCGCTGTGAGCGCACGGGCGGCAAGCTGGCGGTGCTGGTGCTGGACATCGATCACTTCAAATCCATCAACGACCGCTACGGCCATGCGGGCGGCGACACCGCGCTGCGTCACTTCGCGCGCGTGGTGCAGAATGCGGTCCGTTCGAGCGATCGCTTCGGCCGCCTGGGCGGCGAGGAGTTCGTGCTGCTGATGTACGACTGCGATCCGGCGAGCGCGCTGGTGCAGGCGCAGCGCGTCTGCGACGCGTTGCGCGACATGCCGCTCTATCTGCAGGGGCTGGAAGTGCAGCTGACCACCAGCGGCGGGCTGGCGTCCTACCAGCCGGGCGACAGCGCCGACGTCATCCTGGCGCGGGCCGACGTGGCGTTGTACCGGGCCAAGGAGCAGGGGCGGGACCGCGTGGAAATGGCCTGGAGCGGCCGCGGCGTCGTCAAGACAAGCGGCGGCCTGCCGGCCGCCGCGAATGCCCTGGAAGCGGAAACCGCAGGGACTACGGCTTGAGGTGTTCCGTCAGGAACTTCTCCATGGCCTCGTAGAACTCGAACTTGTTCTCGTCGTTGTGAAAGCCATGGCCTTCGTTGTCCTTGACCATGTATTCCACGTCCACCCCGCGGGCCTTGAGCGCCGAGACCATCTGGTCGCTCTCGTCCTTGTTCACGCGTGGATCCTTGGCGCCCTGCGCGACGAACAGCGGCGTCTTGATCTTGTCCGCGTGCAGCGCCGGTGAAGTCGCGGTCAGGCGGTCGCGGTCGCGCACCGGGTCGCCCACCATGTCCTGCATTTTGTCCAGCATGGGTTTCCAGTAAGGCGGAATGGACTTCATGAACGTGAAGAGGTTCGATACGCCCACGTAGTCCACGGCCGCGGCGTACAGGTCCGGCGTGAAGGCCACGCCGGCCAGCGTGGCGTAGCCGCCGTAGCTGGCGCCATAGATGCCGATGCGCTTGGGGTCGGCGATGCCTTGCTCGACCAGCCATTGCACGCCGTCGGTGATGTCGTCCTGCATCTTCAGGCCCCATTCCCCGAAGCCGGCTTCCCAGAAGTCGCGGCCGTAACCGGTGGAGCCGCGGAAATTCATCTGCAGCACGCAGAAACCGCGGTTGGCCAGGAATTGCACTTCGGGGTTGTAGCCCCAGCCGTCGCGGGCCCACGGGCCGCCGTGCGGATTGACGACGCAGGCCAGGTTCTTGGGTTCGCGGCCGGCGGGCAGCGTGAGGTAACCGTGGATGGTCCGGCCGTCGCGGCTCTGATAGCTGATGGGCTGCACCCGCGACATGTCAGCCTCGGGGATGGCCGGGTTCAGGTCCGCCAGCTTGGTCAGCGTGCCGGCCACGGCGTCGTAGATGTAGCGCGCGCCGGGCGTGCGGTCGTTGTAGGCCGCCACGATGAACTTGTTCTCGTCGCGGTTGCCGCCCTGGATGACGACGTCGTAACCCGGCAGGAGATCGGCAAGCGTCTTGTACAGCGCTTCGGTTTCCGCATCGAAGAACTTGTATTGCGGCTTGTCGGTCTGGTAGGACGCCACGGTCAGCACGCGGCGCTTGCGCGAGAACGCGGCGCCGTCCAGGTCGACGGCCTCGGGCGTGAAGATGACATCCTCGGCGTCCGGCGTGGCCGGGTCGATGACGACCAGCGAGAGCTTGTCGCGATTGCGGTTGCTCAGCGCGTAGAACTTCTTGTCGTCGAACGTGAAGAATGCGGGGCTGACGCTGGTGCGGTAGTCGGTGGTGATGAGCGGGCGGAAGTCGGACGCTTCGTCGTCGCGGTAGAGCAGGGTGGTGTTCAGCCCGTCGCTGGCGACGGCGGCGCGCACCTTGCCCGCGTGGTCGGTCTGCCAGCCGACGATGTTGCCCGGATTCTGCGCCACCAGCACGGCCGCGCCGGTGTGGACGTTGACGCGGTAGACGTCGAAGACCTCGGGGTTGCGCTGGTTGTGGCTGATCAGCACGTGGTCGGGGTCGTCTTCGAGGTCGTCCTCGATGCCGGCGCGCACGCCCTCGTACGGGGTCAGGTCCGTGATCTTGCCGGTTTTGGCGTTGACGGCCAGGACGTGGAAGTTTTCGTCGCCGCCAAAGTCCTTCTGGTACAGCACCACGTCCGGGCCTTTCCAGAAATAGCCGCTGATGTCGCGCGCGGTCTCGCTGGTCAGCTGGCGCGGCTCGCCCACGAGCTGGCTGCCTTGCAGCGGCTGCACGTAGATGTTCATGCGTGCGGGGTTGCCGTCCACGCTGGTGGGCTGCATGAACGATAGCGTCTGGCCGTCGTCGGACAGCCGGAAATAGCCGCGCTCAGGATTGCGGAAGAAATCTTTCAGGGGATAGGCGCGGGGAGGCGGCTGCGTGGCGCAGGCACCCAGGGAGGCGCCGACGATGCCGGCAGCCAGGACGGTGCGCAGAAATGAGAACAAGGGGAAACCTCCGTGATGTCGATCCGCGTTGCAAATAGGCTGGTCGATAATGCCATAGCCGCGCAAGGGGTGTCGAACCCGCCCCGCCGATCCGGCGCCACTTATGCCGCCAGGCGGTTTGCGGGATAATCGCGGCACTTCTTCTGGAGATTTACATGTACAGGAATCTGGTCGCGGCCTCGGCGCTGGCCCTGGGGCTGGCCGGCTGCTCGCTCGGCATTTCGCCGGACAGCGCGTCGCCGCACAGCGAATTCAAGGCGCCGGTGGCCTTCAAGGACGCCTACGATGCGGTCATCCGCCAGTCCAACGCGTGCCTGCGCAGCACCGACAACGCCTACCGCGTCGTTTCCGACCTGAACGAAAGCGCGCAATCCGGTGTGGTGCGCGTGCTGGCGCCGTATTCCGATCGCGAGATGTCGCGCGTTGACCTGAAGTCCGAGGGGCCGAAGGCCACGGACGTGCGCATCGTGATGTGGGGCAAGGGCACGTGGGACCCCGCTGCCATGCGCGCGATGCAGGACGCGGTGTATTACGGGTTGGTGTCGTGCAGCACGTACATGCCGCTGGATCCGCGCCCGCCCGTCAAGCCGACGCGCGATCTGCCGAAGTAAGGCAGGACGAAAAAAGATCAGTCGCCGCCCGGACGGCGGCGGATGATCTTGAAGGTGGCGGTGGCGCGCGCCACCAGTTC
Organism: Achromobacter sp. ACRQX; assembly: GCF_022346505.1. Classification (NCBI taxonomy): domain Bacteria; kingdom Pseudomonadati; phylum Pseudomonadota; class Betaproteobacteria; order Burkholderiales; family Alcaligenaceae; genus Achromobacter; species Achromobacter sp. ACRQX. The sequence goes on from NZ_JAKRML010000011.1 coordinate 87,014, forward strand.
ACCGTCGGCGCGGCGGATGTCGCCCTCACAGAAGGCGATGGACGCGCCGCGGCGCAGGCAGCGCGCTTCGATGACCAGATCGCCCGTGCCGGGAGACAGGAACGTGGTGTTCATGTCGATGGTGGCCATGCCCTCGGTGGCGTCCGCGGAGCCGCGCGCGGCGGCGCTCAAGGTGAAGTCCAGTACGCTCATCAACGTGCCGCCGTGCACGTCGCCGCGGCTGTTGGTCAGGTCTTCGCGCCACGGCAGCGTCGTGCGGGCATAGGCGGGCGCGATGCTTTCCGGCACCAGGCCGATGAAATTCATGAAGGGAATGGTCAGGCCGAAGTAGTCGGTTTTGGCGGAGGCGGGTGCAGTCATGGAACCGTCGTGGGCGAGAAGGGATAGCGGATTGCCGCCGGTCATAATATATGTTTTTGCCACGGGATTGAGGTCATGACGGGGCAGGCGTCGGCGCAGTCTGCGCGCAAAATCGTGCATGTGGACATGGATGCGTTTTACGCGTCCGTGGAGCAGCGCGACAATCCCGACCTGCGCGGCAAGCCGGTGGTGGTGGCCTGGACCGGACCGCGCTCGGTCGTGTGCGCGGCGTCCTACGAAGCGCGGCGCTACGGCATCCATTCCGCCATGTCGGCCATCAAGGCCGAACGCCTCTGTCCGCACGCGATCTACGTGCCGCCCGATTTCAACCGCTACCGCGACGTGTCGCGACAGGTGCGGCAGATCTTCGCCCGACATACCGACCTGATCGAACCCTTGTCGCTCGACGAGGCCTACCTGGACGTGACGGTCAACAAATGCGGGCTGCCATCGGCCACCGAGGTGGCGCAGGTGATTCGCCAGCAGATCCGCGAGGAAACCGGACTGACCGCGTCGGCCGGTGTGGCCCCGAACAAATTCCTGGCCAAGATCGCGTCGGACTGGAACAAGCCCGACGGCATTTTTGTGGTGCGGCCCAGCAAGGTGCTGGCATTCCTGGAGCCCTTGCCCGTGCGCAAGGTGCCGGGCGTGGGCAAGGTCACGCAGGCGCGCCTGGAGCAGCTTGGCATCCAGACCGTGGGCGACCTGGCCACGCACAGCGCGCAGGAGCTGGAGCACTACTTTGGCCGCTATGGCCGGCGGCTGTACGAGCTGGCGCGCGGCATCGACGAACGCGAGGTCCAGACCGACCAGCCGTTGCAACAGGTGTCGGCCGAAACCACGTTTTCCAACGACGTCCGGCTGGAGGCCGTGGGCGACGCGCTGGACCGCATGGCGGAAAAGGTGTGGGATCAGGCGCTGAAGAAGGGCGCCTTGGGACGCACGGTGGTGCTCAAGCTGAAGACCGACCGCTTCCGCATCCTGACGCGCAGCCAGACCTGCGCCCAGCCGCCAACGTCGGCCATGGAGCTGGCCGCGCTGGCGCGGCTACTGTGCGAACGCGTGGAACTGCCGCCGGACACGCTGTACCGGCTGGCGGGGGTGGGGATGAGCAACTTCGCAGATCCGGGCGAGCAGTCGCGCCAGCCGGATCTGTTTGGAGGGGCGTTCTAGGTCTCGCCAGGGGCGTTCTAGGTCTCGCCGCCGGGCCGCCCCAAGGCGAGACAGCCCCCTCGGGGGGCAGCTAGCGCGCGAAGCGTGCGCGGCGTGGGGGCGTCAACCTTTTTACAGGCGGGCCTTCACTTGTTGCGACAGCGCCGTCATGTCGGCGCGGCCGGCCAGCTTCTGCTTCAGGATAGCCATCACCTTGCCCATCGCGGGCGCGCCCGTCACGCCTTGCGCGGCGACTTCAGCCAGCGCGGCGTCGATGGCGGCGGCCACTTCCTCGGGGGTGGCTGCCTGGGGCAGGAATTCCTGCAGCACGGCCAGTTCGCCCTTTTCCTGCTCGGCGGTTTCCGTGCGGCCGGCCTGCTCGAACGCGGCGATCGACTCGCGGCGCTGCTTGACCTGCTTTTCGATGATGGCGGTGATTTCGGCGTCGGACAGGTCGCGGCGTTCGTCAACTTCCTTCTGCTTGACGGCAGCCAGCAGGAAACGCAGCGTGGTCAGTCGCTCGCTGGCCTTGGCGCGCATCGCGTCCTTGACGGCGTCGGACAGGCGGGTCTTGAGCGTAGCAGTGCTCATCGGTAAACCTTTGTGGTGTTGCGGTAACCGGGAAGTGTAAACCGGGCCGGGGCACGACGTCGCCAAGCCGATTTCGCCGTTCGGATTTAAAGATGTATTATAAATATATGTTTAAAAGGCGAGCCCGTTCGCCATTCAAGGAGCAGTTGATGTTGAGCCCCCAAATCCGCGAGCTGGTCAAGGCCACGGCCCCTGTCCTGAAAGTTCATGGCGTCGCCCTGACCAAGCATTTCTACGCGCGCATGTTCCAGCACAATCCGGAACTCAAGCACGTGTTCAACCAGGCCCACCAGGCGGGCGGCGCGCAGCAGCATGCGCTGGCCGGCGCGGTGACCGCGTATGCCGAGCACATCGACGATCCCTCGGTGCTGATGCCGGTGGTGACGCGCATCGTGCACAAGCACGTCAGCCTGGGCATCCGGCCGGAACACTACGCCATCGTGGGCAAGCATCTGCTGGCTTCCATCCGTGAAGTGCTGGGCGATGCCGCCACCGACGAGCTCGTCGATGCCTGGGGCGCGGCCTATGGCCAACTGGCGGACCTGCTGATCGCCGAAGAGGCGCGCCTGTATGCGGAATCGGCCAACAAGCCGGGCGGCTGGACGGGCTGGCGCGCGTTCCGTGTCGTGGGCAAGCAGCCCGAAAGCGCCGAAATCACTTCTTTCTACCTGGCCCCTGCAGACGGCGGCACCGTGCCGGCGTACCGGCCGGGTCAATACGTGTCCGTGCGCGTATTCGTGCCGGAACTGGGCTTGATGCAACCGCGCCAATACAGCCTGTCGGACGCACCGGGCCACGATCGCCTGCGCATCTCGGTCAAGCGCGAGCCGGCCGGCGATCAGACGCCGGCGGGCCGCGTGTCCAACGCGCTGCACGACCGTCTGGAAGAGGGCGGCGTGCTGGACGTGGCGCCGCCGCAAGGTGATTTTCATCTGCGCGAAGACGGCGATGCCCCCGTCGTGCTGCTGAGCGGTGGCGTGGGCCTGACGCCCATGGTGTCGATCCTGAACCACCTGGTGCGCGCCAACGACGAACGCCAGATCCGCTTCGTGCACGGCTGCCGCAACCGCGCGGTCCACGCCATGCGCGAGCACGTGAACGACATTACGGCGTCGCGCGCCAACGTGCGCAAGGCGGTGTTCTACGAAGAGGTGGGCCACGGCGACCAGGCCGGCCGCGACTACGACCACACGGGGCGCGTCGACCTGCGCGCCATTCGCGATGAAGCCATCGTTCCCGGCGCCGATTACTACCTGTGTGGACCGGCGGCCTTCATGCGTGCCCAACGTGAAGCGTTGCTGGGGCTGGGTGTGGCCGAAGACCGCATCCACGCCGAGGCGTTCGGGACTGGCGGCCCCGGCGCCTGAGCGGTGTATCCTGGCGGCCTGATGTTTCCGGGCCGCCCGGGCCACGCTCCCCACCCATCATGCAACTGAACCGATTCACCGACTTCGGCCTGCGCGTCCTGATGTATCTGACGCAATGCCGCGACCGGCCCGTCGCCGTCACGATTCCCGAGATCGCGGATCGCTTCGGCTTGTCCCGCAATCATCTGGTGAAGGTGGTGCACTTCATGTCGCAGCGCGGCTGGGTCAGCACCACGCGCGGCAAGGGCGGCGGACTCAGCCTCGCCCGTCCCGCCACGGAGTACCGGGTGGGCGATCTGGTGCGGGAACTCGAACAGCAGGGCCCCCTGATCGATTGCCGAGAACCGCCCTGTGCCCTGGATGGCGTGTGCCGGCTGTCCGGCGTGCTGGCGAAGACGCTGCAGGCGTTCTACGACACGCTCAATGGCTACACGCTGGCCGATCTGGTCCGCGAACCCACCGCCGCCGCCATCATCAAGCTGCATCGGGTGGCCTGAAGCCCCGGGCATGATGTTTGGTTATGGCCCCTGCGGCGTTTGGCATTTGCCGGCGCGGGGGCGGCCGTTACAGAATGGGCCCGTTCGCGGTCTTCTTGGATAACGGTATGCGCGTTTGTGTGATCGGCGCCGGCGTGGTCGGTGTGACGTCGGCCTATTTCCTGGCGCGCCAGGGTCATGAGGTGGTGCTGGTCGACAGCCAGCCCCGCCCGGCGGAAGTCTCCAGCTATGCCAACGGCGGCCAGCTCAGCTACAGCTATGTGGCGCCGCTTGCCGGACCCGGCGTGCTGCCCAGCGTGCCGGGATGGCTGCTGCGCCACGACTCGCCACTGCGATTCCGGCCCCGGCTGGACCCGCACCAATGGCGCTGGTGCCTGCAGTTCGCACTGGCCTGCCGCGCATCGGTGGCCAAGGCGTCCACCGCGCAGATGCTGACGCTGTCCTACCTTAGCCGCGATGTCATGCATTCGCTGCTGGAACAGGAAGACCTGGCGTTCGGCCACCTGAAGAACGGCAAGCTCATTGCGTACCGCAGCCCCGATCTGCTGGAAAAGGCGCGCGCGCTGGTGGCCTATCAGGCGGCGCACGGCGCAGACCAGCAGGTGCTGGACGCCGCGCAGGCCGTGGCGCGCGAACCCGCGCTGGCCGGCATGGGCGCCAGCCTGGCGGGCGCCATCTACACCCCCAGCGAAGAAGCCGGCGACTGCCGGCAGTTCACCGAAGCGCTGTTCGACCGCCTGCAAACGATGGGTAACGTGCAGTGCGCCATGTCCAACCCCGTCTCCGGCCTGCAGCGCGAAGGCCGCCGCATCGTCGCGGTCAATACGCGCGACGGCGACATCGGCGCGGATGCCGTGGTGCTGGCCACCGGCATCGGCACGCGGGCGTTGCTCGGTCCGCTGGGCCACGACGTGCCGCTCTATCCCTTGAAGGGCTACAGCCTGACCGTGCCGCTGGCGCCGGACGACACCGTGGCGCCTCGCATCAGCGTCACCGATTACGAACGGCGCATCGTCTACGCCCGCGTGGGCGGCGTGCTGCGGATCGCGGCCATGGTGGACATCGGCAGCAACAACGCCGACATCGACCCGGCGCGCATCAGTCTGCTCAAGCAGCAGGTGCTCGAAGCTTTCCCGCAGCTCGACCTGCGTCAGGCCATTCCGTGGGCGGGTCTGCGCCCGGCCACGCCGACCGGCAAGCCGCTGATCGGCCGCAGCCCCGCGGCGGACAATCTGTGGTTGAACGTGGGGCAGGGGGCGTTGGGCTTCACCTTGTCCTGCGGCAGCGCGGCGTTGCTGACCGCGCAGATGGGGGGAATGGAGTTGCCGCTGGACCCGGCGCCGTTCAAGCCCTGACCGCTAAGCCCGAACCTGGAGCCTGGCGCCTGAGCCCTGCCTCTGTCCCCTCGCGCGCCGCAACAGGCAATGTCCATTTCGCAATAGCCGATGCCATTTCATCGGCAGACGGGCTGACGCCGGCTCAATAGGATAGCGATCATCCTTTGCACGTCGCCGCAATCGGCGGCAGTGAAGGAGCCGATCCATCCTTCGAGTTCATCGCCATGCCCTTTCTCTTTCCGTTGTTCGCCATCCTGTTCTGGGCGGGCAACGTCATCGTCTCCAAGATGGCCGCCAGCGCCATTTCGCCTACCGCCATCACCTTCTACCGCCTGCTGCTGGCGCTGTTCCTGATGGGGCTGTTCACCGCCCGTCCGGCGTGGCGCAACCGGCGGGTCATTCTGCGCCACTGGCCCAAGCTGGCGCTGTACGGCGCGCTGTCGGCGGCTGTGTTCCAGGCGCTGTCCTACCGGGCGGCAGAGACCACCACCGCCACCAACATGGCCATCCTGACGGCGCTGATTCCGCTGCTCAGCATGTTGCTCAGCGTGGTGATCCTGCGCGATCCGCTGACGCTCGGCATGGCCGCCGGCGGCGCGTTGTCGTTCCTGGGCCTTTTGTATCTGGTGGGGCAGGGCGACATGCTCAGCGTGTTCCAGCATGGCGTGCACGTGGGCGACGGCCTGATGCTGCTGGCCGCCTTGTCGTATGCGCTGTACGGCGTGCTGCTGCGCCACTGGAGAGTGCCGGTGCCCGCCTGGCAGTCCACCTTCGTGCAGTCCATCTTCGCGCTGATCTACATGTTCCCGCTCTACCTGCGCGTGCCGGCAGCGCAAGCGGCGCTGGACGTCAATACGGTGCCGCTCATTCTGTATGCCGGCATCTTCTCGTCGGTGTTGCTGTCGTATCTGTGGATCGAAGGCGTGCAGCGCTTGGGGCCCAACCGCTGCAGCATTTTCATCAACCTGCTGCCGCTCTTCACAGCGCTGGCCGCCTTCGTGATGCTGCGCGAACGCCTGCACAGCTATCACCTGCTGGGTGGCGCGGTCACCCTGGCGGGCGTGCTGCTGGCGCAGACCGTGCAGCGGCCGCTGTTCGGCGCCGGACGCGCGCTGGCGGCAGGCAAGGCCTAGCCGGGCATTCACGGGTGCTCACGTCCGGCGCTGGCCTTGCGCCGGAGGGGGTAATGCCTGGCCACGCATTCACGGGCGTTCAAGACAGGCGCCCGCAGCCGCCGCATAGTGGCCGCTTTGCGCGGTGAGGCAATGAGCATTTTCCAGAAGACCACGATTGCGCTGGCCCGCAGCCCGGCGGTCGGCCACATGATGCGGGCGATGGCCGCCCGGACGTCGCTGGCGCGCCGTTTCGTCGGCGGCGCCGATGTGGACGAGGCCGTGCGGACCGCCGTGAAGCTGCGCGAGGCGCACGGCATCCGCGCCTCGCTCTTCTATCTGGGCGAATACGTGGCGGACCGCGCTGCAATCGACCATAACGTCAATCAGGCCGTCGACGCATGCCGGGCGCTGGCCGCGGCCGGCCTGGACGTGCACGTCTCCGTCGATCCGACTGCCATCGGCTACATGCGCGATGACACGCTGGGCGAGGAAAACGCGCGGCGCATCGGCACGGCGGTGCAGCGCTTTGGCGGCCAAGGCTGCGACTGGCTGGTGCTGGACATGGAAGATTCCAGCATCCGCGACCGCACCTGCACGCTGCATCGCACGCTGTTGGAAGCGGGCATCCCCGCCGGCCTCACGCTGCAGGCGCGGCGGCGCCGCACGCCGGAGGACCTGGCCTGGGCGATCCGGCAGCGCACCTCGCTGCGGCTGGTAAAGGGTGCGTTCCCCGAGCGTGAGCTTGACCACGCCGGGCGCGCGCGCATCGACCAGGCCTATCTGGACGCGGCGTCCATCATGCTGTCGCGCGAGGCGCGGGACTCTGGCTTTTACCCGGTCTTCGGCACGCACGACGACCGGCTGGCTGGCGCCATCATCGACCTGGCGCGCGAGCGCGGCTGGCCTGCCGGCAGTTTCGAATTTGAGATGCTTTACGGCGTGCGGCCGGACTGGCAGATCGCGCTGCGCCGGTTGGGCTATAACGTCAGGGTCTATCTCCCGTTTGGCGCGGACTGGTGGCCGTATGCCATCCGCCGCGTGGGGGAAAATCCTCGCAACGCGTGGCTGCTGGCCCGTTCGCTGAAAGTGGACGGGCATTACTTCGGGTAGCCGCGAATGGCTGGCAATTCATGGCGGTTTCTCAACATATCTGGCATTGCGGCGCGGGACTGCCCGGCGACGTACTGATCGCGGATCTGCGCGCGTATCGCTACGCGCCGCATTTCCACGACGCCTGGTCCATCGGCGCCATTGAACACGGCCGCTGCGACTTCACCGTGCAGGGCGTGGCCCATGCCGCCAGCGCGGGTGAGCTGGTGGTCATCGCGCCCGGGCAGGTGCATACCGGCGGCACAGCGGCGGGGGCGCTCGCCTATCGGATGGTCTACATCGATCCCGCGTGGTTCCGGGACCATGAACGGACGGTGCACGCGCACGGTGCGCGGCTGGCGGGGCCGGTGATCGCGGATGCCGCGCTTTGCGCGCAATGGCTGGACGCGCTGGCGCCCGGCGAGATCGCGCCGGCTGAGCGCAGCGCACGCATTTCGGCGGCCCTGTTCGGGACGCTGGCCGCGCATGGAGAGGCGGTGGAGGGCGGTGCTGCGCCAGTCGCCGGCCTCGCCGACGTATGCGCCTTGCTGCGCGAGCGCATGGCGGCGGATCCCGCCTGCGCACCCGACCTGGACGCCTTGGCGCAAGCGCAAAACCGCCATCGCACGACGCTGGTCAAGCAGTTTGCCCGGCGCTATGGATTGCCGCCCCAGGCGTGGCTTCGCAATTGGCGGGTGGCGCGCGCACGGGTGCTGTTGCGCGGCGGCCTGCCGTTGGCCGATGCGGCACAGGCCGTCGGGTTTGCCGACCAGGCGCATCTGACGCGGGTGTTCAAGCAAGTCTACGGCAGCCCGCCGGGCGTGCTGCTCAAGGCCGGCGCGGGCGGCTCCCACACGTTGTGACTGCGGGGCGTCTCAAGCCGGTAGTCCGAGTATTTCCGCGTGAAGAATTCCGCGCCCAGCGACTGCGCCGCGGCAAGCGGCCGCCGCGGATCGAGCGCCACCTCGCCGCGCCGGTTGCCGGCGCCATGCACGTAGCCCACGAAATCCGAATGCGTATACCGCGCATATTCCTGCACCTGATGCACGATGCCCAGCGCCGCGCCGGGATAGGTTTCTTCCGAGGCCACCGCCAACCCCAGCCGCTTGCCGGCCATGCCGGCCTTGACGCGTTCCGGTTCTGGCCCGGATCCCGCGTAATGGCTGAATGACCGGTCGAAGAACGCCTTGGTCTGCGCGGACATGCCATACCAGTAGATGGGCGTGCAGAACAGCACGCCATCGGCGGGCAGGAAGTGTTCAAGGAAGAGTTCGGCGTAACGGTCGGCGGGCGGCTTGGCGTGGCGCAAGTCCGGCAGCAGACCCTGGATGTAGTCGTCCAGGAAATGCACCGACGCCAACGTGCCGGCCGTTTCCGCGCCCTGGCGGGCGGATGCGGCCAGCGCGGCGCTATTGCCATCGCGGCGGGGACTGCCGACCAAGATCAACAAGCGTTTGACTCGATGAGTTGAATTCATGCCTGGCTCCTATCAAAGATAACGATCTGAAGCCGAATGGTGGCGTCATCAGACAAGAAGCGACAACTGATCATTCCTTCACTAAGATGAACGCAATTCATCCCAGGATTCGCGCCCATGTTTGCCACGCTTCCCGTCACAGCGCTGCGTACGTTCGAGGCCGCGGCGCGGTTGCGCAGTTTCAAGCTGGCCGCGGCCGAGTTGTCGGTCACGCCCACCGCGGTGTCGCACCAGGTCAAGGCACTGGAGCGGCATATGGGCTGCGCGCTGTTCGAGCGTGTGCCGCGCGGCGTGCGGCTGACCGACAAGGGGGCGCGTCTGTTTGCCGGCGTACATGGCGCGTTGCTGGACGTCGCGCAGACGCTGGACGCCTTGCGGCCCGCGCCCGAGTCCGGCGCGCTGACCGTGTCCACCACCCATTCCTTTGCCGCTTTGTGGCTGGTGCCGCGGCTGGGGCGCTTTCACGAGGTCTATCCGCAGTACCAGTTGCGCCTGGACGCGTCGCCCGACCCCGTGGACCTGTTGCAGGACGCCAGCGTGGATGTCGCCATCCGCTACAGCCGCCGGCGCTATCCCGGCTTGCACGCGGCCTGCACGCTGCCCGAGTGGTTTGGGGTGTATGGCGCGCCCGCGCAGATCGCGCACGCCGGCCGCCGTGCGCCCGCGCTGGTGACGGTGCGCTGGCGCGATTCGGAACTGTATGACGAAGGCTGGCAGGCATGGTGCGCGGCCGCCGGCCTGCCAGCCTGGCGGCGGCCTGCGGCCGAACATGCCTACACCGAGGAACACTACGCGCTGCAGGCCGCCATTGCAGGCCAAGGCCTGGTGCTGGCCAGTTCGGTCATGGTGTCGGACAGCGTGGCCGCGGGAACGCTGGTTTCCTTCCGGCCGGAGATACGCGTCGCGGGGTCGGCCTACACGGCGCTGTGCGCGCCGGGGCGCGAACGCCACCCGCCGGTCAAGGCTTTCCTGTCGTGGCTGCGCAAGGAATTCCGCGCGTAGCGGCATCCGTGGCCGGATGTGCGGCGGCGCGCGGCAGCAGCGGCAGGGCGGCCAGCATGCAGGATCCCGCGATCAGCCAGGCGACGGGCCACGAGCTCGCGGCGACGATATGCGCGATAGCCAGCGGCGTGGCAAACAGCACCAGATAGACGCAGCTATTGGCCATGCCGAGCGCCGTGCCCGCGCGCGAGGCGCCCGCCAGCGTGGCAAGTTCGGTGTAGGCGACGCCATGCCAGGCCGACGCGCAAATGCCGGCGGCGGCCAGCAGCACGGCCAGGGCGAATACCTGCCATCCGTTGGGGCTGGCGCCCGCCGCCCATGCCGCGCCTGCCAGCGCCGCGTACAACGCAAAGCTCAGCAGCGCGCAGCCGCGCAGGTAAGCGCGCCGGTTGCCGCGGCGATCGGTCCATCGTCCGCTCGCGATGCGCGCGGCCATGGCGCCCAGTTGAACGGCCACCATCACCGCCGTGAGCACGCCGATCCCCGCATGCAGGGCATCGTGCAGGAAGACGGCGGCAAAGGTCAAAACCGCGAACTGCGGGCCGCACATGATGCCGATGGCGAACGCCGCGCGCCAGACGCGGGTGTCGGTCATGGGGCTGCTGCCGGCTGGGCGAGCCGGGGCGGGTGCATAAGAAACTTTCGGCTCGCCAGGCTCCCGCAGCCAGCACGCCGCAAGCAACGCGGCCGTGCCGCACATCACCGCCAGCACGCCAAACACCGCCCCGAACCCGGCATTGGCCGCCAGCCAAGGCAACAGCAGTGCGCCCAGGCCACCGCCCAGCGGCACGGCGGTCTGGCGGATGCTCATTGCCAGTCCGCGCTCGCCGTCGTCGAACCACGCCATCACGGCGCGGCCGCTGGCGCCATTGACGCTGCCGCCCAGCATGCCGACCAGCACCAGCCCCACGGCCAGCAGCCAGAGGCTGGGCACGAAGCCGTCCACCGGCGCCACCCAGCCGCTCATCCAGGCCAGCGCTGCCGCGGTCGAACCCAAACCGCCGAGCAGCACGGGACGGTCGCCCCACCGATCGGTCAGCAATCCCCAAGGCAGCTCAAAGAGCGCCACGCCCAACCCCAACAAGCCCAGCGCCAGCGCCAATTGATCGGTATCGAGACGGTAGCCCGCGCGCATGAAGACAGCGGTGGTGGGCAGGCCGGCCGCCACGGCGGAAAACGCGGTGTTGGCGGCGACGCCCACGGCCAGCACCTTCCAGCGGTGAGGTGGGCGGACAAAGGTAGGGCGATCGGACATGGCAGGCGCCTGCAGAAACATTGACGGCGCCAGTGTGCGCGCCTAGCATGCTTCTGAAAATCAGGAAGTTTTGTACCAATGCTTTTGAAAATCGGGATTATCGAATGAGACCGAGCACGTTCGACCTGGAGGTGCTGCGCAGCTTCGTCGCGGGCGTCGACCTGGGCAGCTTCGGGCGCGCGGCCGATCGCCTGGGCCGGTCGACGTCGGCCGTCAGCGCGCAGCTCAAAAAGCTGGAGGAGCAGGCCGGCGTGCCGCTGCTGCGCAAGGACGGGCGGGGCTTGGCGCTGACCGATGCCGGCGAGACCATGTTGGCCTACGCGCGCCGGCTGCTAGATCTGAACGATCAGGCCGCGCGCGCCGTGCGCGGCACGCAATTGCACGGCCGCGTGCGTCTCGGCCTGCAAGAGGATTTTGCCGAGATGCTGCTGCCGCGCGTGCTCGGCCGCTTTGCGCGCGCCCATCCCAAGGTCCGGATCGAAGCGCGCGTCGCCCGCAACCCGGACCTTCTGGAACGCGTCGCGCTGGGCCAGCTTGATTTGGCGCTGGCCTGGGACCACGACGCCCGCCAGCCGCAGGCACAGCGGCTGGCCGAGCTGCCGATGTGCTGGATCGGGCCCGCGCACCCTGCGCCGGTGCCGGATGCGGACGGCGCGCTGCCGCTGGCGGCCTTCGAGTCGCCCTGCCTGTTCCGCGGCTGCGCCACCGACGCGCTGGACCGCGCCGGCATCGCCTGGCTGGCCGCCTTCACCAGCCCGAGTCTTTCCGGCCTGTGGGCGGCAGTTTCCGCGGGGCTGGGAGTGGCCGTGCGCACGCCCCTTGGCCTGCCGTCCACCGTTCGCGTGATGAAGCCGGGCGAACACAGGTTGCCCGACTTGCCGGTCATCGCGTTGTCGCTGTACCGCGCGCAGGCGCAGCCCGATCCGGTCTGCGCCGCGCTGGACGAAATCCTGGTGCAATGCGTCAATGACAGCGTCGCCGCGTTGGCGGCCACGCGTTTTCAGGAGCGGGCCTCGCTGTGAACCAATTTCATGAAATGACGGTATTCCTAGCCGTGGCGGACGCGGGCAGTTTTTCCGGCGGGGCCCGGCGCCTGGAAATGTCCGCGCCCACCGTCACGCGCAGTGTGGCGGCGCTGGAACGTCGTCTGGGCGCCTTGCTGCTGGTGCGCACCACGCGCAGTCTGCGCCTGACCGAAGCCGGCCAGCGCTATGCCGCCGATTGCCGCCGCATCCTGGAAGACGTTGAACGCGCCGACGACGCCGCCGCCGGTGCTATGGCGGTGCCGCGCGGCGCGCTGGCGATCACCGCGCCCGCGCTGTTTGGCGAGCTGCATGTGATGCCGGCAGTGCTGGGATACTTGCGCGCCCATCGCCAGGTGTCGGTGCGGGCGCTTCTGGTGGATCGCGTCGTCAATCTGGTGGACGAGGACATCGATGTCGCGGTGCGGATCGGCGCGCTGCCCGATTCCTCGTTGACGGCGGTGCCCGTGGGACACGTGCGCCGCGTGGTGTGCGCCGCGCCCGGCTTTCTGCGCGACCATGGCGAGCCGGCCGACCCCGAGTCGCTGCATCGCTTCTGCACCATCACGGCTGCCATGGAAGGCCGCGCGCCGCAGTGGCGTTTTGCGCAGGCCGGCCAGACCGTGCGCCTGAACCTGCAATCGCAGTTGACCGTGACGTCGTTCCAGGCGGCGGTGGCGGCCGCGCGCGAAGGCTGGGGCCTGACGCAGGTAATGTCCTATCAGGTGGCGCCGCACCTGGCCAGCGGCGCCTTGCAGGTGGTGCTGCGCGGCTTCGAGATGCCGCCCGTGCCCGTGCATCTGGTGTATCCGGAAGGGCGCAAAAGCTCGGCCAAGGTGCGCAGCTTTGTGGATTTCTGCGTGGATGCGCTACGCGCGGATCTGGCGGCGCTGCCCGCCTGACGGGTTTATTTCATTTACCGCAAGAGTGTCTTGCCGGCGCCGGCCGTTCCGGATTTGCGTCGCGGGTCCCAACATGGAGTCTCGAATCCACCAGGGAGATCCCCGATGCAAACCAACCCCGCCCCGGCGCAGGCTGCCGCTCCGCTGAAGTTCTACAGTTTCCCGCTGTCCGGCCACGCGCATCGGGTCGCGCTGATGCTGTCACTGCTGGATGTCGCGCACGAACGCATCGACGTCGACCTGCGACAGCGCGAACAAAAGCGGCCTGATTTCCTGGCGCTCAATGCTTTCGGCCAGGTGCCCGTCATCGACGACAACGGCGTCGTGGTGGCCGACTCGACCGCCATCCTGGTGTACCTGGCCAAGCAATACGGCGGCCGCGCCTGGCTGCCGGACGATCCGGTTGGCGCGGCCGCCGTGCAGCGCTGGCTGTCGGTGGCATCGGGGCCGCTGGCCGGCGGGCCCGCGTCGGCGCGGCTGGTGACGCTGTTCGGCGCGCCCCTCGATGTGGACGCCACGTTGACGCGGGCCCATGCGCTGCTTGGGGTGATGGAGGGAGAACTCACGCACCGCGAGTTCCTGGCCGGCAGTGCGCCGACCATCGCCGACGTCGCCTGCTACGCCTATGTGGCGCATGCGCCCGAAGGCAACGTGTCGCTGGCCGATTACCCGCGCATCCGTGCGTGGCTCACGCGCATCGAAAACCTGCCGCGGTTCGTTCCCATGGCTTCGTCGCCCGTGGGCCTGCTGGCCGCCTGAAGACCCGCGCACCCTGCAAGGACACCGTCATGAATCTGCCCGAACACACCGCACCGTCTCCCTGGCATGCGGGCGAACTGCACCTGCAGGAGCACGCCGGCGTGGCCGCGCGCATGGACATGGTGGGCCGCAAGGTCATCCGCGACTACATGCCGGATCAGCATCGCGAATTCTTCGCGCAGTTGCCGTTCGTGGTGGCCGGCGCCGTGGACCCGCAGGGCGACCCGTGGGCCGGCATTCTGGAAGGGCAGCCGGGCTTTGCCGTGTCGCCGGACCCGCATACGCTGCGCATCGCGGCCATGCCGGACGAGGACGATCCGCTGCGCGCCGGGTTGGAATTGGGCCAGCCCGTCGGCTTGCTGGGCATCGAGCTGCACACGCGCCGGCGCAACCGCATGAACGGCCGCATCGCCGCCTGGGATGGCAAGCGCTTCGACGTGGCGGTGGCGCAATCCTTCGGCAATTGTCCGCAGTACATCCAGTCGCGCGACTTCTTCTTCTCGCGCTCGCCGTCGATGCGCTTTGCCGCCGCATTGCCGGAGCGCGCCGGACTGGATGACGCGGCGCGCGCGCTGATCTCGGCGTCCGACACCTTCTTTGTCGCCAGCTATGCCGGGCACGCCGTCGACGTGTCGCACCGGGGCGGCAAGCCCGGCTTCGTGCGGGTGGATGGCGACGTGCTGACCATTCCGGACTTTTCCGGCAACCGCTTTTTCAACACCCTGGGCAACCTGGCCGCGAATCCCGTTGCCGGTCTGCTGTTCATCGACTTTGAACGCGGCGACCTGCTGCAACTGACGGGGCGCGCCGAGGTGATTCTGGACAGCCCCGAAATCGCCGTGTTCGAGGGCGCCGAACGCCTGTGGCGCGTGCACGTGCGCCGCGTGGTCCGCCGGCCGGGTGCGCTGGCCCTGCGCTGGCGCTTCGATGCGTGGTCGCCCACTGCACTGGCGACCGGGCGGTGGCCGGCAGCCGCATAGTCTCAGGCGTCCGCCACCTTGCGCACGACCGTGTCGTCGGGGTGCAGCAGGCGGCCGTCCTGCGCGCGGATCTCCATCCGTTGCACCGGCTGCCCGCGCTGGCGGTCGATCAGGGTGGAATGCGCCTCATCGGGGCCGTAGTAGTGGTCCTCGCCCCACTGGCGCAGTCCGACGATCACCGGAAACAGCGCCTTGCCTTTATCCGTGAGCACGTATTCCTGGTAGGCGCTGCCGTCGGACGCCGGCGCGACGGCAAGAATGCCGTGCGCGACCAGCGTGCGCAGCCGGTCGCTCAGGATGTTCTTGGCCATGCCCAGGCTTTTCTGGAATTCACCAAACCGGCGCAGGCCGTCAAAGGCATCCCTCACGATAAGCAGTGACCACCAGTCGCCGATGGCGTCGAGCGAGCGCGCGACCGGGCAGGCGGCGCCTTCAAGGCTGGTGCGTTTGACCATGCGGGCTCCTTGCGGTTTTTCAGAACGAAGTTGGTTGCATTATAAAACCTGGAGGTCTAGCATTCTGGTTTTGTAATAAAACCAGATTAATCATGAACCCGACCGCCCGATCCGACCCGCCCGAAGGCGATGCGACCCCCTCGATGCCGCCCGCGCTGGTTTTCCTGCTGGCAGCGGCGTGCGCGCTCAGCGTCGCCAACGTCTATTACGCGCAGCCGTTGCTCGACGCCATCGGCCGCGAATTCCGCCTGGACCAGGCGGCCGTGGGCATCGTTATCACCGCCACCCAACTGGGCTGCGCGCTGGCGCTGTTCTTCGTGGTGCCGTTGGGCGACCTCCTGGATCGGCGGCGGCTGTTGCTGGGGCAGTTGGGACTTCTGGTGCTGGCCTTGGCCGCGGTGGCGGCGTCTGCGAACGCGCCGTGGCTGCTGGCTGGAATGGTGGCGTTGGGATTGCTGGGCACGGCGATGACGCAGGGCCTGCTTGCGCTGTCCGCGGCGCTGGCGGCGCCGGCTGAGCGCGGACGTGTCGTAGGCGCGGCGCAGGGCGGGGTGGTCATCGGCCTGTTGCTGGCGCGCACCTTGGCCGGCGCGCTGGCGGACTTGTGGGGCTGGCGCGCGGTGTATGTGGCGTCGGCCATTCTGTCGGCGGTGCTGGCGCTGGTGCTGGTCCGCTGGCTGCCGCGGCGGCAGCTGCCGGTGGCCGGGCTGGGCTACGGCGGGCTGCTGCGTTCCGTCTTCACGTTGCTGGTCACGGAACGCGTGCTGCGCGTGCGCGGCATGATCGCGCTGTTGATGTTCGCCGCATTCAGCGCGTTCTGGACCGCGCTGGTGCTGCCGCTGAGCGCGCCGCCGCATTCGCTGTCGCACACGGCGGTGGGGGCGTTCGGACTGGTCGGGGTGGTGGGCGTGCTGATGGCGGCGCGCGCCGGCCGTCAGGCCGACGCCGGGCATGGCCAGCGCACCACCGCCATCGGCCTGGCGCTGCTGTGCATGGCGTGGGCGCCGATCGCCTTGCTGGACCACAGCCTGTGGCTGCTGGCGCTGGGCGTGCTGGCGCTGGACCTGGCGCTGCAGGCGCTGCACGTGACCAATCAGGCGATGATCTTCAGCATCAGCGCGCAGGCGCACAGCCGGCTGGTGGCCGGCTACATGATGTTCTACGCGGTGGGCAGCGGCCTGGGGTCGATTGCCGCGACCGCCGTGTACGCCCGCGCGGGCTGGCTGGGCGTGTGTGTGCTGGGCGCGGGCATCAGCGTGGCGGCGTTGGGGTTCTGGGCGGCGACGGTGCCGCGCGGGGCGCGCGCGGTGTGTCCCGCTGACGGACAGGCGCGCATCTAGCCGCGCGCGCCCGCCGTTTTCCGATCACGCCAGCCAGCGCTTGATGCGGCCGGCCAGCGCTTCGCGGCTGATGCCGTAGCGGTCATGCAGGGTAGGCAGGGCGCCGGCATCCAGGAACGCGTCCGGCAGCCCGGCCAGCTGGAACCCGGCCGGCTGCACGCGGTGCCGCAGCAATGCGCTGGCCACCGCTTCGCCCAGCCCGCCGATCACCGAATGGTTCTCGGCCACGACCACCAGCCGGTGCTTGTAGCGCACCGCCTCGACCAGGCTGGCTTCGTCCAGCGGCTTGATGGTCGGGCTGTGCATCACCGCCACGCCGATGTTGTCGCGCGCCAGGTCCTCGGCGGCTTCCAGCGCGCGCATCGTCATGATGCCGCTGGCAATGATGAGCACGTCGCTGCCTTCGCGCAGCATCTTTGCCTTGCCCAGCTCGAACCGGTAGCCCTCGATCTCGTCGAGCACCAGCGGCACCTGGCCGCGCAGCAGGCGCATGTACACCGGGCCCTGGTGCTCGGCGATCTGCGGCACGGCCTGTTCGATGTCCAGCGCGTCGCACGGATCGACGATGGTCAGGCCCGGAATGCCGCGCATCATCGCCAGGTCTTCGGTGGCCTGGTGGCTGGGGCCGTAGCCGGTCGTCAGCCCGGGCAGCGCGCAGCAGATCTTGACGTTGAGGTTTTCCTCGGCGATGACCTGATGGATGAAATCGTAGGCGCGCCGCGTGCCGAACACCGCATAAGTCGTGGCGAACGGCACCAGGCCCTCCTTGGCCATGCCGCCCGCCGCGCCCATCAGCAGCTGCTCGGCCATGCCCATCTGGTAGAAGCGCTCGGGATACGCCTGCGCGAACAGGTGCAGGTCGGTGTATTTGGCCAGGTCGGCCGTCAGGCCCACGACGTCCGGACGCGATTCCGCGTACGCGACCAGCGCCTTGCCGAAGGGCGCCGCGCGGACGCGCTGCCCCTCCGAGGCAATCGACGCGATCATCGCGGACGTGGTGAGGCGGGGCTTTTGCTGGGTGCTGGCGCTGCTCATGACCAGGCTCCTTCGGTCGTGGGGGTGGGGCGGTTCTGGTCCAGGATGTCGAGCGCCTGTTGCCATTCCGGCGGGTCGACGCGGATGAAGTGGTTTTTCTCGCGTTGCTCAAGAAACGGGATGCCCTTGCCCATCCGGGTATCAAACAGGATGACGCGCGGCTTGGCGTCGGGCAGCGCGCGCGCGGTATCGAACGCCTGCACGACGGCGGGCAGGTCGTTGCCGTCCACGCGCTGCACGTGCCAGCCAAAGGCTGCCCACTTGTCAGCCAGCGGCTCGAATCCCATCACCTTGCCCGACGGGCCGTCCGCCTGCTGGTTGTTGATGTCGACCAGGCAGATGAGGTTGTCCAGTTCGTGGTGTGCGGCGCCCATTGCCGCTTCCCAGGTCGAGCCCTCGTCCAGCTCGCCGTCCGACATGGAGTTGTAGACGAAGGCCGGATTGCGCTTGTGCTTGAGCCCCAGCGCGATGCCGACGCCG
Organism: Achromobacter sp. ACRQX; assembly: GCF_022346505.1. Classification (NCBI taxonomy): domain Bacteria; kingdom Pseudomonadati; phylum Pseudomonadota; class Betaproteobacteria; order Burkholderiales; family Alcaligenaceae; genus Achromobacter; species Achromobacter sp. ACRQX. Next base: position 105,229 of record NZ_JAKRML010000011.1, read on the forward strand.
ATGGACAGGCCCTGGCCCAGCGATCCGCCCGAGATCTCCATGCCCGGCGTGTAGGTCGCCATGCCGGACATGGGCAGACGGCTGTCGTCGCTGCCATAGGTGTCGAGTTCGCTTTCCGGGATGATGCCGGCCTCGATCAGCGCCGCGTAGTGGGCAATGGCGTAGTGGCCATGCGACAGGAGAAAGCGGTCGCGGCCTTCCCATTGCGCGTCGCCCGGCTGTACGTTCATGGCGTGGCGGTAGGCGACTGCCAGCACGTCGGCCCAGCCGAGCGCCTGGCCGATGTAGCCCTGGCCCTGGACTTCGCCCATGCGGACCGCGTAGTGGCGGATGCGCCAGGCGGCGGACGCCAGGTCGCTCAAAGATTTGGACTGCTCCATTCGAAGCTCCCTATTCATGGTGTGGGGTTCATTTCAGGATGCTGGCGGGCACGTAGGACACCAGTCCCAGCACCGCAAAGGCGACCAGATAGAAGGGCGCCAGCTCGCGCACGGTCTGGCCGACCTTCACTTTGGCCAGTGCACTGGTGATGAAAAGCGTGGTGCCGACGGGTGGCGTATACAGGCCGATGGCCAGGTTCACGACCATCATCACGCCCAGCTGCGTCATGTCCATGCCGATGCTCTGCGCCAGCGGCACGAACACCGGCGCCAGCAGCAGCACGGCGGCGGGCAGGTCGATGAACATGCCCAGAAACAGCATCATCAGGTTCATCAGCAGGATGACCAGCCATTTGGCGTGGACGTTTTCCTGGACCCAATGCGCGATGCCCTGCGGCGTCTGGTCGAAGGTCAGCAGCCAGCCGATGGCCGAGGACGCCATGATCACCAGCAGGACCACGCCGGTCGCCAGCCCCGCGTGGACGATGGCGGCATTGAGCCGCGACCACGACAGATCGCGGTACATCACGGCCGACACCAGGCCCGCGTAGAACGTGGACAGGACCGCGACCTCGGTCGGGGTGGCAATGCCGAACCGCAGGAACACGATGATCAGCAGCGGCAGAACGACGGCGGGCAAGGCATACAACAGGTGCCGGCGGAACGCCGCGCCGTTGAAGGGCGACGTGTCGCGGGGAAAGTTGCGGCGGCGGCCCACCCACCAGCAGGCCAGCATGAAGCCGCCGCACAGCAGCAGGCCGGGCAGAATCCCCGCAACGAACAGCGACGCGATCGACGCATTGGCGGCAAGGGCAAACAGGATCAGCGGGATCGACGGCGGAATCAGGATGTCGATGGTGGCGGCGGCGGCCAGCGTGGCGGCCGAGAAGGCGGCCGGGTAGCCCAGCCGCTTGTGCCACGGAATCATCAGCGAGCCGATGGCCGACGCATCCGCCACCGCCGAGCCCGACACGCCGCCGAACAGCGTGGACGACAGCACGCCGACCTGCGCGGGTCCGCCGTGATAGCGGCCGATCAGCGCGGACAGCACGCCCACCAGCGCTTCGCCGAGCTTGCCGCCCATCATCAGCGACCCGGTCAGCATGAAGAACGGAATGGCGATCAGGGGAAAGCTCTGCACCTGCGAGACCATCTGCTGGACCACCACGTCCAGCGGCACGCGGTCCGTGCTGGCGACGGCCGCCATGGCGGCGACGAGCAAGGCGTGGGCGATGGGCATGGCCGCAACGGCGGCGCCCATGAAGACGATCAGAATCAATGCACTCATGGCTGTTCTCCCGTCACCAGTGCACGGCGGGCGCCTGCGGCTCGCCGTCGGGCTGCGCCGCGGCGTCGCGGCAATGCCAGCTCTGCCACGCCGACTGCCCCGCCAGCACGGCGAGCAGCAGCATCCCGCCCATCACGCACCCGTAGGTGAGCGAGCCGGGCATTTGCAGGATGGGGGATTTTTCGTCGTGGACGATCTCGATCATGTTGAACGTCGCCCAGGACAGCGTGGCGTACAGGACGGCGACCACGCTCCAGGCCGCGGCCGCGACCACGCGGCGGGCATGAGCCGGCAAGGCGTCCATCAGGAACGTGGTGGCGATATGCGCGTTGTGCAGCGCGGCCAGCACAACCCCTGACATGACGAGCCAGGGAAAAAGCAGTTCGGGGATCTCGTTGGCCCATTCCAGGCTTGAACCGGTTGCGTATCGCAGTGCGGTGTTGACGACGAGGATCACGAAGATCACCGTGGTGGACAGCCACAGGATCACGCGGCATATGCCGTCGATGACCTTGCCGACCAGTCCGTGTCGATCGGTATTCATGTTGTCTCCTGCCTTGTGGCCGGTCCGCCGCCGTGCCGTCGCGAGGGACGGGACGGGGCGGCCGAAAGGACATATCAGTTGCCGCGCGCCGCGGCCAGAACCTTCTTCACGTACGGGCCGATGGGACCGGCCAGCCATTTTTCGTCGACCGGCGCGGTGGCCTTGGCGAATGCGGCGGTGTCCGGCGTCGTGACCTGCACGCCCTTGGCTTTCAGATCGGCCAGCAGCCGCGTGTCGGCGTCCCGGCTCAGCTTGCGCTGAAAGGCCGACGCTTCGTCGGCGGCTTCACGCACGGCCTTGCGGTCGGCGTCGCTCAGCCGGTCCCAGGTGCGCTTGCTCATCAGGAAGGGCGTCATCTGGAACTGGTGATTGGTCATCGCCAGGTGCTTCTGCACTTCGTACAGCTTGCTGGCCTCGAAGTTCACCAGCGGATTCTCCTGGCCGTCCACCACGCCCTGCTGCAACGCCACATACAGTTCCGCGAACTTGATCTGCTGCGCCTGCGCGCCCAGGGCGTTCATGATGTCGACCAGCGTCGCGTCGGGCGGCACCCGCATCTTCAGGCCCTTCATGTCCTCGACCTTGTTGATGGGATGCTTGCTGTTGGTCATCTGGCGGATGCCGTTGTCCCAGGTTCCCAGCAGGATCAGGTTCTTGGCGGCCGATTTTTCGGCCAGCTCCTTGCCCAGCGGCCCGTCCAGCAGCTTGAATGCCGCGCTGGCGTCCGGGAACAGGAATGGCATGCCGAAGGCGGCGTACTCCGGCACGGCGGCGGCGACGGCGCCCTGGGAGTTGGCGCTCATGTCCAGGGCGCCCGTGCGCAGCGCAGTGACCATGGCGGCGTCGTCGCCCAACTGCGCGGACGGCGCGACCTGGACTTCGATGCGCCCGCCTGTCTTTGCCTTCAGCACCTCGGCAAACTTCACCGAGGCGTCGTGGCGGGGATTGCCGACGGCTGCGCCGTGGCCCAGCGTCAGCTTGAGGTTTTGCGCCTGCGCCGCCAGCGGCAGCAGGGTGGCGGCGGCCAGGACCAGGCCCGCCTGAAGCATTTTTCTGCTTTTCATGATGTCTCCTCCAATTTTTTGTGGGGTGCTGCGGATCAGTGAATCAACATGCCTCCGTTGACGTCCAGCGTGATGCCCGTGCAGTACGCCGACAGGTCGCTCGCCAGGAACACGCACGCGCCCGCCACGTCGTCCGCCCGGCCCAGGCGTGCCAGCGGGATGGTGCCTTCGATGTCGGCCTTGCGCTCGGCGGACAGCTTGCCTTGCGTGATGTCGGTTTCGATCAGGCCGGGTGTGATGCAGTTGATCCGGATGCCGTCGCCGCCGAACTCGCGCGCCATGGCCCGCGCCAGGCCCAGCACGCCTGCCTTCGCGGCGGAGTAGTGCGGTCCGCCAAAGATGCCGCCGCCGCGTTGGGCCGATACCGACGAGATGCAGACGATGGACCCCGAACGTTGCGCCTGCATGGCGGGCAGGACGGCCTGCGACAGGTAGAGCGTGCCGCGCAGGCTCACGTCCAGGATGCGGTCGTAGTCGGCGCCGGTGATCTCCAGCGTCTTGACCGGCTGCGTAATGCCGGCGTTGTTCACCAGGATGTCGATCCTGCCGAACGTCTTGACGGCCTGTTCGATGGCCGCGATGCAGGCCGTCTTGTCGGTCACGTCCGCCACCAGCCCCAGATGGCCGTCGCCCAGCCGGGCGGCGGCGCGGGCGGGCTCGGCGCGTTCCAGGTCCAGGATCACCACGCGCGCGCCGTGCGCAGCCATCTGGCGGGCGGTGGCAAATCCCAGTCCGTTGATTCCTGCGCCGCCGGAAATCACGGCCACCTTGTCCTTGAGCAACATCTGTCTTCCTCCTGTCCTTGTTATGGAATCGATGCGGACCATTCTGGAGGCCGTCTAGCATTAAGACAAACGATGTGTCATCAGTCTAAGATGACGAATCGTCATCTGAAGTCAGGGACAACCCCATGCCTGCGCTGCCGCCCATCGTCAACCTGCTGGCGTTCGAAGCCGTGGCGCGCCGCCGCAGCTTTGCCATCGCCGCTACCGAATTGCACCTGACTGCTTCGGCGGTCAGCCACCAGATTTCGCGGCTGGAATCGGACCTGGGCGTGCGCCTGTTCGAGCGCAGCGCGCACGGCGTGCGGCTGAGCAGCGCGGGCGAACAATATCTGGTGCGAATCGGCGGGGCGCTTGCGGCGATCTCATCGGCCACCGAAGACCTGCGCCAGGGCGTCAGCAACAGCCTGTATGTGCACTCCGCGCCCAGCATCGCCAGCTTGTGGCTGATGCCGCGGCTGCGGCGGTTTGCCGAGGCGCATCCGCACGTGGCGCTGAACCTGTCGGCCGCGCATTCGCACAGTGATTTCGCGCTGGGGCAGTCGGACATCGACATCCGCTACGGCGTACCGCATTGGGATGATGTGGTGGTGGAGCCGCTGTTCGAAGAACGGATACTGCCGCTGGCCAGCGCGGCGTTCATTCGCGAACACGGCATCAAGCGCATCGACCAGTTGCTGGACGTGCCGCTGATCCAGAGCAACGTCAGCGTCATTCAGTGGTCCGACTGGTTCGGCCGCTATTCGGAGCGGCGTGCGCCGGATCACTTCACGATCCGCTTCGACCGCGCGCAGATGTCGCTGGACGCGGCGGCGCAGGGATTGGGCGTGGCGCTGGAAAGCGCCACCATTGCCGGCATGCATCTGGCGCAGGGCAGCCTGCAGCCGGTATTCGGAATGGCCAAGGCCATTGCGGTGAAGGCGCACTTTGCCGTCTACCCGGCGCGGCACGCCAAGCGTCCTTCCGTGGAGGCTTTTCTTGCCTGGATCCACGCCGAGGCGGCCGCGACGGCGATCACACGCTGAGCCCGGCCCGCCCAAGCAGGCCGGGACAATGCGTCAGGGCTGCACGTCGTACTCGGCCGTGCCCAGCACGACCGCCGCCAGGCCCGGCGCCTGCGTCAGCTTGTGCAGCGCAAAGGCTTGCGCGGTGGCGATCTTGGCGTTGTGGAAGTCCGGGTCTTCAGCCTGCAGGTCCAGGCTGGCAAGCAGGGCGCGGGCCATCTGCCAGCCGGCGAACGTCGTGCCCGCCAGCAGCAGGTAAGGCACCGCGGCGCCAAAGACCGCATTGGGATTGCCGGCCGCGTTGGCAAGAATGAACCCGACCGCGCTGGCCAGCGCTTCGCGGGCCTCGCGCAGCGGCTTGAGCATGCGGCCGGCGGCCGGCTCGGTGCGGGCCTGAAGGTCGGCCTCGGTCTGGCGCACCGCGTCCAGCAGCGCGCGCGCCACGGCGCCGCCGTCGCGCAGCGTCTTGCGGCCAACGAGGTCGTTGGCCTGGATGGCGGTCGTGCCTTCGTAGATGGTCAGGATGCGGGCGTCGCGGTAGAACTGCGCGGCGCCGGTCTCTTCGATGAAGCCCATGCCGCCATGGACCTGCACGCCCAGGCTCGCGACATCGATCGACATCTCGGTGCACCAGCCCTTGACGATCGGCACCAGGTATTCCTGGATCGCCAGGTGGCGCTTGCGCGTGTCGGCGTCGGGACTGGCGTGGGCCAGGTCGGCATGGCCGGCGGTCACGTAGGCCAGCGCGCGGCCCGCTTCGGTCAGGGCGCGCATCGTGCCCAGCATGCGGCGCACGTCCGGGTGCTGGATGATGGGCACGGCGTCGCGCGACGAGCCGTCCACCGGGCGGCTCTGCACGCGCTCGGCGGCATAGGCCAACGCGTGCTGGTAGGCGCGGTCGGCGATGGCGATGCCCTGAACGCCCACCGCGTAGCGGGCGGCGTTCATCATGATGAACATGGCGTCCAGGCCACGGTTTTCCTGGCCGACCAGGTAACCCAGCGCGCCGCCGGCGTCGCCGAACTGCAGCGTGCAGGTGGGGCTGGCCTTGATGCCCAGCTTGTGCTCGATGGACACGCAGGTCACATCGTTGCGCGCGCCCAGCGAGCCGTCTTCATTGACCAGGAACTTGGGCACCAAAAAGAGCGAAATGCCCTTCACGCCCTCGGGCGCATCAGGCAGGCGGGCCAGCACCAGATGCAGGATGTTCTCGGCAAGGTCGTGCTCGCCATAGGTGATGAAGATCTTGGTGCCGGACAGGCGGTAGGTGCCGTCGCCCACCGGCTGGGCGCGCGTGCGGACCATGGCAAGGTCCGAGCCGGCCTGCGGCTCGGTCAGGTTCATGGTGCCGGTCCATCGGCCGGAGATCATGGGGCCGATGAAGCGATCGCGCAGCTCGGGCGAGCCAGCCGTCATCAGGGCTTCGATGGCGCCGTTGGTCAGCAGCGGGCACAGCGCGAACGACAGGTTCGCGGCGTTCAGCATTTCAGAGCACGGCGAGCCGATCAGCCCGGGCAGCCCCTGGCCGCCGTATTCGGCAGGGTGGGACAGGCCCTGCCAACCGGCGTCTGCATATTGGCGGAAGGCCTGCTTGAAGCCGGGGGCGGTGGTCACCGCGCCGTCCTGCCAGGTGCTGGGCGCCTTGTCCGCCGGGTGGTTCAACGGCGCCAGGACTTCGGCGGCGAAGTGGGCGGATTCTTCCAGCACGGCTTGCGCGGTGTCGGGCGTGGCCTCCTCGAAACCGGGCAGGGCGGCCACCTGCTGCAGACCGGCCAGATGGTTCAACACGAACAGCATGTCTTTCACGGGGGCTTGGTACGTCATGGCGTAGGCGCTCCTGGTTTTATGGTTAAGCGGATCAGGCCGGCTTGCCGGGGTCGGCCACGTCGATGGCCGACGTGGCGCCGACCGCGGCGCGCAGCTCGAATTTCTGGATCTTGCCGGTGGAAGTCTTGGGCAGGTCACCGAAGCGTACCGCGCGCGGCACCTTGAAGCCGGACAACAGCAGCTTGCAGTGCGCGATGATCTCTTCGGCGGTGGCGGTGCAGCCGGGCTTGAGCTCGACGAAGGCGCAGGGCGTTTCGCCCCATTTGGGATCGGGCATGGCCACCACGGCTACCGCCGCCACGGCGGGATGCCGGTACAGCGCGTCCTCGACTTCGATGCTGGAGATGTTCTCGCCGCCCGAGATGATGATGTCCTTGCTGCGGTCCTTGATGCGGACATAGCCGTCGGCCGTCATCACGCCCAGGTCGCCGGTGTGGAACCAGCCCCCGGCAAAGGCGTCCTCGGTCGCGCGCGCGTTCTTCAGGTAACCCTTCATGCAGATGTTGCCGCGGAACATGACCTCGCCGATGGTTTCCTCATCGCGCGGCACTTCGGCCATCGTTTCCGGGTTGCGCACCGACACGCCGGCCTGCAGGTGATAGCGCACGCCCTGGCGCGCGGTCAGCAGCGCGCGGCGCTCGGGGTCCAGCGCGTCCCAGGCGTCCTGGTGCGCGCAGACGGCGGCCGGTCCGTAGACTTCGGTCAGGCCATACACGTGGGTCAGCTCAAAGCCGATCTCCCGCATCTTGTCGATGACGGCTGGCGCGGGCGCGGCGCCCGCCACCATGGTGCGCACTGTGTGCGTGATGCCCGCGCGCAGCTCGGCCGGCGCGTTGGCCAGCGCGCTCTGCACGATGGGCGCGCCGCAGTAGTGGGTGACGCCTTCGTCGCGGATCAGGTCGAACACCGTCTTGGGATCGAACTTGCGCAGGCACACGTTCACGCCCGCACGCGCCGCGATGGTCCAGGCGAAGCACCAGCCGTTGCAATGAAAGAGCGGCAGCGTCCACAGGTAGACGGGATGCTTGGGCATGTCCCATTCGAGGATGTTGCTGACCGCGTTCAGGTAGGCGCCACGGTAGTGATAGACCACGCCCTTCGGGTCGCCCGTGGTGCCGGACGTGTAGTTCAGCGCGATGGCGTCCCATTCGTCCGCGGGCGGCTTCCAGTCGAAGGTGGCGGGCGCGGCGGCCAGGAAATCCTCGTAGTCGGCGGCTCCCGGTAACGTGGCGGCGGCGCCTTCCAGGTCGTGCACCGAGATGATTTTCAGGTGCGGGAATTCCGCACGCGCGCGCTGCGCGACGTCGGCGTATTCGGTGTCGATGATGAGCGCGCGGGCCTCGCCGTGGCCCAGCATGAACAGCACGCTGGGCGCGTCCAGCCGCGTGTTCAACGTGTTCAGCACGGCGCCCAGCATGGGCACGCCGAAGTGCGCTTCCACCATGGCGGGGATGTTGGGCAGCATGACGGCAACCGTGTCACCGCGCTGGATGCCCGCCTGCGCCAGCGCGCCGGCCAGGCGCTGGGCGCGTTCATACGTTTGCGCCCAGGTGCGGCGGATCTTGCCGTGGACGACGGCCAGCTTCTGGCCATAGACCTGCGCCGCGCGGGCGATGAAATCCACCGGGGTCAGGGCTTCGTGATTGGCTTCGCGGCGCGCGAGGCCGTGATCGAACATGCCGGTCATGCTTGTCTCCAATGGGGCAGGGTGGCCCCTTATCCAGGTCTGCGGGGTTTGATCCCCGTCGCTTGCCCTAGCTTATGGCCGGCCGGAAAATGGCGTCTGTCGCCTGCATGACAGACCCCCGGCCGGCGGCGCAATCCCCAAGTTTTACACGGTTCTTCCCATGTCCGATGTTTCAAACACAGTTTCCCCCGACGAACTGCCGGCGCTGTTCCGGGCCTGTCCGTGGTTCGGTGCGCTGGAGGCACGGCACCAGGACCTGGTGCTGGCGACCTCGCGCGCGGAACTCGTCGGCAGCGGGGCGTGGATTGCGCGGCGTAATGCGCCGTCGGACTACTGGCTGGGGGTGAGCCGCGGGCTGCTCAAGCTGGCGATCTACAACGAGTCCGGCCGCAGTTGCACGTTTTCCGGTGTGCCGCCGGGCGGCTGGTTCGGAGAGGGCAGCGTCATCAAGCGCGAGCTGCGCAAGTACGACGTGGTCGCCATCCAGCCGTCGCTGGTGATGCTGGTGCCCGCCGCAACCTTCCATGCGCTGTTGTCGGCGAGCCTGCCGTTTTCGCACTTTGTCATCGGCCAGTTGAATGACCGCATGGGCGAGTTCATCGCGTCCATCCAGAACCACCGTTTGCTCGATGCCGATGCGCGCGTGGCGCAGTCGCTGGCTCAGTTGTTCAATCCGCAGCTATATCCGTCCACCGACCTGACCCTGGCCATATCGCAGGAAGAATTGGGATATCTGACCGGCCTGTCGCGCCAGCGGGTCAACCAGGCGCTGCAGACGCTGGCCGACCAAGGGATGCTGGCGCTGGCGTACAACCAGATCAAGGTGCTGGACCTGGGCCGGTTGCGGCAGTACGGGCTGGATCAGCTCTGACGGGAATCAGGGCGCCGTGCCGCCCCGCGCAACGTCAAAGGCGGGAGGCTAGCGCACGGTCCAGCGCGGCGCGCGCCAGCAGGCGGGTCGAGTCGAGCGTGGGCAGGGCGCAATTGCCGTCGTTCAGCACCAGCGGCAGTTCGGTGCAGCCCAGCACGACGGCGTCGCAGCCGTCGTCTTTCAGGCGTTCGACGATGCCTTGCAACTGCGCAACCGACGCGGGCTTGATCACACCGTAGACCAGCTCGTCCATGATGATGCGGCCCAGCAGCAGGCGGTCGTCCTGCGGCGGCCGCGCGTAGTCCAGGGCACGTGCCGCCAAGGCCGCGGGGTAGACGTCGCTGTCCACCAGCCAGTGCGTGCCCAAGATGCCGATCCGCCGGTAATCGCGCGCCGCCGCCACAGCGGCGACCTCCTGCGCGATGTGCAGCCACGGCCGCGGCGAGTCCGCCACGACGCGGTCCATCGCCTGGTGGATGGTGTTGTCCGGGCAGATCAGGAAATCCGCGCCGGCGCGGGCCAGCTTGTTCGCCGACGACAACATCAGGGCGGCAACGCCGTCTAGGTCGCGGGCGTCCAGGCAGGCGACGTAATCCGCCAGCGAATGGGTGTGTAGCGAAATCTCGGGATGGGCGTGCGGGCCCATGCGCTGCGCGCCTTCGGCGCACAAGGTGCGGTAGCAGAGCGCGGCGCCCTCGGCGGAGCAGGCGACGATGCCGATGTGCAGCGGCGTGGCGTTCATCCAGTCGATTCCTTCTTCAGGGCCCGGTAGCCGGACGGCAGGGAACAGGTCGGGCGTGATCGATTGTAGGGGTGGCGGCCGTTAGGGTATTGCAGGGTTAAATTCACCCTGTGGCGGTGATTAATACCCGTCCGGCCAACAGTAAAAAACACCACGCCGAATCCAAGCTGTTGATTCGGCGTGGTTTTTTTCTGGCACGGATTTCGCATGAGGACACGTACCCAACCAACCGCAACACAGGAGGGCGTTCCCATCATGGGTCCGTATCGGAAATTATGGTTCACGTTGATCGCCGTGGTGGCGATCACATTTGCGCTGCTAGGCTTCTACGGCGGCGAGGTCTACCGCCAGGCGCCGCCCATTCCCGGGCAGGTGGTGACGTCCGATGGCCGCGCGCTGTTCGGCCGCGAAGACATTCTGGACGGGCAGACCGCCTGGCAATCCGTCGGCGGCATGCAGCTTGGCTCGATCTGGGGCCACGGCGCGTACCAGGCGCCTGACTGGACGGCCGACTGGCTGCATCGCGAACTGACCGCCTGGCTGGACCTGGCCGCGCGCGACGAGCACGGCCAGGCCTACGCCCAACTTCCCGCGCCGCAGCAGGCCGCGCTGCGCGAAGCGCTCAAGGCCGAGTACCGCGCCAATCGCAGCGACGCAGCCACCGACACGCTGACCATCACGCCGCGCCGCGCGAAGGCCATCGAACAGACGGCGGCCTACTACGACCAGCTGTTCTCCGACGCGCCCGCCCTGCAAGGCAGCCGCGAGAGCTTCGCCATGAAGGAAAACACGCTGCCCGACGCCAAGCGCCGCACGCAGCTGACGCATTTCTTCTTCTGGACGGCCTGGGCGGCCGCCACCGAACGCGAAGGCATGCCGGTCACCTACACCAACAACTGGCCGCATGAACCGCTGATCGGCAACCAGCCCAGCGCTGAAAACGTCATGTGGTCCATCATCAGCGTGGTTGTGCTGCTGGCGGGCATCGGCTTCCTGGTCTGGGCCTGGGCCTTCATGCGTGGCCAGGAAGAAGAAGAGCCGCAAGCGCCCGCGCGCGATCCGCTCACCGCCTTTGCCCTGACGCCCTCGCAGCGCGCCCTGGGCAAGTATCTGTTCCTGGTCGTGGCGCTGTTCGGCTTCCAGGTGCTGCTGGGCGGTTTCACCGCGCACTACACCGTTGAAGGGCAGAAGTTCTATGGCATCGACGTCTCGCAGTGGTTCCCGTATTCGCTGGTGCGCACCTGGCACATCCAGAGCGCCCTGTTCTGGATCGCAACGGGCTTCCTGGCCGCCGGCCTGTTCCTGGCCCCGCTGATCAACGGCGGACGCGATCCCAAGTTCCAGAAGGTCGGCGTCGACATCCTGTTCTGGGCGCTGGTGCTGGTCGTGGTCGGCTCGTTCGCCGGCAACTACCTGGCCATTGCGCAGATCATGCCGCCCGAGCTGAATTTCTGGCTGGGTCACCAAGGCTATGAATACGTCGACCTGGGCCGTCTGTGGCAGATCGGCAAGTTTGCCGGCATCTGCTTCTGGCTGGTGCTGATGCTGCGCGGCATCGTGCCCGCGCTGCGCACGCCGGGCGGCGACAAGAACCTGCTGGCGCTGCTGACGGCCTCCGTCGGCGCCATTGGTCTCTTCTACGGCGCCGGCTTCTTCTACGGCGAACGCACCCACCTGACCATCATGGAGTACTGGCGCTGGTGGATCGTCCACCTGTGGGTCGAAGGCTTCTTTGAAGTGTTCGCCACCACGGCGCTGGCCTTCATCTTCTCCACCCTGGGTCTGGTGTCGCGCCGCATGGCCACCACCGCCAGCCTGGCCTCGGCCTCGCTCTTCATGCTGGGCGGCATTCCCGGCACGTTCCACCACCTGTATTTCGCGGGCACGACCACGCCCGTGATGGCCGTCGGCGCAAGCTTCTCGGCGCTGGAAGTCGTGCCGCTGATCGTGCTGGGATACGAAGCCTGGGAAAACTGGCGCCTGAAGACCCGCGCCGCGTGGATGGACAACCTGAAGTGGCCGCTGATGTGCTTTGTGGCCGTGGCGTTCTGGAACATGCTGGGCGCCGGCGTCTTCGGCTTCATGATCAACCCGCCGATCTCGCTGTATTACATCCAGGGCCTGAACACCACGCCGGTGCACGCGCACGCCGCGCTGTTCGGGGTGTACGGCTTCCTGGCGCTGGGCTTCACGCTGCTGGTGCTGCGCTACATCCGTCCGCAGTATGCGTTGAACCCGGGCCTCATGAAGCTGGCGTTCTGGGGCATGAACATCGGCCTCGTGCTGATGATCTTCACCAGCTTGTTGCCGGTGGGCCTGATCCAGTTCCATGCCAGCGTCAGCGAAGGCATGTGGTACGCCCGCAGCGAAGCCTTCATGCAGCAGGACCTGCTCAAGACCCTGCGCTGGGGCCGCACGTTCGGCGACGTGGTGTTCCTGCTGGGCGCGCTGGCGATGGTGATGCAGGTGATCCTGGGCCTGCTCAGCAGCAAGCCTGCGCTGGTCGAACCGCGGCTCACGCCCAAGGCCGCGCGCGGCTGATCCCGGCGCCTTCGCGACTTTGCGCCAGCGCAACGTTGCGAAGGCGGCCTCCCGGTCCAATGGAAGCCAAGCCTGCGCCGGTTCGGCGCGGGCGCTTCGGAGAAACTCCGCATGCGCTTCCTGCCGATCGCCGCCGCCCTTTCATTGTTGTTGACCGCTTGCGGGCCCGCAGACCGGGCCCGCTTTGCATTGCCGGAACTGACGCGGCTGCCGCCCGGCGAAGTCACCCACCAGCCGCCCGGTGATGCCCTGCGTAACGGTTATCCCGTCACGCCCGCGCCGGTCACCACGCGGCATTCACGCGGTGTCGCCATCATGACGCGTCAGGTCAGCCAGGCGGAATACGCGGCGTGCGTGGCCGCCGGCGCCTGCAAACCGCTGGACGCGGAACACCGCAAGGACAATTCTCCGGATCTGCCCGCCACCGGCATCAGCTGGTCGGACGCCTCGGCCTACGCGGCGTGGTTGTCCGGGTCGACGGGTCAGCGCTATCGCTTGCCGCGCTACGCGGAATGGATCTATGCGGCGGGCGAGGCGTATCGCGAAGAAACACCGCCCGCGGCCTTGCAGGACACCAACCAGGATCCCAACGACCCCGCACAGCGCTGGCTGGCGGAATACGAACAGGAAAGCCGCCGCAGCGGGCAGGGCGCCGAAACCGCGGTGCGGCCGTTCGGCCAGTACGGCGCCAACGCGGCGGGCGTCAAGGACATGGCGGGCAGCGTGTGGGATTGGACTTCGGACTGTCACTCACGCCGCGTGCTGGACGCGGGAACGGGGGCGGAGTCGCCGGAAGACGCCGACCTGAGCCGCAACTGCGGCATCCGCGTCGCGGCGGGGCGGCACATCGCGTATCTGCCGGATTTCATCCGCGACCCCAAGAGCGGCGCCTGTTCAGTCGGCGTGCCGCCCGCGAACCTGGGGGTGCGGCTGGTGCTCGAAGAGGGCTAGGCCGGCGAGCCGCTGCGGCAAGACAGGCACGACGCGCAGTCCATGGCGGGCTGCGCGTTTTCGGACAGGCGGGTCAGCGCCGCGGGCGACCGCAGCACGATGCGCTTGCGGCCGCTGCTGACGATGCCGCGCTGCTTCCAGTCGCTGAGCAGGCGGCTGACCGTATGCAGCGTGGTGCCGGTCATCTCGGCCACGTCCTGGCGCGTGATGGGAAAGCTGATCCCGATGCCGTCGTGCGTGGGCTGGCCGGATTGCTGGACCAGCCGCAGGATGGCGCGCGCGACGCGTTGCTCGACTTCGTCGGTGGACAATTCCTGGATGCGGATGTGCGCGTCCTGCAGGCGTTGCCCCATGGTCTGCAGCGCGATCGCACCCAATTGCGGGTGGCTGGCCATGAAGCTTTCCCAGGCTTCTGCGGGCCACGCCAGGCAGACGCTTTCCTGCACGGCCAGCACGCTGGCCGGGTAACAGGACTGCCGCATGGCGCAAGCCAGGCCAAACATATCACCCGGATTGACATATCTCACGACAACTTGGTCGCCTTCCGATGTAATTTGTGTGACCTTGAGGCAGCCGTGCAGCAGCACGAAGAAATGGGCGCCTTCCGCACCTTGGCGGTAGGCGGCTTCGCCGGCTTCAAGACGGCATGGAACGGCGTCTTTCAGTGCGGCATCAAGCTGCGTATCGGACAACGGCCTGAACAGGTCCAGGTTGCGCAGCAAGGCATGGCATAAGGGCGATGGCATGGCGGTCCGCTTATGGGCGTGGTGAAATTTTCCACGCGTCGATGGTGACACCTGGGGGTCACCCTGACAACGTGTGGGCGCTCGCAGGGTTATCCCGAATTTGCGCTACAGCAAAGAACGCGATCGCTCGCGGTTCTTCAATGGAGGTGCCGACAGACTCGGCTTTGAAGAAACCGAAAGAGGAGTAGCACATGAACGCGTTGCGCCCCACCTTGCTTGCCGCCGCCCTGATGTTCTCGATGGCAGGCGGTCTGGCTTCCGCCCAGAATGCGGACACGCTGCCGCGCGCCAAGGTCACGCTGGTTGCCCCGCCGATGGTCCATCCGCATGAGCAGGTGGCCAAGTCGGGACCCAAGGTTGTCGAATTCACCATGACCATCGAAGAAAAGAAAATGGTCATCGACGGTAAGGGCACCACGCTGCAGGCCATGACTTTCAATGGATCCATGCCCGGCCCCACGATGGTCGTGCACGAGGGCGACTACGTGGAGCTGACCCTGGTCAATCCCAAGACCAACGCCATGCCGCACAACGTCGACTTCCACGCCGCGACGGGCGCGCTGGGCGGCGCCAAGCTCACCAACGTGAACCCCGGCGAACAGGCCACGCTGCGCTTCAAGGCCGACCGCGCCGGCACCTTCGTCTATCACTGTGCCCCTGAAGGCATGGTGCCGTGGCACGTCGTGGCCGGCATGAGCGGCACGATCATGGTGCTGCCGCGCGATGGCCTGAAGGATCCGCAGGGCAAGTCGCTGAAGTACGACCGCGTCTACACGATCGGCGAGTTCGACCTCTACATCCCCAAGGACGCCAACGGCAAGTACAAAGACTACGCGACCCTCGCCGAAAGCTACGGCGACACGGTGGAAGTCATGCGCAAGCTGACCCCGTCGCACATCGTCTTCAACGGCAAGGTCGGCGCACTGACGGGCGACAACGCCCTCACCGCCAAGGTCGGCGAAACCGTGCTGCTGATCCATTCGCAAGCCAACCGCGACACGCGCCCGCACCTGATCGGCGGCCACGGCGACTGGGTCTGGGAAACCGGCAAATTCAACAACCCGCCCGAAAAGGACCTGGAAACCTGGTTCATTCGCGGCGGTTCCGCCGGGGCGGCGCTGTACACGTTCAAGCAGCCCGGCGTGTACGCCTACCTGAACCACAACCTGATCGAAGCCTTTGAACTGGGCGCGGCCGGGCACATCAAGGTCGAGGGCAAGTGGAACGACGACCTGATGAAGCAGATCAAGGCGCCGGGTCCCATCCCGCAGTAATGGCCGGCCGGCAAGGCGCGCGCGGCGCGTCTTGCCGGGTTGTTCCCCTTCTAAAGCCTGGACTCTCCGCCATGCCCAAATTTGCTCGACTCTTTTTTGCCCTTGCGCTGACGGGCCTGCCCGTCCAGCATGCCGCGGCTGACACCGTTACCGCCGTCAATCCCGCCGGCGAAAAACTCTACAAGTCCGCCTGTGTCGTCTGCCATGCCAGCGGCGTGGCCAATGCCCCCAAGCTGGGCGACAAGCAGGCCTGGACGCCTTTCCTGGCGCAGGGCACGGACGCGCTGATGCTTACCGTGCTGAAAGGCAAGGGCGCCATGCCGCCGCGCGGCGGTTCGGCCGCTGACGACGCCACGCTACGTGCCGCGGTGGAATACATGATGGCTGCGGCAAAGTAACGCGTAACCTGGCGCGGCGCGGATTGAAACGCGCGGGATGCCGGCCGCGCGTTTCGCCGTGCTTTTCGCCACGCTACGCGCGGCGGGCCAGCAAGGCCCACACGCCGGCGGCCGACAGCAGCGCGCCGCCACCCAGGTTGAAGCCGCGCTGCGCGCGCGGCGACGCCAGCATGCGCCGGGCCGAGCCGGCAAAGATCGCATAGGCCGCGGCATTGATGCCGGCGCAGGCGACAAACGTCGCCGACAACACCCACAGCTGCTGCGTCACGTCTCGTGCCGGATCGATGAACTGCGGCAGGAAGGCCACGAAGAAGATCATGCCCTTCGGATTCAGCGCGGTCACCAGGTAAGTGTTGGCAAACAGCTTCCAACGCGAACCCGCCGCCGTCGCAACGGGCAGCGTGGCGGGAGACACCCCGGCGCGCAGCAGCCGGTAGCCGAGATACAGCAGGTACAGGCCGCCAATGGTCTTGACCACGGTGAACCAGAACGCGGATGCGGCAAGCAGCGCGCCCAGGCCCAGCAGCGACAGCACCAAGGCGGTGGAATCGCCGAGCGCCACGGCCAGCACCAGCGGCAGGCGGGCGCGCTTGCCGTGCGTAAGCGAATAGCTGATGACGGTAAGAATGGTAGGGCCGGGCAGCATGACGAGCAGGGCGGAAGCGCCCAGGAAGGCCAGCCAGGTTTCGAGCGACATGGAAGGAACTCCGTAGGAAGGGCCAGCGCGCGGGGCCGGCTGCGGCCAATGTATTCCAACCGTGGTGTTAAATACAGCTTTCCCGGACAGTGAACGCCGGCCCCCTGGCCGCGCGAAGGAAACCCCATGGCATTTGACTTTGACCTGTTTGTGATCGGCGCGGGCTCGGGCGGCGTACGCGCGGCCCGCTTTTCCGCCAGTTTCGGTGCGCGCGTGGCGGTGGCGGAAAGCCGCTACCTGGGAGGCACGTGTGTGAACGTGGGCTGCGTGCCCAAGAAACTGCTGGTGTATGGCGCGCACTACAGCGAAGACTTCGAGCAGGCGCACGGTTTTGGCTGGAGCGCGGACGCGCCCAAATTCGACTGGGCCACGTTGATCGCCAACAAGAACCGCGAGATCGAGCGCCTGAACGGCATCTACCGCAACCTGCTGGTCAACAGCGGCGTGACGCTGCTTGAAGGCCACGCGCGCATCGTCGATCCGCACAAGGTCGAAATCAACGGCAAGACCTATAGCGCCGAACACATTCTGGTGGCCACGGGCGGCTGGCCGCAGGTGCCCGACATTCCCGGCAAGGAACTCGCCATCACCTCCAACGAGGCCTTCTTCCTGAAGGACCTGCCGCGCCGCGTGCTGGTCGTGGGCGGCGGCTACATCGCCGTGGAGTTCGCGTCTATCTTCAACGGCATGGGCGCACAGACCGTCCAGTCGTATCGCGGCCCGCTCTTCCTGCGCGGATTTGACCTGGGCGTGCGCGAGCACCTGCGCGACGAACTGGTCAAGAAGGGCATCGACCTGCGCATGAACACCGAGGTCGCGCGCATCGACAAGCGCGCCGACGGATCGCTGGCCGCCACCTGCAAGGATGGTTCCGTCATCGAGACCGATTGCGTGTTCTACGCCACGGGCCGCCGTCCCATGCTGGACAACCTGGGGCTGGAAAACACCGGCGTGAAGCTGCGCGAAGATGGCTTCATCGAGGTCGATGACGAGTACGGCACCGCGGAGCCGTCCATCCTGGCCATCGGCGACGTGATCGGCCGCGTGCCGCTGACGCCCGTGGCGCTGGCCGAAGGCATGGCGGTGGCGCGGCGCCTGTTCCGCCCGCACGAATACCGCAAGGTCGACTACAAGCTGATCCCCACTGCGGTGTTCAGCCTGCCCAACATCGGCACGGTGGGCCTGACCACCGAAGAGGCGCGCGAAGCCGGCTACGAGGTCCGGCTGTTCGAAAGCCGCTTCCGCCCCATGAAGCTGACGCTGACCGAATCGCAGGAACGCACGCTGATGAAGGTGATCGTCGACGCGCAGACCGATCGCGTGCTGGGCGTGCACATGGTGGGTCCGGAGGCAGGCGAGATCGTGCAGGGACTGGCTGTGGCGCTGAAGGCGGGGGCGACCAAGGCGGTGTTCGACGACACCATCGGCATCCATCCCACGGCAGCCGAAGAGTTCGTGACGATGCGCACGCCCGTCGCGGAATAGCGCCTGTGAACCGGCGAGGCCGCAAGCGCCAGATGGCACGAGCGGCGTGCGCCGGCGCTACAGGCGTTGAAGCATCGCGCGCGCCGCTGCCGGCGCGCGTTCTTTTGCGCCATTGATGAAGTACGCGAAGACGTCCTGCGATTTTTTCCCGGAGGCCGCTTTGCCGATAAGCGGCAGGTCGTCCGGGTCCGCGCCGCGTGACCAGATCCGGAATCGCTCCGCCCAGGCGTCCAGCGCCTTGGGCGCGTAACCGGCCTTGTAGGCCGTGCTGGCGCGCATCAGCCGCGCGTAGACAAAGTCCGCCGTCCGGTCTGCGATGGCGGGAAACTCGTCGCTATCGGTGTACACGGTCGCCACGCGATGGCGGCGCGCAAGGGCCACGTATTCCTCGCAGGCAAAGCTGGGATGGCGCACGTCCAGCGCGTGCCGCAACGGCAATCCGTCCACCTTGTCCGGCAGCAATTCCAGGAAGGCGCCAAAATCCTGCGGGTCGAACTGTTTGGTCGGCGCGAACTGCCACACGATGGGCCCCAGCTTCGGTCCCAGTTCGGCGATGCCGCTGTTCACGAACTTGGCAATCGAGTCCTTGGCGCCCGCCAGTTCTCGCCGGTTGGTCGAATACCGCGATGCCTTCAGCGAAAAGACGAAGTCGTCGGGCGTTTCATCGCGCCACTTGGCGAAGGTGGCGGGCTTCTGGGTGCCGTAGTAGGTGCCGTTGATCTCGATGGCCGTGACCTGCCGGCTGGCGTATTCCAGCTCGCGCGCATGGGGCAGGTCGTCGGGATAGAAGACGCCGCGCCACGGTTCGAAGGTCCAGCCGCCGATGCCGACTCGGATCGCGGCGGGGCTGTCTGCCGGGGACGGATGACGTTTCGGCATGGGCTGCGCTCCACAGGAAGGGGTCGAGCGGTCCACTGTATCGCCGGCGCGACGAGCCGCCAACCCCGCCCGAAAATTCCGCTGTTCCGATACAGTTTTCGGCTAAGGTGTGCAGTCACGACCCGACTTCTGACCGGCGCGCGCCGGCACTCCATGCCTGACCTGACACATCTGCTGACTTTCGCCCTGGTAGCGCTGGGCATGGTGCTCACGCCCGGGCCCAACATGATCTACCTGGTGTCGCGCTCCATCTCGCAAGGGCCGCAGGCCGGCCTGATTTCGCTGGGCGGGGTGGCGGTGGGATTCATCTTCTACGTGGCCTGTGCGGCGTTCGGCATCACTGCCTTGCTGATGGCTGTGCCCTATGCCTACGACGCGCTGCGCATCGGCGGGGCGCTCTACCTGCTCTACATGGCGTGGCAGGCGATCCGTCCGGGCGGCCGCTCGCCGTTCCAGGTGCATGACCTGCCCAAGAGCAGCCCGCGGCAATTGTTCACGATGGGTCTGCTCACCAATCTGCTCAATCCCAAGATCGCCGTCATGTACGTGTCGCTGCTGCCGCAATTCATCCAGCCCGACCACGGCAGCGTCTTCACCCAGTCGCTGGCGCTGGGCATGACGCAGGTCGTGATCAGCTTGTCGGTGAACGCCCTGATCGCCATCATGGCCGGCTCCATTGCCGGGTTCCTGGCGGGCCGTCCGCTGTGGATGGTGGTGCAGCGCTGGCTGATGGGCACCGTGCTGGCCGGCCTGGCCGTGCGCATGCTTGTGGATACGCGCCGCTGATGCCGGCCGACGACGGATTTTTCGCGACGCTGGGCGGCATGCTTGGCGAGGGCCTGCGCGCCATCGTTGCAGGGATCAAATGGCTGCTCGGCGGGCTGGGCGGCGCGCTGGCCGATTTCTATGGCGGGCTGGCCGGCGCGATGGGCATGAGCCCGTCGATCTTCAATCTGGTGTTGCTGGCGCTGGGCCTGATGTTCCTGTGGGGCGCGATCAAGGCGCTGCTGCGGCGATCCATCCTGGGTTTTCTGTTCTGGGCGTTCATGACGCTGCTGGTGCTGGGCGGGCTGGTCGACTAGCGCGTCCTAAGCCGCTTTCGCCACCGCCAGCGCCACGTCCCGCAGCCGGCGCACCAGCGCCGGAAACCGCTCCGCACCCGTGTTGCCGTAGCCGATCACCAGGCCGTTGTCTTCAATGCGCGGCGTCAGCGCAAACGATGACAGCGCGCCGGGATTCATGCCCAGCTTGCGCGCCTCGGCCACGATCGCCGTGTCGGGATAGGCCGGCGGCAGCCGCACGGTCAGGTGCAGGCCGCAGTGCCCGCCCAAGACCTCGTGCTCGATGCCCAGATGCACGGCCAGCGCCTCGCGCAGCGCCGCCTGCCGTTCGCGGTACAGGCGCCGCATGCGGCCCAGATGTCGCGAGAACTGGCCGTTTTCAATGAACGCGGCCATGGCGAGCTGTTCCAGCCGGTGGCCGCCGCGCTGCATCTCGATGATGGACGGCATGGCCTCGCGGGCGATGGCCTCGGGCAGCACCAGAAAGCCCAGGCGCAGGGCCGGGAACATCGTCTTGCTGAACGTGCCCACGTACAGCACCGGCGCGTCCGGCAGCAGCCCCTGCATCGCGGCGATCGGTTCGCCCTGGTGGCGGAATTCGCTGTCGTAGTCGTCTTCGATGATCCACGCGCCGGCGCGTCGCGCGCGTTCCAGCAGATCGAGCCGGCGGGTCAGCGACAGCACCGCACCGGTCGGGTACTGGTGCGACGGCGTCGTCTGGATCAAACGAGGCGGCTGGCGGGTCCAGGCGCTTTCCGGGATGACAATGCCGTCGGCGTCGACGCGCATGGCCACCACATTCAGGTCGCCGGCATGGAAGGCGGACTTGGCGCCGCGGTAGCCGGGGTCTTCCAGCCAGGCGGTATCGCCAGGGTTGGTCAGCAGTTGCACGCACAGCGCCAGCCCGCCCTGTGCGCCTTCGGTGATGACGATGCGCGAGGCGTCGCAATGCACGCCGCGCGACACGCGCAGGTATTGGGCGATGGCTTCGCGCAGTGCAGGTTCGCCGGCCGGATGACCGTAGCCCAGCGCGGTGGCCGGCGCCGCCTGCAGGGCGCGGTCCTGCGCGCGGCGCCACGCGTTCACGGGGAATTGCGTCAGCGCGGGCGTGCCGGGCGTCATCGGCAGCGTACCGTCGTGGGTATAGCGCGTGGAGACGATGCGGGAGAGGCGCTGCGCGGTGGCTGGCGGCTCCGCGGGGAGAGGGGCCGCCTCGCGCGCGGCGCTGCGGGCGGCGGCCGACAGCGGCGCCACGCGGGTGCCCTGGCGGTCGGCAATCACGTAGCCCTCGGCCGTCAATTGCTCGTAGGCGATCAGCACCGTATTGCGCGAGATATCCAATTCTTCGGACAGCGCGCGGGACGACGGCAGCTTGCCGCCCGCGGGAAGCTGGCCGGCAAGAATGGCCTGTTTGAGGCGCTGGATAAGCTGGCGTTGGCGTGGCAGCGAACCCGGACCACGCGCAAGCGGACTGGACAGCAGCGGGGCAGCGGTGGCATCGCGCAAGGGAGTGTCTATCATGGCCCTATTAAATTCCGGGTTCGTGGCGCTTTTTATGATGCCACGGTTCCGATATTGTGAGGCCCTGGGTGTTGCGCCCCACCGTCGGCGGCGCGCCCTGAACCGATTCCCGAGGCATCGTCCGCATGCAACCCCGCACCAACGATTTGCAGCAACCCATCGGCCCGGCGCTGCCCGGCTGGACCACGCGTCCGCGCCCGCCCCTCGACCCCGCGCTGGGCCGCTATTGCCGCCTGGAGCCGCTGTCGGCCGAGCGCCACGCGGCAGATCTGTACCAGGCGTTCAGCCAGGCGCCTGACGATAGCGACTGGACGTACATGGGCGTCGGGCCGTTTGCCGACGAGGCCGCCTACCGGACGTTCGCCGAGGCCGCGCAGGCCAGCCCGGACCCGATGCACCACGCCATCATCGACCTTGCGACGGGCCGCGCCGTCGGCACGCTGGCGCTGATGCGCATCGACGCGCCCAACGGCGTCATCGAGGTCGGCTTCGTGTCCTATTCGCGTCAGCTCAAGCGCACGCGCATCGCCACGGAAGCGCAGTACCTGCTGATGCGCCGTGCCTTCGACGAACTGGGCTACCGCCGCTACGAATGGAAGTGCGATAGCCTGAACGCGCCGTCGCGCGCCGCGGCGCTGCGCCTGGGCTTCAGCTTTGAGGGCATCTTCCGGCAGGCCACGGTCTACAAGGGCCGCAGCCGCGACACGGCGTGGTTCTCGATCATCGACAGCGAATGGCCCGCGCTGCGCGCCGCGTACGAGCGCTGGCTCAGCCCGGACAACTTCGATGCCGAAGGCAACCAGCGCCAGGGATTGGCATCGCTGATCGCCACTGAGCGGGGTAGCAACGCTGGGGGAGACCACGCGGCGTGCGCCTGATCCCGGTGGCATTGGCCCTGTTCTGGGGCCTGAACTGGCCGGCGGTGAAGATCATTCTGTCGATCTTCCCGCCGTTCACCTTGCGCGTGCTGGGACTGGGCAGCGGCGCGCTGCTGCTGTTGATGCTGGCGGGCGCCAAGCGGCTGCCGCTCTTGCCGCCACGCAGCGCGTGGCCCGGCATCGCGGTGGGCGGCGTCCTGGCGGTGGCCGTCTTCAATCTGGCCGTGGCCTGGGCGCAGCTCAGCACCAGCACGTCGCGCGCGGCAGTGCTGACTTTCACCATGCCGATGATGTCCGCGCTGTTGGCGTGGCTGGTGCTGGGCGAACGGCTGGACCGCCGCCGCGGCCTGGCGCTGCTGCTGGGCGCGTGCGGCGTCGCGGTGCTGGCCTGGCCGGTGCTGCAGGCGGTGTTCGGCGGCAACGACGTGGCCGCCGCCAAGGGGCTGGTGTTTCCGCTGGTGGCCGCGTTCGGGTGGGCAGCCGGCACGGTGTATCTGAAGCGCTGGCCCGTCGCGGGCGATCGCATCGTCATCACGGCGTGGCAGCTTGTCGTTGGCGCCGGTTGCGCCCTGGCCGGCGCGCTGATCGCCGGCGAATCCTTTCCCACGCACGGCTGGACCGCCAGCGTCGCGGGGGCGCTCTCGTTTCACATCATCCTGGGCACTGCGGTCGCGTACTGGCTGTGGTTCGTGCTGAGCGAGCGTGTCAGCGCAACCGTCGCCGCGCTGACCACGCTGATGGTGCCGGTCGTGGGCGTGCTGGGCGCGATGGCGCTGGTGGGCGACCGGCCGGCCCCGGCGGACTGGTGGGGGTTTGCGTTCGTGATGGCCGGGGCGGGGCTGATCGTGTTGAACCTGGGTCAGCGGCGCGCCTGACCTGGATCAGTGGCGCATCTGACCCAAGTCAGCGACGCACCCGAGGCTAAGCGGCTGCGGGCGAGGGCATCCAGGATCCGTGCAGCCCGGCGGGCACGCGGCGCGGCAGGCGCACCTGCGCGACCGGCCCGGCAGCCAGGTCGCGCGCGTCCAGCACGATGAACCGGCCGCCCGCGTCGTCTTCCGTGTGCACGAAGCTCAGGAGGTAGCCGTCCGCTTCACCCGCGCCGGCCGGATCGGCGGCAAACACCGGTTCGCACGCGGTCTGCCCGGCGGGCAGGCGGTACACGGTCTTCGCACCCGTCTCGACGTCATAGCGTGCAAATGCCTCGAAGGCGCCCGGCTGCGGCGTTTCGCCCGGACGCGGATCCCGCAGGCCGGCATAACAGAACCGTGTGAGCCGCCCCAGCCACGCGTCGTTGACCCGGCCGAACTCGCAGGGCTGGTCGTCCAGCGTCTGGTCGTCCACGCGTCCGCTGGCCATGTCGATGCGCAGCCGGTGCATTTCCAGCCGCTTGCGCGACGTGGGCCCGTAGCCATCGTGCCAGGGCAGCACCGCCTCGATCACGTTGCCGTCCACGTAGGCATTGGCGACGTGCCAATTGAAGAAGGGGTCGGCCTCGATCCACCGGATCTGCGCCGCGTCGGTGCAGTCGCGCGGCACCAGCAGCACCTGCGTGCCGCGCTGCGGCTCCCACCCGGGCGCCGCCGGTCCGCGGCTGAAGTCGAACACCAGCGGACACACAAACGCCACCACGTCGGTGGCGGTCAGGCCGATGTCGTGAACCAGCGCGGGCCAGGGCGATGCAAATGCGACCTGGCGGTCCACCCGCCCCGTGCTGTCCAGCCGCATGTATTCAAGCGTGCCCGCCATGAGGTCGTAATTGATCGCCAGCATTTCCCCGGTCAGCGGGTCGACCTTGGGGTGCGCGGAGAACGCGCCGGCGAGCTTGCCCTGGAATGTGTTGGCGCCGACCGTGCCCAGTGCGTCGTCCAGTTCGTACGGGCAGCCGCCTTCGTACAGCGCGTGGATGCGGCCGGCGTGCCGCAACACGTTGGTGTTGGCCAGGTTCGCGTAGGGGGGCGGACCGAACGTCGGGTTGTAGATGCGATGGCCGGCGTCCCGTTCTTCCTGCAGTTCGGCAGTCAGCACCCAGCGGTTGCGATAGCGCGCGCGGCCGCCGTCCAGGTAGATCGCGTGGATCATGCCCGTGCCGTCGAAGGGATAGGAATAGCCCGGGCCGGGCTCGAATTGCGGATTGGGGCCGTTGCGCATGAAGACGCCGGACAGGCCGGGGGGCAGGGCGCCTTCAATGGGCAGGTCCGCGTCGTCGCGTTCGTCGAAGACCGGCGCGAACGCGCGGGTCAGGGCGGGGTTGTCGCTGTGCCAGGGTTGCATGTGACCTCCAGGCCGAGGCCGCGCACCGGGCTGGATGACACCGCGAGCCCGGGGGCGGCAAAAGTCCGTTATATCCGCCCGGGCCGTCGGGAAAAAGCCGAGTTAACCATGATGGGAATTGCGCCGCGCCTGACGCTTGCGCAGCCGTTCCCGCACCATTTCGGCCCCGCTGACCAGCGTGATTCCCGCCAGCACCATCACCGCGCCGATCACGAAGCCCGCATCCAGCGGTTCATCCAGGATCAGCACGCCGAAGCTCACGCCGAACAGTGGCGTCATGAACGACAGGATCGACAGGCGGGACGCCAGATACCGGCGCAGGAGCCAGAACCAGGCCAGATAGCTGGTCAGCGCGACGACGACCGACTGGAACACGACGCTGAGCACGGCGGCCGGGGTATAGCGGATGCCATGATGGCCGGTGGCGACTGCAAAGGCCAACAGGCCTACCGAGGCCACGGCCATCTGATAGAAAAGCGTCTTGGCCGGGGCGGCTTCGGACAACGACGTCTTGCGGATCGCCACCGTCGTGGCGCCCCACAGCAGCCCGGCCAGCAGTCCCATCGCGTCGCCCAGCAGCATATTGCGCGCGCCGTCGTGCGCCAACGGCTGGCCGCCCTTGACCAGGAACGCCACCGCGATACCGCAGAAGGCCAGCGCGACGCCCGCCCATTGCAGCGGCTTCAGACGCTCTTCGGGTAGCAGCCAGTGCAGGCCCAGCGCCGCGAAGATCGGCGCGGTGTACAGGAACACCGACATGTGCGAGGCCGTGGTGTAGACCAGCCCTTGCGCGACGAACAGGAATTCGCCCGCAAACAGCAGCCCCACGATCAATCCAGGCAGGAACGTGCCGTCGGTGAACGCGCGCTGCCCTTCGGCGCGCCACACCACGACGGCCAGCACCAGGGCCGCGAAGGTGGAGCGCAGCCCGATCTGCATGATGGGCGCGATGTCGTCCGCAACCAGCTTGATGGCGATCTGCTGGAAGCCCCAGCACACGCACAGCGCCAGCATGGCGCCGGTGGCCAGCGTGTCCAGCGGCAGGCGCAGCGGCTTGGCGGCGGTGATGCTCACGGCAGTTCGGCGGGATAGCTGTCCAGCGCCAGGCCGATCTGCTGGCGCAGGTCCCATTCGGCCAGCGAGGCTTGCACCGGGCCATAAAAGGCGCCGTCGCGGGCGACGAACATGGCGGGCAGGTGGAAGACCTCGTAGCGCTCGACCAGGCCGCGGTTGTCGCCGGCGTCGATCCAGCAGATGCGCTCGACCGGCAGTTCCACGCCCGGAAGCTGCTCCCGCGCCACGCGGCAGGTGCCGCAGGTGCGGCTGTGAAAGACGATGAGGGACAGGCCGCGCGCGTCCAGCAGAAAGCGGTCGGCGGTGCTGTCGTTGAGTTCTATCTGTTCCATCGTGTGTCTCAAGCGCCGCGCAGCACGCGGTCCAGTTCCAGCACCGACTGGTACAGCACGCGCGTGCCGTCCAGCAGTTGCGCGGGTTCGATCCATTCTTCGGGGCAGTGGCTGCGGCCGTTCAGGCAGGGGATGAAGATCATGCCGATGGGGCCGGTGGGGGCCATGTACACGGCGTCGTGGCCGGCGCCGCTGGGCAGCCGCATCGACGCGTAGCCAAGCTGGTCGGCGGCCGCCTTGACCGCGTCCATGACCAGCGGCGAACAGTCCGTGGGCTGCGCGCGGCTGAGCTGCGTGAAGCCGGCGGTCAGGCGCAGCGCCTTCAGGTCGTCGGCCACGCCCGCCATCAGGGTTTCGGGAAAGGCGTCCAGCACGGCGTTGCTGTCGCTGCGCATTTCCAGCGTCATCTCGACCCGGCCCGGCACCGCGTTGGCCGCATTGGGCGTCATGGTCAGCCGGCCGACGGTGGCGACGACGTAATGCGGATTGCCGCTGGCCGCGCTGGCCTGCCGGTTGGCGGCGTCGATGATGCGGGCCGCGCCCACCAGCGCGTCGCGCCGGATGTCCATGGGCGTGGTGCCCGCGTGGTCAGGTTGGCCCTCGACCACGATCTGCACGCGGCGGATGCCGACGATGTTGGTGACGACGCCGATCGGCAACTGGCGGCTTTCCAGCACGGGGCCTTGTTCGATGTGCAGTTCGACGAAGGCGGCGGTTTCGCCCGCGCGGCGCAGCGGGGCGTTGAGTGCGGACGGGTCGCCGCCGATGCGGGCAATACCCTGCGCCAGCGTCTCGCCCTGCGGATTGCGCGCGTCCAGCATGTCGGCGCTGAGCTGGCCGCACAGCGCGCGGCTGCCGACACAGGAAATGCCGTAGTCGCTGGGTTCTTCGGACAGGAAGTCGATGACTTCGAAAGGATGGTCGAGCGTGATGCCGTGTTCCTGCATCGTGTGCGCGACTTCGATGCCGGCCAGTACGCCGATGATGCCGTCGAAGCGGCCGCCGGCCATGACGGTGTCGCAGTGCGAGCCGGTGGAAATCGGTTTGCGCGAGGCATCGCGCCCCTTTCGCGTGCCGACCAGATTGCCGCCCGCGTCCAGGCGCGTGGTCAGGCTCGCGGCTTCGAACTCGCTACGCAGCCAGGCGCGCGCGTCATCGAACAGCGGCGAAAAAGCGCGGCGCGTCCAGGGGACGTCGGGCAGGGTGAATTTGGACAGAGTGTTGACGCGCGACCAAAGGCGTTCGGCGTTCAGCGGGGGAAAAGCGGGCGGTGTGGCTTGCGGCATGAGACTTCCAGAAGATCCGCCCTGGATTATGGCATCAATGGCGCGGCGTCCTTGTCCGCCGCTTACGTCGTGCCGCGCCAGGACGGTTCACGTTTTTCCAGAAAGGCCGTCACGCCCTCGCGCGCTTCCTCGGTGCTACGGATAGCCGCAATGCGTTCGACCGAGTCGGCGATCAGGGTGGCGTCCAGCGGCCGGCCGGCAAAGTCGCGCACCAGCCGCTTGCTGGCCTGCACGGCGCCCGGACCATTTGCGCACAGTGTGCGGCAGAGCGCTTCGGCGGCCTCAAGCGCCTGGGCCGCCGGGACGACCTCGTGCACCAGCCCCAGCCGCAGCGCGGTCGCGGCGTCGAAACGTTCGGCGGTCAGGAAATAGCGGTTGGACGCGCGCTCGCCCAGGGCGCGGATCACGTAGGGGCTGATGGTGGCGGGCAGCAGGCCCAGGCGGGTTTCGGACAGGCAGAAGTGCGCGCTGTCTGCCGCAACCGCGATGTCGCACGCGGCCACCAGCCCCAGCCCGCCCGCGTAGGCGTCGCCGTTCACGCAGGCGACGATGGGTTTCGGGCAGGTCCAGACCGCGTGCAGCATGTCCGCCAGCCGCGTGGCGTCCTTGCGGTTGTCCGCATCGGTCAGCGTGCCCATTTTGCGCATCCAGTTCAGGTCGCCGCCGGCGCAAAATGCCTTGCCCGCGCCCGTCAGCAGCAGGACCCGCACCTGGGGATCATCGACCGCAGTCTGGATCGCGGCGGTCAGCGCGGCGATCAGCGTCTCGTCGAACGCGTTGCGCATGTCCGGCCGGTTCAGCGTCAGGCGGGCGAGGGGGCCTTCTATGGTCAGGTCCAGCGGTTCGGTCAGCGTCATGCGCGGTCTCCGGTGTTGTTGATGATGGCTCAATAGGTGTTCCGATCGATTCGGTTGATTCTATGGGCAAAAGCGCGGCGTTGCGATGATTGTTTTCGGTGGATTGAGTTATCCTCAACAAAAATTTTTCGGAGACAGACATGAATCAGCCTGCGGGGAGTGGCGCCGCCGATCAGCGTTACGCATCGGTATTCCGGCCAGGATTGTTTGACGGCAAGACGGTCATGGTCACCGGCGGCGGCAGCGGCTTGGGCCGTTGCACCGCGCATGAGCTGGCGGCACTCGGCGCGCGCTTGGCGCTGGTCGGACGCAACCCGGACAAACTGCGCACGGCGGCCGAGGAAATCGTCCGCGTCTATCCCGAGGCCGCCGATCGGATCAGTCAGCACCCCTGCGACATCCGGGACGAAGCCGGCGTACGCGGCGCCGTCACCGACGCGCTGACCGCGCACGGCCGCATCAACGGCGTTTTCAATTGCGCAGGCGGCCAGTTTCCCGCGCCGTTGGACCGCATCAGCCTCAATGGCTGGAACGCCGTCGTGCAGAACAATCTGCACGGCACCTTTCTTGTGTCGCGCGAGGTCTATACGCAGCACATGCGCCAGCACGGCGGCACCATCGTCAACATGCTGGCCGACATCTGGGGCGGCATGCCGGGCATGGGACATTCGGGCGCGGCGCGCGCGGGGGTGTGGAACCTGACGGAGACCGCCGCCTGCGAATGGGCGTATGCCGGCGTGCGCGTCAACGCCGTGGCGCCGGGCTGGATTGCATCCAGCGGCATGGACAGCTACGACGAGCACTACCGCGGCGTGCTGCGCGAGCTGAAAACCAAGGTGCCGCTACAGCGCTTTGGCACCGAAGCCGAACTGGCCGCCGCCGTGGTCTTTCTGCTGTCGCCCGCGGCCGCGTTCATCAATGGCACCGTGATCCGGGTGGACGGCGGCGTGCCGAACGCGCGCCATTCATGGAACCTGCAGCCGGCCGAGCGCGGCGAGACCTACAACGGCTTTCCTCAGTACGTGCCGCCGTCTCTGTTTTCGGAAGACTGAAGCCGATGCAGCGCGTTCTGGACTTCGCCCCGGAATTGCGCCAGCGCCAGGGCGTCCTGGCGCGGCGGCTGCAGGGCCTGCCACAGAAAACCGACCAGCTGGTCGGCCGTGGCGGCCACATCGACATTGACCTCCGCGCCGCGCCGCATCGCGTCCCACAGCACATGCTCCATCGGCCCGTACACCGCCGAGCGCAGCAACCGCAGCGGCATGTCCTGGCGGATGTCGCCGTCGGCCTGGCCTTGCGCCAGGATGCGCATCAGCGGCGCGGTGTAGCGGCGCTGCAGGTCGGCGTAGATGTCGCCGAAGTCGTCGTTGCGCGCGCGGCCTTCGGAAAGTATGAAGGCGCACAGGCCCGGACCTTCGGCCAGCAGATGGCGCAGATGCGTGTGGACCAGGTAATGCAACTGGGCGCGCGCCCCGTGGATATGCGGCAGGTGGTCCTCCACCCGCGCGATGATTTCGTCGTACCAGTCGCTGATGACGCGCACGCAGAGTTCGCGCTTGCCGCCGAAGTAGGTGAAGACGGTGGCTTCCGAGACGCCCAGCCGCTGCGCGATCTCGGTGGTGGTGGCCGCGTGAAAGCCCGCTTCGGAGAACACCTGGCGCGCGACCCGCAGGATGTCGCGGATGCGTTGTTCGGACTTGGCGCTGGCCGGCGGGCGGCGCATCGGGACGGCTGGGCTTTTTTCCATGCAGGCTACAGGCGAAAAAGGGGCGGGCGGCCTGTCTGGCCGTCCGCGCGAGGGCCTATTATTGAGCGACGGTCAACTTCGTGGCAAGGCGGGGGGCAACCCGCCGCCGCAGCGGGCCTTTCATGGCAACAACCATAACGATCAAGAGACAACCATGCTGCACAGAGCAGATTCCTACGCGCAAGTCGTGTCCGCATTCCAGTGGCAGGTGCCCGCGTCCTACAACATCGGCGTCGACGTGTGCGACAAATGGGCCGACGGCAGCGGCCGGCTGGCCCTGATCTATGAAAAGAGCGACGGGGCGCAGACGCGCTATACGTTCGATCAGATCAAGGCGCAGTCCAACCAGTTCGCCAACAGCCTGGCTCGCTATGGCATCCGGCGCGGCGACCGCATCGCCATCTACCTGCCGCAGGCGCCCGAAACCGCCATCGCCCACGTCGCCGCTTACAAGATGGGCGCGGTGGCGGTGCCGCTGTTCACGCTGTTTGGCGTGGACGCCATCCAGTTCCGGCTGGCCAACAGCGGGGCGTCGGCCCTCGTCACGGACGCGGAAGGCTGTCGCAAGCTGCTGGAAATCCGCGACAGCCTGCCCGACCTGAAAGTGATTTATTGCATCGATGGGGACGCGGGGGCCGCGGGGGTTACGGTAGGCGCGCTGCCGTTCCACCAAAGCCTGGCGCTCGAATCCGACGCCTTCGACCCGGTCGAGACCGCCGCCGACGACCCGGCCGTCATCATCTACACCTCGGGCACCACCGGCAAGCCCAAGGGCGCGCTGCATGCGCACCGCGTGCTGCTCGGCCATCTGCCAGGCGTGGAGATGTCGCACGAGTTCTTTCCCGAGAACGCCGTGCTGATGTGGACGCCCGCTGACTGGGCCTGGATCGGCGGGCTGCTGGACGTGCTGTTGCCGTCGTGGCACCACGGTGTGCCGGTGCTGGCGCGGCGGTTCGAAAAATTCGATGGCGCCTCGGCGCTGGAACTGATGGCGCGCCACGGCGTGACGCACACCTTCCTGCCGCCGACCGCGCTGAAGATGATGCGCGGCTGCGACTGGCCGGACCACGCCGGGCCGCGCGCGCTGCGCTCGGTGGCCAGCGGCGGCGAATCGCTTGGGGCCGAACTCATCGACTGGGGCCGCCGCGTGCTGGGCGTGACCATCAACGAGTTCTACGGCCAGACCGAATGCAACATGATCGTGTCCTCGTGCTCGTCGCTGTTCGACCCCTGCATCGGCGCCATCGGCCGCGCCGCGCCCGGGCATCAGGTCGCTATTGTGGATGACAGGGGGGCCGAAGTGGCCGATGGACAGGAGGGCAACATCGGCGTACTGCGCCCGGATCCCGTCATGTTCCTGGGGTACTGGAAAAACACGGAGGCAACGGCGGAAAAATTTGCCGGCGATTACCTCCTGACCGGCGACATCGGCGTGCGCGATCCGGAAGGCTTCATCCGCTTCGTGGGCCGCAACGACGACGTCATCACCAGCGCCGGCTACCGGATCGGCCCGGGACCCATCGAAGACTGCCTCATCGGTCACCCCGCGGTGCGCATGGCGGCGGTGGTGGGCATGCCGGATGCTGAGCGTACGGAAATCGTGGTGGCGTTCGTGGTGCTGAACGAGGGTGTGGTGGGCGACGAAGCGCTGGTCAAGGCGCTGCAGGCGCACGTCCGCACCCGGCTGGCCGCCCACGAATATCCGCGCGCGATCCGCTTTGTAACCAGTTTGCCCACGACCGCGACCGGCAAGATCATTCGCAGGGAGTTGCGTGCCGGATACCCCGCATAAGCGGACTCACCCGGTGACAATCTCGCCCATGTGGATGGGTTGACTGGCTGCCCGGCGCTGCAAGTATGATTGCGCAAACTGGATACGGCCCCTCTCAATTGGGGCCGTATCACCTTTAGCCAAAGTA
This sequence comes from Achromobacter sp. ACRQX, assembly GCF_022346505.1. NCBI lineage: Bacteria > Pseudomonadati > Pseudomonadota > Betaproteobacteria > Burkholderiales > Alcaligenaceae > Achromobacter > Achromobacter sp. ACRQX. The sequence goes on from NZ_JAKRML010000011.1 coordinate 137,338, forward strand.
TGGAGATAGCCCCAATGAATAAGCCTTTGGACGGGGGATTGGCAGCCTTGAACGTGCCCGCGTACGTCAAGCATCGCGGACTGATCGACTGGGTCGCCAGTTTCGTCGCGCTGGCCAAGCCTGATCGCGTGGTGTGGTGCGACGGCTCGCAGGAAGAGTACGACCGCCTGTGCGAGCAGATGGTGCAGGCCGGCACCATGCGCCGGCTCAACCCCGCCAAGCGCCCCAATTCCTATCTCGCGTGGTCCGATCCGTCCGACGTGGCCCGGGTTGAAGACCGCACCTTCATCTGTTCCGACCGCGCCGAAGACGCCGGCCCCACCAACAACTGGGCCGATCCCGCTGAAATGCGCGACACGCTCAACGGTCTGTTCGATGGCGCCATGCGCGGCCGCACGCTGTACGTGGTGCCGTTCTCGATGGGCCCGCTGGGGTCGGACATCGCCCACATCGGCGTCGAACTGTCCGACAGCCCGTACGTGGCCGTGAACATGCGCATCATGACGCGCATGGGCAAGCAGGTCTATGACGTGCTGGGCACCGACGGCGACTTCGTGCCGTGCCTGCACTCGGTCGGCAAGCCGCTGGCCGAAGGCGAAGCCGACGTGGCCTGGCCCTGCAACCCCACCAAGTACATCGTCCACTTCCCCAAGACCCGCGAAATCTGGAGCTACGGCTCGGGTTACGGCGGCAACGCGCTGCTGGGCAAGAAGTGCTTCGCGCTGCGCATCGCGTCCACCATGGGTCGCGACCAGGGCTGGCTGGCCGAACACATGCTGATCCTGGGCGTTACCTCGCCCAAGGGCCGCAAGTACCACGTCGCCGCCGCCTTCCCGTCGGCATGCGGCAAGACCAACTTTGCCATGCTGATCCCGCCGCAAGGCATGGACGGCTGGAAGGTCACCACCATCGGCGACGACATCGCCTGGATCAAGCCCGGCCCCGACGGCCGCCTGCACGCCATCAACCCCGAAGCCGGCTATTTCGGCGTGGCCCCGGGCACCAGCGAGCAGACCAACTTCAACGCCATGGCCACGCTCAAGGCCAACGTCATCTTCACCAACGTCGCGCTGACCGACGACGGCGACGTCTGGTGGGAGGGCATGACCAGCACGCCGCCGGCACATCTGGTGGACTGGCAGGGCAAGGACTGGACGCCTGAAATCGCGCGCGAAACCGGCCGCAAGGCCGCGCACCCGAACGCGCGCTTCACCGCGCCGGCCGCGCAGTGCCCGTCCATCGACCCCGAATGGGAAAACCCCAAGGGCGTGGTCATCGACGCCTTCATCTTCGGCGGCCGCCGCTCCACCACCGTGCCGCTCGTCACCGAAGCGCGCAACTGGGTCGAAGGCGTCTACATGGCCGCCACGATGGGCTCGGAAACCACCGCCGCGGCCGCTGGCCAGCAAGGCGTGGTGCGCCGCGACCCGTTCGCCATGCTGCCGTTCTGCGGCTACAACATGAGCGACTACTTCGGCCACTGGTTGAAGCTGGGCAAGCAGCTCGAAGCCGCCGGCGCGACCCTGCCGCGCATCTACTGCGTGAACTGGTTCCGCAAGGGTCCGGACGGCAAGTTCGTCTGGCCCGGCTTTGGCGACAACATGCGCGTGCTGCGCTGGATGCTGGGCCGCATCGACGGCCAGTCCAAGGGCGTGGATCAGGTGTTTGGCGTGTCCCCCAGCTACCAGGACATCGACTGGACCGGCCTGGAATTCAGCCCGGACAAGTTCGAGCAGGTCATGTCGGTCGACGAGAACGCCTGGCGCGAGGAACTGGCGCTGCACCATGAGCTCTTCGGTCAGCTGTCGCAAGGCCTGCCCGACGAACTGCGCACCACCAAGACCGAGATCGAGGGCCGTCTGGCGGCTTGATGCCATTGATGGTTACCGGTTGATCGAACCCGCCTGCGTTTACGCAGGCGGTTTTTTATTGCCGGCCGCGGAATCCGCAGGCGCGTCCGCTCGGTGTTCAGGGTTGCCAGGCCGGGCTTAAACCGTTTGGCTCGCCGCGATGCCGTCCAGCGCCTTGGCCACGTCGTCCGGCAACTGCAGCGACGCCGCGGCCAGGTTTTCCTTCAGATGTTTCTGCGAAGACGTGCCGGGAATCAGCAGGATGTTCGGCGAGCGGCGCAGCAGCCACGCCAGCGCCGTCTGCATCGGCGTGGCGCCGATCCGCGCAGCCGCGTCGTTCAGGATGGACGACTGCAACGGGCTGAACCCGCCCAGCGGAAAGAACGGTACGTAGGCGATCCCTTCGCGGGCCAGGTCGTCGATCAGGGCATCGTCGGCCCGGTGGGCGACGTTGTACTGGTTCTGCACGCAGACGATGTCGCAGATGCCGCGGCCTTCTTTCACCTGCGTGGCAGTCACGTTGCTCAACCCGATGTGGCGGATCAGCCCTTGTTGCTGCAGGCCGGCCAGCACGGACAGCGGCGCTTCGATGGACCCCTCCGCCGGGCCATGGACGTCGAACATGGCGCGCAGGTTTACCACGTCCAGCACGTCGCGGCCCAGGTTGCGCAGGTTGTCGTGCACCGCCCGGGTCAACTGCTCGGCAGAGAACGCGGGATTCCACGAGGCATCGTCGCCGCGCACCGCGCCCACCTTCGTCACGGTCACCAGATCGTCGGAATAGGGGGCCAGCGCTTCCCGGATCAGTTGGTTGGTGATGTGCGGGCCGTAGAAATCGCTGGTGTCGATGTGGTTCACACCGGCGGCAACCGCGTCGCGCAGCACGGCAAGCGCGGCATCACGGTCCTTCGGCGGACCAAAGACGCCCGGGCCGGCGAGCTGCATGGCGCCATAGCCAAGCCGATAGACCTGGCGTGCGCCGAGGGAGTAGGTGCCGCTGTCTGCGAGTTGGGTCATGTCGGGTTCCTTGTTTCAGTGAAGGAGTGGGGATGGGCAAACGATAGAGCTTTCGCCACTGGCTGATAAGCCAATACAATCCGCACGGCTTGTACGGAAAAATGCACAATGGCGACTGACCTCGATCACCTCCATGCCTTCGTCGCCGTCGCGCGCGCGCGAGGATTCCGCGAAGCGGCCCGGACGGCGGGCACCAGCGCGTCGCGCCTGAGCGACACCGTGCGCCGCCTGGAGGCGCAGCTTGGCGTGCGGCTTTTCAACCGAACGACGCGCTCCGTGGCGCTGACCCAGGCCGGCCAGGAATTGCTGGCCCGGCTGGCGCCCGCGCTGACCGAGGTCGAGGCGGCGCTGGACGCCGTCAACGGGTTCCGCGACAAGCCGGCGGGCACCTTGCGGCTCAACGTGCCGCTCAGCGCCGCCAAGCTGGTGCTGCCGTCCATCGTCCCCGGCTTTCTGGCGGCCTATCCCGATATCCGACTGGAGGTCGTTGCCGAGGAAAGCTTTGTCGACGTGCTGGCTGCCGGCTGCGACGCAGGCATCCGCTACGACGACCGGCTGGAGCAGGATATGATCGCCGTGCCCATCGGCCCGCGCGTGCAGCGCTTTGCAGCCGGCGCCTCGCCCGACTACCTGAACCGGCGCGGGCGGCCCGCGCATCCCGAAGACCTGATGCAGCACGCCTGCCTGCGCGGCCGCTTTCCCAGCGGGGCGATGCCTGCGTGGGATTTTGAGCGGGGCGGAGAGACCGTGCGTATCGATGCGTCCGGACCGTTGGTCGTGCAGATTGGCGGCGCGGTCGATCTTGCCGTCGACGTCGCCATCGCGGGGGCGGGCGTCATGTATCTGTTCGAAGACTGGCTGCGGCCGCACTTTGAAAGCGGGGCGCTGGAGCCCGTGCTGGAGCCGTGGTGGCCGCAGTTTTCGGGGCCATTTCTGTACTACTCGGGACGCCGCCTGGTGCCGTCGCCGCTGAAGGCGCTGATCGACTTCATCAAGGCGCGGCCGTTTCGTTGAGCGGCGCGCACCGCCTCGCCGCCCCGCGCCGTTTGATGCACAATCGCCTGATGCACCTGGATCCCGAAGACCTCGCCAAGATCACGTCCCTGACGCTCGCCCATTACGAAGAGAACGCAGATTCCTTCCAGGCCGGCACGCGGGACCACGACGTCAGCCAGAACATCGCCGCCTTGCTGCGGCACATTGACGGCCAGCCGCCCTATGACATCCTGGATCTGGGATGCGGACCGGGGCGCGACCTGAAGACCTTCCTCGCGATGGGACACCGGCCCGTGGGCCTGGACGGCACGCCGCGTTTCGTGGAAATGGCGCGTGCGGCAAGCGGGTGCGAGGTCTGGGAGCAGGACTTCCTGCGGCTCCAACTGCCCGCGGCGCGCTTTGACGGCATCTTCGCCAACGCCGTGCTTTTTCACGTGCCGGGGCAGGAACTGCCGCGCGTGCTCAAGGAACTGCGGGCAACGCTGCGGCCAGGCGGCGTGCTGTTCAGTTCCAATCCCCGGGGCGGCAACCAGGAAGGCTGGAATCGCGGGCGCTACGGGGCGTACCACGATCTCGACGGCTGGCGTGCGCTGATGGAGGCCGCCGGATTCGACGAGCTAGAGCATTACTACCGGCCCGACGGACTGCCGCGCGAGCAGCAGCCGTGGCTGGCTAGTGTGTGGCGCCGGCGGGATTAGCGGGGCGGAGCTGAAAGGGGTCGATGAGCGGCGATCCCGTGGCCAGGCAACCGGGGGCAGACGGCAGAGCGGCCGCCTCCTCGCGTCGCGTCATTCAGGTGGCCGGTTCAACACTCGCTCGTAGTGACTCAGGTCAGCGTCCGAAAAGCAGCAGAAGATGACCTCTTGAATTGACGAATCCCTCGACAGGCTTACACGAACGGTATCGACCGCAATCTGCGCCGCCAAATCAATGGGATAGCCATAGATGCCGGTACTGATGCTGGGGAACGCAATCGAAGCTACGCCTTTTTCCTCCGCCAGCGCAATGCAGCGTTGATAGCAGCTTGCCAGGAGTGCCGGCTCCCGGTTATTCCCCCCGCGCCAAACCGGGCCCACCGTGTGAATGATGAAGCGCGCGGGCAGCCGATATCCGCCGGTCACCTTCGCATCGCCCGTCTGGCATCCGCCCAGCAGCCGGCACTCATGCACCAGATCAGGTCCCGCGGCACGATGAATCGCGCCATCCACGCCGCCGCCGCCCAGCAATGAGGAATTGGCGGCATTGACGATGGCGTCCACCTGAAGCTTGGTGATGTCTGAGCGGATGGCTCGCAGTGTGGTGGGCATTTGAATTCTCCTCGTGACGGGAATGCAGCGGCATTATCCCCGCGTCATTCAACTGGTCAACCGCCGGCTCATCTGCCGCATCGACGTGTCGGACGGCCACTTTATCGCCAATTCCGAGCGTGTCTGACGGCTGCTTTATCGCCGATTCCGAGCGTGTTTGATGGCTACTTTATCGCCATTTCCAGGCGCCCTCGGCCGAATTCCTGGGATCAATACCCGCCGACTACAATGAGCGCCGCCCACGCAGGTCGCTGGGTGTCCATCGCTGACCACCGCCCAGTGGCGCCGGCGCAGGAAATCCGCTTTCCCTCTCGACGTCCCTTTCATGGTTGCCTCCACGCTCGTTGGCATGCTGTGCGCACACCTGCTGTGCTTTTCCGGCATGTTCCTGCTTATCAGCCGTCGCCTGCCAGAAAACAGGATGGGGATGGACGTCTTCGCCGTCGGCAATCTGCTGCTCGCGGCGGCCTACATCCTGCAACTGGTCGAAGGCGGTCCCGCCTGGAGCCTGATGAGCGTCGTCAATCACTGCCTGACCCTGGCCGCGCCAATCGCGTACCTGCTTGGCGCCATGCGATTCTTCGGACGCCAGGTGCGCCTGTGGTTGCCGCTGGCGGTGTTTTGCCTGGTGTATGGGTTATTGCAGTGGCTGGTGCAATGGCAGCTCGGATCGGAAGCCCGATACGCCATGCTGGCCGCGTCGGCGACGCTTCTCTTCTTCGCCATGACCGTTACGGTGCTGTGCGGCACGCGCACCTTCGCCAAGGACTTGCGCGCAGAGATGATCTTCTTCGCGTGCCTGATCGGCGGAATCTGTGTGCTGAACGCGCTGAAGTTCCTGAAGATCACGGAGGGCGGCCTGGACGCGCTGCATATGGACAGCCGGTTTCAGATGATTTTCTACATCTATATGTCGACGCTTGCCACCATCGTGCCGCCTTCCATTGTCTGGCTCGTGCTGCGCCGGCTGACGGATAGTTTGCGCAATATGGCGGCGCGCGATCCGATGACGGATCTGCTCAATCGCAGGGGATTGTCAGACGCACTGACCCAGTATTTCAACGGCCGTAATGCGGTCCCCGCCTATTTGCTGATGGTGGACGTCGACCATTTCAAACGGATCAATGACAGCTACGGCCATCAAGCGGGCGATGAGGTGATCTGCCATGTGGCGGGGCTGCTCCGTGCCGGCGTACGGCGAGGAGATCTGACCGGCCGCACCGGCGGAGAGGAGTTCGTCGCCGTGCTTCTTGAATCGGAAGTGGCGGATGTGATGGTTCTTGCGGAACGGCTGCGCGCCAGCATCGAAAGCCAGGCAATCCATGTCACCGGCGGCGATGAGCCGCTGCGCTGCACGGTCACGATTGGCGTGTCAGCGCGCTTTCATGGAGCGGATGGTTTGGAGGAGGCGCTCCGGGAGGCGGATGGGGCGCTTTATCGGGGGAAGGCTCGGGGGCGGAATCGGGTGGAAGTGGGCGGTAGTGACGGCGAAAGGGCGATTGCCGGAGTTACGCCGCCTCCCACAATGCCGCTGTCAGACCCAGCAACAGCAGTATCGCGGACGAGATAAACCATCGCACGGTTTTCCGGTATTCATCCTCGGCTTCATCTTCCAAACGCAAGGCGCGGCAAAGCGCAATGATCTGCAGCAGGATCGCGACCAATAAGAACACGCCCGGCAGCACGGATAACACGCTCCAATCGCCCGGCGCGTCGAAGCCCCAGAAACGCAGGAAACCCAGCGAAAAGCCCAGAAATACGGTGATGGCCGTAATCAATCCAGCCCGAAAGCCCTGGGGCAGGTCGCGTGACCTGTGGCTGCGGGGCCGTACCAAATCCTCGTCTGGCGTTTCCGGTGTCATCATCGAGATACTCCGCACTGAGTACGCTACGGCCCACCCGCTACCGGTTCATGTGGGGGCGAAAGCGGAACTCCTGCCTTCGCGCGGGGCGAGGTTGAACCGATTATGGCTGATAACGCAGTGCACAAGGGCTGTTGACCTCGCCGTGTCGCAGCCCTGTGCCTTGCTTGCAGTTGCCCACGCTCGCCAGCCACCCCGGCCACGGCCGTTGCCCGGGCAGCGGCGCCGCGGGCGCGGCCGCCTACGATCGGACTCTTTGTGCTGGCGCTGCTGGGGATGGAGCGTGGGCAAGGATGTGAATCCGGACATTCGCATACCATCCGACGTCGGCTATCGGCCAAGACGAGCCATTCCGTACATACGAGTCTATACTCGGCGCCCCACCAGGCTTCTTGAAACGATAGGACCGAATGAAGTCGAAAAAATTTCTCATCGCCGCGCTGGGAGTGTTGGTGGTGACTCAACCAACATCATCCGTCGCACAGAACATCAACGGCAAGAATCTCTATACGCAGAGATGCGCGATGTGCCACGGTGCAGATATCAAAGGCACGGGGCCGTTGGCCAAGAAAAGCACTCCTCCCACGCCTGACCTCACGACTGCTGCATTCAAAAAGCGACTCAATGATTATCCGGGAGTCATCGTCTCTTCGGTAATACTTCGTCCGAACGGAGACCTGATTCCGAGAACTTTGAAGGAGAACGGCGTAAAGCTGGCACCGCACTCCTGGACCGTTCAGGATTTTCGAGATTTGAACAAGTACATGAGCGATGTGATTTCCAAGAGCCGGTGATGATGTGTTGCCCGTTTGACTGCTACGGGTGGAAGCCGCCCGTCACCAGCGGCGGCTCGCGGACATGCGCGATCGTCATCCCGGTCTTTTCCCGCCATCGATGGATTTTTAGGCCGTTTCTTTTCAGACTAGAGTACTGGCAAAACTGAGCGACTTCGGCATTTTTCGCCCAATGCGCTTAGCCAGCCGGTACTAGCCTTCTTGAAGCGCCATAAAGCGTCATTTTCCCAACCTTGCATCCCAGCACCAAGAGCACCGCATAAACCACGAGCATCACCACCGCCACCACATTGGAATCCGCGGCGCGTATCAGTTGGTCCCACGTCATCGCCCGAATCGCCAGAAAGCCCAGTCCAACCCCCAGCACCTGTGCCAGCCAGAACGCCAGCGTACCGAGGACGACTGCCCGTCCTTGGCGCGCGTCACCGATCGGGTGCGGCAGAATCCTCAGGCAGACGACGGTGCACAGCGCCAGAAGCAGAACTGGCAGGATCAGGAAGCCGAGCGCGTATTGCAGCCAGCCGACGGTGAGCGATTGCGCGTTCAGGTAGCTGCCCATGGCGATGCACACGCTCAGTTGCCAGCCCAGGATCATCAAACCGGCATTCCAGGCCGCGTGGCGTTGTTCATACGCTGGACCACCGGCTTGGTCCGCAGGCTGCACGGTTCGCGCGGCGATGCGCACGGCGAGATATGCGCCCAGGACTTCCAAGGCAACGGCCAGGGCACCGAGGAACAGGCCTAGCGTCAAGAATTTGTTGGCCGTGCCAGCGTGTTGCGCGGCGTACAGGACCAGCACGCTTTGCAGATAGATCATGAGGGCCGACACGGCCAGCGAGAACACCAGCGTCAAGATGATGACGATGCCGAAAAGCTTTCCCGGCGCGTTCACAGCGTGCGTATTTTGCTGCCGCAGCCAGCGATGCGTGGCGCTCCATACGGTCAAGCCGACAAAAATGGAAGAGGCCGCGATGTTTGCCAAAAATGGCACCAGGTACTGCGGAAGGCTGAACGTCTCGCGCAGTTGCGCGGATTCGGGCAATCCGATCAACGTGTAGCCTTGCAGCAGCGCGGCGTAGGCCACGCGCACGATGACGACTGTCAATGCCAGGCGCAAAGCGAGAGAGCAGGGGGAGCGGGCGGGAGCGGTCATCGACGTTGTGCGGAAGTGGCCAGAGACAGCGGCGGAAGAATTAGGGATCGACCATAGCACGGCGCTGCCGCAGAACGACATACCGCGCCGCGATGCGCCGCCTCATGATCTGCATGGTCCCCAAACGCGACCGCGCCCGCATGCCGGTAACTGGCATGCGGGCGCGGGGTCACTGGCGGAGCGTTCGCCTCAATGCATCTGCCCGTACTTCCCAGCGTTGAAGTCCTGGATCGCCTCCACGATTTCCGCTTGCGAGTTCATCACGAAGGGCCCGTAGCCAACGACCGGCTCATCGATCGGCTCGCCGCTCAGGATCAGGAACACGGCGTCGTTATTCGCTTCGACCGTGATGTCTTCCCCCTCTTTCGAGAAGAGCGTCAGTTGCGCATCCCGCGCGACAGCTTCGCCGTTGACCAGCACCGTGCCGCGCAGCATGACGAGCATGCTGTTGCGGCCCGCCGGAATCGGGAAGGTCGCCGTCTTACCCGCGGCCAGCTTCACATCCCAGACATCCATCGGCGTGAAAGTCCGCGCCGGACCCGTCTGGCCTCCGTAGCTGCCCGCGATCACGCGCAGCGAACCCGAGTCATCCGGCAGCGCCACGACCGGGATGTCCGCATTGAGAATCCCCTGATAACCGGCCGGCGCCTTCTTGTCCTTGGCCGGCAGGTTGACCCAGAGCTGCACCATTTCCAGTTTTCCGCCCGTGCGGGTGAAGGCGTGGGAATGGAATTCCTCGTGCAGGATGCCGGAAGCCGCCGTCATCCACTGGACGTCGCCGGGGCCGATGACGCCGCCGTTGCCGGTGGAGTCGCGGTGTTCGACTTCGCCGCTGTAGACGATGGTCACGGTTTCGAAGCCGCGATGCGGGTGCTGGCCGACGCCGCGGGGCTGGTTGGCCGGGCCGAATTCGGCGGGGCCGGCGTAGTCCAGCAGCAGAAACGGGCTGGTGTCGCGGCCCTTGTCGTTGTACGAGAACATGGAGCGCACCGGAAATCCGTCGCCCACCCAGTGGGGACGGGGGCTGGCGTGCACGCCGAGGATCTTCTTCATGGTGAGGTTTCCTGTTGCGCGGCCCCTTCGGGGCCGTTCGTCATAGGCAAGAAGATAAGGGCGGAATGCCGATATCGGTAGTGCCCGTGGCTGATAAGCACTGTTCCATGCGGCGAACGATCATCGCGCGGCGGCAGGCCACGCCCGCGCCGGGCAGGTATCCTTCCGGGCATGGACAAGATCAGGGACGAAACCGCGGCGGCGCGGTGCGAGACGGTGGTGACGGGATTTGCCCCGGTCGTGGGGGAGGGTGCGCGCGTGCTGGTGCTGGGCTCCATGCCCGGCGTGGCCTCGCTGCGGCAGGTGCAGTACTACGCGCATCCGCGCAATGCGTTCTGGCCCCTGGCAGCGCGGATCTTCGGGTTTGATCCGGGCGTGGCCTACGACGAGCGCTTGCGTGCGTTGCAGGCTAACGGCGTGGCGCTGTGGGATGTGTTGCAGGCCTGTGAACGGCCGGGCAGTCTGGATGCCGACATCCGGGGCGATACGCTGGTGCCGAACGATTTCCAGGCATTTTTGAGCCTTCACCCGTCCATCGGGCGCATCTGCTTCAACGGTGCGAAGGCCGCGGCAATGTTCCGGCGGCATGTGCTGCCGACGTTGCAGGCGCCCGGGCTCGACATTTACGAGCTGCCCTCGACGAGTCCCGCCCACGCGGCGGCCAGTTTCGAGCAGAAACTGACGGCGTGGGCGCCGGCATTGAAATTCCCGACGCGCTGAATCAGCAAGCCACGGTCAGGCGGCATAACCCCGACTATTCGCTGCGCAGCCCTTTCGCAAGCCGCGCCTGCGCAACCCCCAACCGCCGCCTCGACTCCGTCCCCCAATTGACAGATATCAAGGCTCTATATAACTACAGGTGATAAGTTAATTTCCGTAACACTTAAACGTTTCGGAGTTTAACGATGCACACCCCCCATAGCCCCCCGGAAACGCCGCTCCCGGGCAAACGCGGTTTCCTGAAAGGGCTCCTAGGCCTGGGCGCCGCCGCCTCGGTCATTCCCATCCACGCCGAGGCCGCGCCGGGTCTTAATGGCCAACCGCCGCGCCGGCCTGGCATGGCCGGCAAGCGCTACGGCATGGTCGTCGACATGCGCAAGTGCATCGGCTGCCAGTCCTGTACGGTGAGCTGTTCGCTGGAAAACGTACCGCCCATCGGACAGTTCCGCACCACCGTCCTGCAGTACGAAGTCACGCCCGACACCGGCGGCCCCTGTTCGATGGTGATGCTGCCGCGCCTGTGCAACCACTGCGACAAGCCGCCCTGTGTGCCGGTCTGCCCGGTGCAGGCCACGTTCCAGCGCGAGGACGGCATCGTGCTGGTCGACAACGCGCGCTGCGTGGGTTGCGGCTATTGCGTGCAGGCCTGTCCCTATGACGCCCGCTTCATCAATCACGAGACCCAGACTGCGGACAAATGCACGTTCTGCGAGCACCGGCTGGAAGCCGGACTGCTGCCGGCCTGCGTGGAAAGCTGTGTGGGCGGCGCGCGCGTGATCGGCGACATGAACGATCCGGACAGCGCGATATCCCGGCTGCTGGCCGAACACAAGGCCGACATCAAGGTGCTCAAGCCCGAGATGAAGACCGATCCCCACGTCTTTTACATCGGCCTGCCCGATGCGTTCGTGCATCAGGTCGACGGCCAGGCCGGCGTGCGCCTGGCGGGCGGTCACTGACACGGAAGGGGAGACTCTCATGCGAATTTCTGAATTGCTCACGCCGGTATACGACGCGGCCTGGTTGCCCTGGGCCGTGCAGTATTTCTTTCTGATCGGCATCAGCGCGACCACCGCGCTGACCGCCGCCTTTGCGACGTTCGGGCGGGCGGATTCCGCCCCGCGCCGCTTGCTGCCGGCCGCGGTGACGGTGCTGCTGGTCAGCGCCATCGCCGCGCCGGTGTCGTTGCTGGCCGACCTGCATCAGCCCGGCCGTTTCTGGCACTTCTATGCGCACATCACGCCATGGTCGTGGATGTGGCTGGGGGCGTTGCTGCTGCCGGTCTTCGTGACGCTGGCGCTGCTGTTCTGCGCGGCGTGGTGGTGGGGGCGGATCGGGTGGCTGCGGGTGGTGGCGGCGGCCCTGGCGCTGTCGGCGCTGTCCATCCTGGTCTACACCGGGGCCGAGGTAATGGTGCTGCGTTCGCGGCCGTTATGGCACACCGTGTTCCTGCCGGTGAACTTTGCGCTGACCGCCTGGCTGGGCGCGTTGGGTGCAATGTTCCTGGTGGGCCGCTGGCTGCCCGGCGGATTGCGCGCGTTGCCGGTGGAGATGTTGCGCCGGCTGAGCGTGACCGCCGTCGTGATGATGGCGCTGGGCGCGGGGGCGTGGGTGCTGCTGGGCCTGCTGGGACTGGATCCGTCCTTCGAGGCGGCGCTGCGGCTGTTCGCAGGCTTTCCGATCTGGCGCCTGAGCCTGGCGGGCGCCGTGATCACGGCCTTCTGCATCGTCGGGCTGTTGCAACGGCCGGCGCGCACGCTGGCGGCGCCGCTGCCGTCGGCCGCGTTGGCGCTGACGATGCTGGGCGCGGCGTGGATCTTCCGCTGGGTGGTTTTCATGAGCGTGCAGGGCGTGCCCAAGTACGGCGCAGGACTCTACCTGTACGACATGCCGTGGGGCAGCGACGGGCTGCTCGGCATGGTGGGCGTGTTGGGGCTGTGCGTGGCGCTGATCACCGCCGTCACCTGGGCCCTGGACATCTTCCCCGCGCGCGCACGCGCCGTGGCCGCCTGAGCGCGCCGAGACGATAAGCACATGGATAAGAAAGCAATGGACAAGCAACACGAAGATCACAAACGTCGCGGCGCTGACGATGGCCCGGACCAGCCGCGCGACGAGGCACGGCGCAAGCTGATGATGCGCGGCGGCATGGTGGCCGGCGGTATGGCGGCGTTTGCGGCGGGCTATGGCGACACCGTCGTCAAGGCGGTGAAGGGCCTGGCGCAGGGCACCGCGGGCGTGCCGACGACGCACGCCGTGCGGGGCAATTCGCTGACGCCGGAGTTCCGCATCGATCCGCTGACCGGTGCGCTGAGCGCCCAGCCGGGCCAGATCGTCAGCCCGTCGAGCTGCCTGGGCTGCTGGACGCAATGCGGTGTGCGGCTGCGCGTGGATACCGCTGAGAACCGCATCCTGCGCGTGGCCGGCAACCCGTACCACCCGCTGGCCACGACGCGGCCCGCCGCGATGGACACGCCCGTGCGCGATGTCTATGCGCAACTGGGCGGCGATAGCGGGCTCGAAGGGCGCGCCACGTCGTGTGCGCGCGGTTCGGCCATGCTGGAGCAGATGGACAGCCCGTACCGGGTATTGCAGCCGATGAAGCGCGCCGGCAAGCGCGGCGACGGCAAATGGCAGACGATCAGCTTCGAGCAACTGGTGCAGGAAGTCTGTGAAGGCGGCGACCTGTTCGGCGAAGGCCACGTGGACGGCCTGCGCGCGATCTTCGACCGCGAGACGCCGCTGGACCCGGACAATCCGGAGTACGGCGCGAAGGTCAACCAGTTCCTCTTTACCGACGCGTCCAACGAAGGGCGCACGCCGCTGATCCAGCGCTTTGCCGGGCAGTCGTTTGGCACGGTCAACTTCAGCAATCACGGCTCGTACTGCGGCCAGAGCTTCCGGGTGGGCGCGGGCGCGGCGCTTGGCGACCTGAAAGGCATGCCGCACGGCAAGCCGGATTGGGACAACGCGCGCTTCGGGCTGTTCATCGGTGCGGCGCCGGCGCAGGCCGGCAATCCGTTTCAGCGCCAGGCCCGCCAATTGGCCGAGGCGCGGGTGCGGCCCGGGGAAGCCGCGTTCACCTACGTGGTGGTGTCGCCCGTGCTGCCGGCCTCGTCCAGCCTGTCGGCGGGATCGGGCAATGAATGGGTGCCGGTCAATCCGGCCAGCGACCTTGCGCTGGCGATGGGCCTGATCCGCTGGATTCTGGACAACGAACGTTTCGACGCGCGCATGCTGTCGCAACCCGGCCCGAACGCCATGAAGGCGGCGGGCGAGGCGGCGTGGACCAACGCGACGCATCTGGTGGTGGCCGAACCGGACCATCCTCGCCTGGGCGCGTTTCTGCGTGGCGCCGACATGGGCTGGGCGCGCCCGGCCGATGCGGACGAGAAATGGGAGGACGTGTATGTCGTGCGTCTGGCCGACGGCACGCTGGCGCCGCACACGACGGCGTCGTCGGCGGAACTGTTTGTGGACGACACCATCGCCGCGCCCGGCATGGCAGGTAGCCCGGAGGCGCTGCGGGTGCGGACCTCGCTGTCCCTGCTGCGCGAGGAGTCGCGCCGCAAGACGCTGGACGAGTACGCCGCGCTTTGCGGGGTGCCGGCGGCCAAGATCGCGTCGCTGGCCGAACGCTTCACCAGCCACGGCAAGCGCGCCGTGGCCGATGCGCACGGCGGCACGATGAGCGGGTCGGGCTTCTACACCGCCTACGCCATCGCCATGCTGAACACGCTGGTAGGCAACCTGAACGTCGAGGGCGGACTGGTGCTGGATGCCGGGCCATTTCCGCCTTACGGCATGGGGCCGCGCTACAACATCGCCGGCTTTGCCAACAAGGCCTCGCCCAAAGGCGTGTCGCTGTCGCGCAACCGCTTTCCGTACGAGAAGTCCAGCGAGTTCAAGCGCAAGAAGGCCGCGGGCCAACCAGCGTACCCGGCTGCGGCGCCCTGGTATCCGGCCACCGGCGGACTCAGTTCGGAGATGCTGGCGTCGGCGCTGGCGGGCTATCCGTATCGCGCCAAGGTCTGGTTCAACCACATGAGCAACCCGGTGTACGGTATTGCCGGGTTCCGCCACGTGGCGCTGGAAAAACTGAAGGATCCGCGCATCCTGCCGCTGGCGGTGTCGATCAACCCGTTCATCAACGAGACCAACGCGCTGGCCGACTACATCGTGCCGGACACCGTCACGTACGAAAGCTGGGGCGTGTCCGCGCCGTGGGCCGACGTGGTGGCCAAGGCCTCGACCGTGCGCTGGCCTGCGGTGCAGCCGCGCGTGTCGCGCACCGCCACGAACGAGCCGGTGTGCCTGGAGACCTTCCTGATCGCGTGCGCCAAGCGCCTGGGCATGCCGGGGTTTGGCGAGGGCGCCATCTCGGACAAGGACGGCGGCAAGTACGCGCTGGACACGCCCGAGGATTTCTTCCTGCGCGGCATGGCCAACATCGCGTTTGCGGCGGGACGTCCGGTGCCGGAGGCCAGCGACGACGACATGGCGCTGACCGGCGTCGACCGCTACCGCGACCTGTTGCAGACCAAGCTCAAGCCGGGCGAATGGCGGCAGGTTGCGATGCTGATGAGCCGGGGCGGGCGCTTCGACCGGATGGAAGACGCGTGGACGCAAGCCGGCGAACAGCCGCGCCGCACGCGCGTGGCCTACGCCAAGCCGCTGCATGTCTGGAGCGAGGAATTGGCGGGGTTCCGCCACGCGATGACGGGCGAGCGCTACAGCGGCTGTCCCACCTGGTATCCGACGCGCCTGGCAGACGGGCGCGATATGCGGGATGAATACCCGCGCGAGGACTGGCCCTTCCTGCTGAGCTCGTTCAAGTCCAACCTGATGAGCTCGCTGTCGATCGGCGTGAACCGTCTGCGGCAGGTGCATCCGCACAACCCCGTGTCGATCAGCCGGCAGGACGGCGAACGGCTGGGCATCCGCAACGGCGATACGGTCCGCATCGTGACGCCGGGCGGGTCGGTGACGGGGCTGGCCCTGCTGCGCGATGGGGTTCAGCCGGGCGCGGTGGGCATCGAGCACGGTTACGGGCATACCGAGCTGGGCGCGCGCGCGCATGTCGTCGACGGCAAGCCGATGCCGCACGATCCGGCGCTGGCGGCGGGGGTCAATCTGAACGATCTGGGCTTTGGGGACGCGACGCGCGGCCAGCATGCCAACGTCTGGATCGATTGGGTATCGGGCGCGGCGGTGCGGCAGGGTTTGCCGGCGCGGATCGAGCGGGTTTGAACGGGTGTGAGCCGAAAGCGCTGACGGCGGAAGCGGTCAGCGCACGACGGTGTCAGCCACCAGTTCCAGCCCGTCGGCGCGCGGCCCTACGTCCGTCAGCACGCCGCTCAGGTCGCCGGCCTGGGCGGCAGCATTGCCCGAGCGGCTGACGCGGATCTCCACGCGAACCTTGCCGGCTTTGGACAGCGTGGCATCCGGCGACATGGACGTGCTGTCGTCCAGCACGAACGCCCGCGGCAGGTCCGCAACCTGCATCTTCAGGATGGCGACCGGCATGCGGGATCCCTCCATGGGGCGCGCCAGGATGAAGACGGTGTCGTTTGGCGCGACCTGGCCGCGCAGCGTGTCGGCGATGCGGGCCTGACCGGTGAGGCGGGCGGGCGCGGAGGGCGTGGCGGCCGGAGCGGCGGGCGTTGCGGAAGCAGCCGGCGTCGACCCCGCCACCGCAGGCGATGCGGACGAGTTACCCGACGCAGCCGCCACCGACGCTCCCCCAGCCCCACCCGTCGCCATGGCGCGCGCCTGCGCGATATTCGTCTGGATCTGCCGTGCCGCCTCCGACTCTGCCGGCAGCAGCTTTTGCAACCGTTCCCAGTGCGTCAGCGCCTCGGCGGCGTCGCCGCGGCGCAGCGCCATCATGCCGGCCAGCGCCAACGCCTTGGGCTGATCCGGCTCGGCCTGCAGCGCCTGCGCGACGGCCGCGATGGAGTCTTCGTCGGGCTGGCCCTGCCGCGTCGACAGCAGCGCGTCGGCCAGATCGGCCAGCACCACGGGCTGGCCGGGCACCAGCCGCAGCACCTCCCGATACGCGGCAATGGCGTCGTTGTAGCGGCCCAGCGTTTCGTAGGATCGGCCCAGCATGTACCAGCCATCGGCATCATCGGGCGAGGCGCGCAGGCGCTGGGCCAGCGCGTTGATCGCCAGCGCCATGTCGTTGTCCGCCTCCTGCGCATGGGGTTCAGGCGTTTGCGCCATGGCGATCGTGGCCGCCGCGCGCGGATTGCCCAACTGCCCGTACAACAGCACGGCGGCCACCGGGACGGCCACCGTCAGCACGCACGCCGCGGCAATGCCGGCGCGCTGTCCGCCCAGCCGTGCGCGGGGATCACGGCGCATCGCCAGGTCCTGCAGCAGATCGCGTTGCAGCTCTTCGTCGGCGCGGGCGTGCGCCTGCGGGCTGAGCGCGCCGTTAGCCAGATCGCGCTGCAGTTGCTCCCGCTGCGCCAGATAGAAGGCGCGCACGCTGGCGTCCGACGCGGTCTCCGCGGCCGGCGTGCGGCGCAGCAGCGGCGGCACGAGGCAAAACAGGGTGGCCAGCAGCAGGGCCAGGACGATGAGCCAAAGCGTGGTCATGAGCCGGAATCCAGGAAGCGGGCGGCGCGGGCGCGTTCGTCCGCGGTCAGCGGTGCGCGCGTGCCGGCGCGCCGTTTCAGCGTGCGCACCAGCACCAGGAAGCCCACGGCCAGCAGCGCGAATGGGCCCACCCACAGCAGCCAGGTAATCGGCTTGAAGGGCGGGTCGTAGCGCACGAAGTCGCCGTAGCGCTCTTCGAAGAAGCGCATGATTTCCGTGTCGGTCTTGCCTTCGGCAAGTTGGCCGCGGATGAGCTTGCGCATGTCCAGGGCGAGGGGCGCGTTGGATTCGGCCAGGGTCTGGTTCTGGCAGACGAGGCAGCGCAGGCCGTGCGCGAGCTTGTCGGCGCGCTGTTCCTGTTCGGGTGACAGCACGGGTGAGGGAGCCGGCGCGGCGCGAAGGGGCGTCGGGGTCAGGAATGTGACCAGCAGGCCGGTCACCAGGACGGCCTGCATGGCGACCTGCATGGCGACCGTCAGCAGCTTGCGGGGCAGCCGATGCCACGGCGTCAACGGACGGCGTTGCACACGCCGGGCCCTCATTGCAGCGCCTCGATGACCGGCTGCAAGCGGGTACGCCATAGCTCCGGCGTGATCAGCCCCAAATGCTTGTACCGGATGCGGCCGTCGCCGTCGATCACGAACGTCTCGGGCACGCCATACACGCCGTATTCGATGCCAACGCGCCCGTCGACGTCGCTGGCCGACGCCAGATACGGATTGCCGTTGCGCGCCAGCCACTGCCGCGCCTCGTCGGGTTTGTCCTTGTAGTTCAGCCCATACAGCGCGATGCCATGGCGCTGCGCGGCCTCGCGCAATACGGGCAGCTCGTCCTTGCACGGCCCGCACCAAGACGCCCACACATTCAGCAGCCAGACCTTGCCCCGCTGCGATTCCACGTCCAGTGTCTTGCCGGGCTCCAGCAGATCCGGCAGGCCGATGGCGGGCGCGGGCTTGTCGATCATGGCCGACGGCACCGCGCGCGGATCGCGCGACAGTCCCTTCGCCAGGAACACGGCCATGGCCAGGAATACGGCAAGCGGCAGCAGATAGCGCAGCATCAATAGCCCTCCCGTGCCGCGCCCGCGGTCTCGGGTAGGGCGGCGTGCGCGTCCTTGCGCGCCTGCGCCTCGCGCGCGCGGCGGTAACGTCCGTCGCCCGCGGCCAGCAGCCCACCCAGCGCCATCAGGATGCAGCCGGTCCAGATCCACGTCATGAAGGGCTTGACCTGGATGCGCACGGTCCAGGCGTTGTCGGCCACGGGTTCGCCCAGCGCCACAAACAGGTCGCGGGTGAAGCCGCTGTCGATGTCAGCCTGGCTGAGCGCCATGTCCTGCACGGTGTAGTGGCGCTTTTCCGGATACAGCGTGACCACGGGTTTGCCATCGCGCACCACTTGGAAAACGGCGCGCTGCGCGGTGTAGTTGGGGCCGGTGGCCGGGCCGATGCCGGCAAACGTGAACTGGTAGCCGCCGGCTTCCTGCGTGGCGCCCACGTCGACACGAAGCTCGCGTTTGACCTCGTAGCCGTTGGCCAGCGTGACGCCCGCGATGAAGACGCCGATACCCGCGTGCGCCAGCAGCATGCCGTACCACGAGCGCGGCTGGCGGGTCAGCCGCCGCCGCAACTCGCCGTCGCCATCGGTCAGGCGCTGCCAGGCATGCGCCGCGGCGCTGGCGACCGACCAGGCGGCCAGCCACAGGCCCAGCACGATCATCGGGGAACCAAAGCGCGAAGCGCCGGGCATCGCCAGCGGCACAAGCACCGCCGTCAGCACGCTGACCGCAAAGGCCACGCGCAGGCGTTTGCCCAGGTCGGGAAGCTCTGCCTGTTTCCAGCGGGCGACCGGTCCCACTCCCATCAGGAAGATCGCAGGCGTCATCAGCGGCACGAACACGGCTTCGAAGTAGGGCGGTCCGATGGAGATCTTGCCCCACTCCAGCACGTCCAGCACCACCGGATACAACGTGCCCAGCAGCACGGAGCCCGCCGCGACCGTCAGCACGACGTTGTTGGACAGCAGCAGCGATTCACGCGACAGCAGCGAAAAGCCGCCGCCCAGCCCGACCGTGGGCGCGCGCCAGGCGTACAGGGCGAGCGAACCGCCGACGATCACCGTCATGAACGCCAGGATGTACAAGCCGCGGCCGGGATCCACGGCAAAGGCATGGACCGAGGTCAGCACGCCCGAGCGGACCAGGAACGTGCCCAGGATGCTGAGCGAAAAGGTGCAGATGGCCAGCAGCACCGTCCAGCTGCGGAAGGCGCCGCGCCGCTCGGTGACGATCAGCGAATGAATCAGCGCGGTGCCTGCCAGCCACGGCATGAAGGAGGCGTTCTCGACCGGATCCCAGAACCACCAGCCGCCCCAGCCCAGCACGTAGTACGCCCATGCGCTGCCCAGCAGGATGCCGATGGTCAGGAACGTCCACGCGGCCAGCGTCCACGGCCGCACCCAGCGCGCCCACATCGCGTCCAGCTCGCCCGACAGCAGCGCCGCGATGGCAAAGGCGAACGCCACCGAAAAGCCGACGTAACCCATGTACAGCATGGGCGGATGCACGATCATGCCCGGGTCCTGCAACAGCGGGTTCAGGTCGCGGCCGGCCATCGCGGCCGGAATCAGGCGCTCGAACGGATTGGACAGGAACAGCATGAACAGCAGCAGGCCGACACTGATCCAGCCCATTACCCCCAGCACGCGGCCCACGAAAGCCAAGGGCAGCCGCTTGCTGCACAGCGCCACGGCCAGCGTCCACGCCGTCAGCAGGAGCTGCCACAGCAGCAGCGACCCTTCATGCCCGCCCCAGACCGCCGCGAAGCGGTAGCCGGCCGGCAGGTCTGCATGGGAATTTGCTGCCACGTACAGGACCGAAAAGTCGTTGTGCACGAAGGCCCACGCCAGGCAGGCGAAGGCGAGCGTCGTCAGGCCGAACTGCCCGATGGCCGCAGGCCGCGCCACGCGCAGTCCCGCCTGCCAGCCGGTGGCAGCGCCGATGAGCGGCAGGATGCCCTGCGCCAGCGCCACCAGCAGCGCAAGGATCAGGGCGAAAAGGCCGATTTCCGGGATCATTTTGCCTCCGCCTGCAGGGTGGAGGCGGCTCGTTGCTCCGCCTTCTTGATCGCGTCGGCGGCTTCGGGCGGCATGTAGTTTTCGTCGTGCTTGGCCAGCACTTCGGTGGCTCGGAACACGCCGTCCGCGCCCATCTTGCCGGCCACCACCACGCCCTTGCCCTCGCGGAACAGGTCCGGCAGCAAGCCCTGATAGGTGACGGGCACGGCGTGGGCGGTGTCGGTCACGGCAAAGCGCAGCGTCAGGCCGTCGGCCTCCCGTTGCAGCGAGCCTTGTTCGACCAGGCCCCCGACGCGATAGCTGCCGCTGGCGGGCGCCTCGTGCGCGATGACCTGCGTCGGGCTGAAGAAGAACACCAGATTCGATTGCAGGGCGTTGAGCACCAGCGCGGTGGCCAGGCCCAGCAGGGCAAGGCCGCCCACGATGGCGAACGCGCGGCGTTTGCGCGGGCTCATCGGCGCGTCCTTCCTGCGTCACGGGCGGGGCTGCCAACATCCTCCTGCCGCCGGCCGCTTCGACGCGCGCGCCGCCACAGCGCCAGCACTTCCCACGCCATCAACGCGAACGTGACGCCGTAGGCGCCCAGGATGTACGGCCCATGGCCTTGTAGCGAAAAGAGGGTGTCCCAGCTCATGGCGCCTCCGTCCGGGCGCTGCTTGCCGATGCGCCCGGCTGTCCGCCGCCCATCTGTCCGGCGATCTTCTGAATGGCGCCCGGCTCGCGCGCTGCAATGATCCCGCGCACGCGCGCCAGCGCGACCGCTGCGCTGTACAGCCAGAACGCCGCCACCATCAGCAGCATTGCGGTCACCATGATGCGCGCCATGCTCGGGGCGGTTGTCAGGTTGATCGACGCGCCCTGATGCAGCGTGCTCCACCACTGCACCGAGAAGTAGATGATCGGCACGTTGACCACGCCCGCCAGCAGCAGGATCGCGCCGCCCCGGTCCGCGCGCTGCGTATCGTCGGTGGCGGCCTGCAGCGCCATGAAGCCCAGGTACAGGAACAGCAGGATCAGCTCGGACGTGAGCCGCGCGTCCCAGACCCACCACGTGCCCCACGTCGGCTTGCCCCACAGCGCGCCCGTCCACAGCGTCAGGAACGTGAAGATCGCGCCGGTGGGCGCCAGTGCGCGCATCATCATGAACGACAGGCGGGTGTTGAAGATGAGCCCCAGCGCGGCATAGCCCGCCATCACCAGGTACAGGAACATCGACATCCAGGCCGCGGCCACGTGGATGAACAGGATGCGATAGACCTCGCCCTGCTGGCTGTCGACAGGCGCGACCACCAGCCCCGTGTACAGCCCGGCCGCCGCGAAGAGGGCAGCGCCCGCGCCCAGATAGGGAATCATCCGCCCGGCCAGCGGGTAGAACAGCGCCGGGGACGCGTAGCGCATCCAGCTGGATCGCGCGGGGGCGGCGCGAGGGGAGTCGAAGGTGGAGGGATTGTGCATGGATACCTCAGTCCAGCGCCACGCGCAGCGCCGCCGACGCGCTCCAGGGGCAAAGCAGGATCGCCAGGCACAGGCCGGCGCCCAGCAGCGAAAGCTGCGGCCCCGCGCCCAGGCCGGCATGCGTGGCCGACACGGCGCCCGCGCCGAAGATCAGCACCGGCACGTACAGCGGCAGCACCACCAGCGGCAGCAGCGCGCCGCCGCGCAGGCCCAGCGTCAGCGCCGCGCCCAGGCCGCCCACCAGCGCCAGCGTCGGCGTGCCCAGCAGCAGAGACAGCACCAGGATGCCGATGGCGTTCGGCGACAGGCCAAACTGCAGCGCCAGCACCGGGCTGGCAAGAATCAGCGGCACGCAGGTGCTGAACCAGTGCGCGCCCAGCTTCACGCCCACCAGCAGCGGCAGCGGATGCGGCGACACCAGCAGTTGCTCCAGCGCGCCGTTGTCGTAGTCCTGCGCGAAGGGACGATGCAGGCTCAGCAAAATGCCGAGCAGGGCGCAGACCCACAAGACCCCGGGCCCGATCGCCAGCAGCAGCACGGGATCGGGACCCACCGCCAGCGGAAACAGCGAACCCGTGACGATGAAGAACAGCGTCGCGCCCAGCGTGTCCGCCGGTCGACGCCAGGCCAGCCGGACTTCACGCAATGCCAACTGAGACAGCGTTGCCAGCATCCGCGTAGTCATCCATGTTCAGGGTTTGGGTGTGATGGGCAGGCGTGCCGGGGGCGCGATGCGAGGCGACGACGGCGGCGCCGCCTGTGGCCAGATGCGCGCGAAGCGCCTGCGCCAGTTGTTCCAGGCTGGCCGCGTCCAAGCCCGCGTCGGGCTCGTCCAGCAGCCATAGCGGCTTGGCGCCCAGCACCACGGCGGCCAGCGCCAGCCGGCGGCCCTGGCCCTGCGACAGGCGCGCGGCGGGCGTGTGCAGGCAGGCGCCCAGACGCCAGTCGTCAAGGCAGGCGGCGATCGCGTCGTCGCGCCGCGGCGTGCCGGCCACATGCAGGCTGCACCGTAGGTTTTCCAGCGCGGTCAGGTCGCCCGACAGGCCGTTGCCGTGCCCCAGATACGCCGTGCGCGCAAAGTGCGCCGACGGATCACGGCGGATGTCGCCGTCCGGGTCGAAGATGCCGCCGTCCAAAGGGCGCAGCAGGCCGGCCAGCATGCGCAAGAGGCTGGTCTTGCCGCTGCCGTTGGCGCCTTGCACGTTCAATAGCTGCCCGGCGTGCAGATCAAAATCCAGCGCGCCGGGGCCGCCGCGCCGGCTGACCAGTCCGCGCGCGCTCAGCACCGGCAGCGGCGCGTCAGCGGGCCGCATTGGCCACCTCGTTGGACGCCCTGGCCGGCGGCGTCGCTTCGGAGGTCTGGCCAGGCGGAATGTGCGGCAGCGTGTGGGCGATGCCCTTGTGGCAGTCGATGCAGGTCTTGGACCGGTCCGCGAGATAGGTCGAGTGCATGTTCTGCGCCCGCACGCTCTGCCGGGTGAAGTCCATGTATTCGTAGTTGTGGCAGTTGCGGCATTCCAGCGAGTCGTTCGCCTTGAAGCGCGCCCATTCGTGCTGCGCCAGTTCCAGCCGCTTGTCGACGAACTTCTCGCGCGTGTCGATGGTGCCGAAGATCTTGCCCCAGACCTCCTTGGACGCCTGCATCTTGCGGGCGATCTTGTCGGTCCAGTTGTGCGGAACGTGGCAGTCCGAGCACAGCGCCCGCACGCCGGAACGATTGGTGAAGTGGATCGTGCCCTTCAGCTCCGAGTACACGTTGTCGCGCATTTCATGGCAGCCGGTGCAGAACTTCTCGGTGTTCGTCAGTTCCATGGCGGTGTTGAACGCGCCCCAGAACAGGATGCCGCCGATGAACCCGCCCACCGTCAGAAAGCCCAGGCTGAAGTGCACGCTGGGCCGGCGGATGATGTTCCAGTAACGCTTGATGAGCTTGACCATGACGGGCTCCTGTCCCTTACTTCTTGTCGGGCGCCGGAGCAGATAGGCGCTTGAGGATCACGTCGATGTCCTGGAAATTGTTCGGGACCAGCGGCTTGGCCTCCGTTTGCGGCACGTGGCATTGCAGACAGAAGTACCGGCGCGGGGACACTTCGGCCAGCACGTTGCTGTCGCGGTCCATGTAGTGCGTCACGCTCAGCGGCACCGCCTGTGTCTGCTCGGTGTTCACGCGGGCGTGACAGGCCAGGCAGCGGTTGAAGTTCTTGTCGATCTGGTAGCCGTCGATCTTGTGCGGAATGGTGGGCGGCTGCATCGAGTACGTGCGCATGCGCCGCACGTCGCGGTTTTCCACCGGGGGCATCAGCGGCGGCGTGGCCGACTCGGTCAGGGGCGTCGGGCCCCGCATGGGATCGATCATCGGATCGGTCGGCGCGGCCCAGGCGTTGGCGCCGATCAGAAAGACCAGGGCGATCGAAGTGGCGCGAATGTTCATGAGCGTCTCCGTCGGGCCGTCAAGCCTTGGTGATCTTGACCGCGCACTTCTTGAAGTCGGTCTGGAACGAGATCGGATCGGTGGCGTCGAGCGTGACCTTGTTGATCAGTTGGCCGGCATCGAACCAGGGCACGAACACCAGGCCGCGCGGCGGCTTGTTGCGTCCGCGCGTTTCCAGCCGGGTCTGCATCTTGCCGCGCCGCGACGCAATCTCCACCAGTACGCCGCGCCGCAGGCCCATGGCCTGCGCGTCGTCCGGGTGCATGAAGCACACCGCATCGGGAAAGGCGCGGTACAGCTCGGGCACACGCCGCGTCATCGACCCCGAATGCCAATGCTCCAGCACGCGGCCGGTCGACAGCCAGAAGGGGTATTCCTCGTCCGGCACCTCGGGGGGAGGCTCATAGGGCAGGGCATAGATGTTGGCCTTGCCGTCGGGGTTGCCATAGAAGTTGAAGCCGGAGCCCACCTTCACGTAGGGATCCGCCTTCTCGCGATAGCGCCAGCGCGTCTCGACTCCGTCCACCACGGGCCAGCGCAGGCCGCGCACCTGGTGATAGGTGTCAAACGGCGCCAGGTCGTGGCCATGACCGCGGCCGAATTCCGCATATTCCTCGAACAGGCCCTTCTGCACGTAGAAGCCGAACGCCTTGGCCTCGTCGTTGGCGTATTCCGGGTCCAGTTCCGTGTTCGGAAACTTGTTGACCTTGCCGTTTTCGTACAGCACCTGAAAGAGCGTCTTGCCCCGCAGCTCGGGCTTCTTGGCCAGCAGGTCCGCCGGCCAGACTTCGTCCGTGGTGAAGCGCTTGGAAAACTCCATCAACTGCCACAGATCCGACCGCGCGCCGCTGGGCGCGTTGACCAACTGGTGCCAGAACTGCGTGCGGCGCTCGGCGTTGCCGTAGGCGCCTTCCTTTTCCACCCACATGGCGGTGGGCAGCACCAGGTCGGCCGAGATCGTGGTCACGGTCGGGTAGGCGTCGGACACCACGATAAAGTTCGCCGGATTGCGGTAGCCGGGATAGCCCTCGTTCAACATGTTGGCCGCGGCCTGCATGTTGTTGTTGACCATCACCCAGTAGGCGTTGATGGTGCCGTCCTTCAGCATGCGATTCTGCAAGACCGCGTGCGCGCCCACCTTTTCGGGGATGGTGCCGTCGGGCAGCCCCCAGACCTCCTCGGCGCGGGCCCGGTGCTTCGGGTTGGTCACGACCAGGTCCGCGGGCAGGCGATGCGAGAACGTACCTACTTCGCGCGCGGTGCCGCAGGCGGACGGCTGGCCCGTCAACGAGAACGGGCTGTTGCCCGGCGTGGAAATCTTGCCCGTCAGCAAATGGATGTTGTAGACCAGATTGTTCGCCCACACGCCGCGCGTGTGCTGGTTGAACCCCATGGTCCAGAACGACATGACACGGATCTTCGGATCGGCGTACAGCTCGGCCAGGGCTTCCAGATTCCGCTTGGGCACGCCGGTCAGCTTGGCGGTGTAGTCGAGGTCGTACTTGGAGACGAACTTCGCGTATTCGTCGTAAGTGATCGGGCGCGAGCCGCCGGCGTTGTTGGCGTTCTTGGCGGCCTTTTGCAGCGGGTGCTCGGGACGCAGGCCGTAGCCGATGTCGGTGTTGCCTTCCAGGAACCGGGTGTGTTCGTCGATGAATTCCCGGTTGACGCGCTTGGTCTTGATGATGTGGTTGGCGATGTAGTTTAGGATCGCCAAGTCGGTTTGCGGCGTGAAGGTCAGCGAGATGTCGGCCAGTTCATACGACCGGTTCTCGAACGTGGACAGCACCACCACCTTGGTATTGGGCTTGCTCAACCGCCTGTCGGTCACCCGCGTCCACAGGATGGGGTGCATTTCCGCCATGTTCGCGCCCCACAGCACGAAGGCGTCGGCGTTCTCGATGTCGTCATAGCAGCCCATGGGCTCGTCGGCGCCAAAGGTGCGGATGAAGCCCACCGCCGCCGACGCCATGCAGTGGCGCGCGTTCGGATCGAGGTTGTTGGTCCGAAACCCCGCCTTCATCAGCTTGAGCGCCGCGTAGCCTTCCCAGATCGTCCACTGGCCCGAGCCGAACATGCCGACGGCTTCCGGGCCCTTGTCCTTGAGCACGCGCTTGAACTGTTCGGCCATGACGTCGAACGCCTGGTCCCACGACACGGGCGCCAGCTCGCCATCCTTGGCGTACTTGCCGTCCTTCATGCGCAGCAGCGGCGTCGTCAGCCGATCGTTGCCGTACATGATCTTGGACAGGAAATAGCCCTTCACGCAGTTCAGGCCGCGGTTGACCTCGGCGTTGAAGTCCCCGTGCGTCGCCACGACCTGGTTGTCCTTCACCGCGACGTTCACGCCGCAGCCGGTCCCGCAGAACCTACAGGGCGCCTTGGACCACTTCAGCTTGGCGGCTTCCGATTCCGTCACGATGTTCTGCGTGTAGCCCACGATGGGGATGCCGGCTACCGTGGCGGCAGCGGCGGCGGCAGATTGCTTGATGAACTCTCTACGAGCCATGGACATCGTCAATCTCCTCATTCATCGCGGCAAGCGTGTCGGAATGCTGATAGACCAGCGCCGACGCCAGCACGCCGTCCAGCCGCTGGATCTGCGCTATCTGCGCAAGCATGTCTTCGGTAGAGGGGGCTTCCAGGGTGACGACCAGCTTGCCGGTCTCGGAAGCGCCGTGGATTTCCGCGCCGCCGATCGCGAGGATCGCGCCGCGCACGTCCGCCAGCCGGCGTGGGGCGGCATGCACCACCATGCTGGCGATGTGCAGCTCGGGCGGCGCGCTACAGGGCGCGGAGGCGGGCTGATTGGGGGGAATGG